>JAXDLV010000193.1:0-7728 GCA_034666445.1 Chloroflexota bacterium | reverse complement strand
GTCCCAACACCATCAGGAGCGAGATCCCACCGACCGCCGCGAAGAGCCAATTGCGGCGCGGGGGTCTCGCGAAAGCGACCCCCACGACGACGAAAACGAGGCCCGCGAAGAGCGCGAACGCGTGGCTGTAGAGGCGAAGCATGGTGAAGCCGTAGGCGTCCTCGTACAGGCTGAGCCGCTGAGACGCGACGCCGATGATCACCAGCACCAGTACCACACCCAGCTCGGCGAGCCCGACGTACGCGGCCCTCTGCCGGGCGCCGTCCGGCCGGACCACCGCACGGACCGTCATCAGTACGACCAGCGTGATCCCTGCCACCCACAGCAGCTGGAAGAACCCTGACCGCGCGTAGTCGGAGTAGGTGACGCCGGCGGCCTGGATTGTCGCCTGGCCGGCCTGCGTTGCCGCGACCCCCTGGGCCACGGCGAAGACGACGAACAGGCCATCCAGCAGGGCCATCACGACCAGCGCTTCTGCTGTTCCGCCGTGCCACTGTCGGGGCGCCTGGTCAGGGTGGTCGGTCGAAGCGGCCCTGAGCAGGGCACCCGCGACGACGACTCCGACAGCCAGCAACAGTGCATGGAGCGCGATGTCGCCGGCGTCCACGTTGATGTTGAAGAACGAGGCGAATACCGGGTCAGCGGAGGCCAGCAATATCCCGACGACACCCACGACCGGCAGAGCTATCGCCAAGCCGCGGACGGTCGAGACGAGGTCCTTCCGCCGTCTCGGGCTTCCCACCCGCCATCGCTCGACCAGCGGCCGCGAGACGAAACTCACGGCCGACAGGACATGCACGAGCGAGAAGCCCGCGAGCCGGAGCAGCTGGCTGGTGCGGAAGTCGAGCAGACTGCCCGAGGTTGCCAGCCAGGCCGCCAGGGCCAGCAGGAGCACCACCGCCAGCAGGTCCGGGACCAGCACCCACGCGCTCGCGCGGACCGACCAGCAGCTGGCGAAGACGCCTGCGAGGGCTATGGCACCCAACGCCCAGCGGTTGCGCACGCGGCGGGTGGCGACCAGGGACACGGCTACAGCGACCGCGCACATTGTGGAAGCCAGTCCCAGCGTCCAGGAGCGGACAGCGAGGTCGAAAAGCACGCTTACGATGGCGACGCTTACCACCACCGCGATGTCTGCTGGCCTTGCCGCCCGTGCCCCGGGCCACTGCCAGTTGATCTGCGAAAGGTTGGGGATCCATGCAGCCCCATCCCAACGCCAGCGCCGATCTGGGGAGATGTATGCGCCGCCCTCGAACAGCATCCCGCCGTTATCCCAGCTCATGTCCGTCACGCTAGGCCAGGCGTGTCCACAGCGGAAGTCGCATGCGTCACGGCGTCAGCCGTGACACTTGTCAGGTCAGAGCCAGCCCCGTTCCTCCGCCGTGCGCGCGGCTTCGACCTTGGTGCGGGATTCGAGCTTGTGGATCGCCACCGACAGGTGATTGCGGACCGTCCCTTCGGACAGCCCCAAGCTCAACGCTACGTCCGCCGCTGTGGCGCCACTGGCGCTCAGCGCCAAGATCTCTCGCTCCCTCGGCGTGAGGGGGTTTCGACCATGCTCGGCGGTAGCGACCGCGAGGCGGGGATCGATCACTCGCTCCCCGGCGACGACCCGACGGATGGCGCCTACAAGGTCGGCTGGCGAGGCGTCCTTGAGGATGAAGCCCGCGGCGCCCGCTCGCATCGCGCGGTCGAGGTACCCGGGTCTGCCGTACACGGTGAGGATGATGACCCGGCATTCCGGGCGGTGAGCATGGAGGCGCTCGGTCGCGGTTAGGCCATCCGTACCGGGCATCTCGATGTCGACCAGCACCACGTCTGGGCGGAGCTGATCGACCGCCTCCACGAGACCGTCTCCCCTACTCAACTCGCCCACCACCTCGAGGTCGTCCTCATGCGCGAGGATCGAGGCCAGCGCCTCGCGCAGCAGGGTCTGGTCCTCCGCCAGCAGGACCCGGATCATTCCACGCTCAGAAGCCGCACCTGGAGGCGGAACCCTTTTCCTGGCTTCGAGTCGGTGGTCACCCGACCTCCGACCGCCTCTACCCTCTCCCGCAAACCGGCCAGCCCGCTGCCACCAATGGTGTCGCCAGCGCCGCGCCCATCGTCTGTAACTGACAGCTCGATGCCATCGGGACTCCGCCGCAGGTCGATCCAGCAATTCCGCGCCCCGCTATGACGGAGGACGTTGGTGACCGCCTCGCGCACCGCCCACGCCGTGGTTGGGTCGGCGCCGGCACCGGCGTCCTCGGCGACCGTGAGGTGGGAGCGAACCCCGCACGCCTCCAACATTCGATGTGCCTCCATCAACTCCGCTGCCAACTCGGGGTGACGGTAACCGGCCGCAACGTCCCGCATCGCGTCCAGGGCGGACCGTGCCGTGTCGGCCACAGTGCCAGCGCGTTGACTCGCAGCGTCGCGGGTCTCGCCCAGCTCGAGCCGGAGGGCCTCGCTCTGTAGGACCACGGTGGTCAGTGACTGTCCCAGTTGATCATGCAGGTCGCGGGAAAGGCGGAGCCGCTCCTCCGCGATCGCGAGGCGCCGTATCTCCTCACGGGCGAGGCGCAGCTGCACGAAATTGGCCACGTGCCGCCGCACAGCGACCGCTCCAACGCCCAGCAGGAGCATCACCAGTACCAAGTCCGATATGACCGTACCCCGGCTGCCCTCGGCGATTACCGCGGTGGCCGCAACAGTGGTGACGGCTGCGACCGCCAGGATGCCCCAACGCCACGAGAACGCGGCGCCGGCAACGAGCGCGCAGTAATAGAAGGAGTAGTAGAAGGGATAGCTGAGGCTGGGATCAGACAGCGTGTAAACGACGACCAACGCCGTCAGGACCACTACTGCGACGCCCGCTCGAAGGGTGCTGTCCGCCCCCGCGACCCTAAGCCAGAACCACCCGTACACCAGGCAGATGGCTGCCACCAGGACGAGTGACAGAGTCAGCTGCGCGGCCGCCGGGGAATCGGCAAGCAGGTTGGCCACGTCCCGGCTCACCAGGATCAGAAGAAACGCGAGCATCAGGATGCGTCCGGCCAGGAAGTCGCGGGGCCGAAGGGTCATGAACTTAGGTTACGGCGGCCGGCGGCCGGCGACGGGCGGTGAGGCACGACGATCCGAAGTTGGGAACCTAGATTCCTACGCCGCGGTTCGCGGCACAAACATCGGGGGCCGCCCCCCGGGGCCGGCACGCGGACCCTCACAGCGCACAGATGGTGACCCCTAAGTCCACCCGAACCGCCTGGCCATACCTGTCAATGAGCCGCTGTGCTGTAGTCGGGTTGGAGTCTGATACCGAGACCCGAACACCGTTGTGGTACTCGTCCGCACCCCAGCTCGATAGGTGAATGCCCTCCGCCTCAAGCGTGGTCCGATCGCTACCTATCCGCTCCGCGATCTCCTGTAGAGCGACGAGTGAGTAATGTCCAGCCACTGCTCGGAGCTGGTCCGGGTGGTCGACGTGCGTTCTTACGTCGGCGAGATTCTGCTGAGGTGATCTGGCCATTACCACGTAGACGTGACTTCCGGCGAGGAACACGCCGCCGAAATCGTCTGGGTGACTCCGACCCCAGCTACGGGCGGCGGATACCAGCTCCTCTGCACCTTCCGGCGCGCCGCCCAGATCCGGGAGACGATCAAGACTCACCACCTCTGAGGCGTTGTCAGGCACGGTGGTTCCAGGCGAGGAGGATGTGCTGATCATGTTGGTCGGTTTGGGGCAGTCCGCCCCGGTGCGGACGGAGACCTGTTCCTCGGGGCGTCTGACCCACCAGATCGTTACCGCAATACCTACAAACGCCAGCGCGGTCACCGCAAAAACCACACGCCGTTTCCCAGTATCCGCGTTCACTCGCCACGCCTCCGAGGAGCGTCAATCCATCTTGCAGTTCCGGACGGCGGTCAGGATCCCTCTGACATCTCGTCGTACGGCGTGGACAGCTGGAAGTAGTTGCCGTCGGGGTCGGCCAGGGTGGCCAGCCAGTAGCCATCGGCCATCTCGTAGGGCTCCTTGATAACCTCGGCGCCGAGGCCCTTGACGCGCTCGAACTCTGCCTTGACGTCGGCGGCCTCGAAGAACCAGATTACGCGGGCGGGCTCGGCCGCCTTGCCGTGGACCTCGGAGTGGTGCCCGATGCTGATGTTGCCGCCGTCCGGGCTCCCCCAGCCGGTGAACCCTCCGTCCTCAAACATCGGCTTGCCCAGCACCTTGGTGTAGAAGGCGACCATCGCCTCCAGGTTCTCGGTCCCCAGCATCATGTTGTTGAACTTCAGCATCGCGCCGCCCTCCAGTGAACGCTTCGGTGAGCCGGCATCGCCATGGTGACGGATGCGCGACTGAGAAGCCAAGGGTATCCCCCTCCGGTTGCGTTAGCGGCGGCGCGAGCCCCGACCAGCCGAGGTCGGGGCACCGTACGCGGCGAGGAACACCGCGACGGCCGCATCCGCCATGCGATCGAGGTCACCAGCGGCCACGTCTGCCTCGGCGACCCCGAACATCGCCTGGTCCATCGCCTGGCCGAGGGTCAGCCACGCGAAATGATGTGCCGCGGCCCCGGGATCGTCGACCCGCAGCCTGCCCGCCTTTGAGAGGCGCGCGAAGAGCTGGGCCATCGCGGCGTACACGCGCGCCGGCACTCGTTCGTAGTAGGCCCGCGCCAGGTCGGGAAAGCGGGCGGCCTCGGCGATGACCAGACGGCGGAGCTGCAGCACCTGCGGGCGGATGACAAAGCGCACGTAGGTGCGGGCGAGCTCCCGGAGGGACGCCTCGAGGTCGCCTGCCTCCTCGATCCCCGCCAGCATCTCGCTCACGAACGCCTCAGCACGGCCGGCGTTGCCCAGCACCAGGTCCTGGAAGAGGTCGTCCTTGTTGGCGAAGTGGGTGTAGATCGTCTGCTTGGAGACGCCGGCCCTGGCCGCCACCTCGTCGATGCTGGTGCCCTGGTAGCCGCGGCTGAGAAAGAGGCCCGCGGCGGCTTCGCGGATCGTGTCCGCGCTGCCCAGCCTGGGGGCGCGCTTGCGAGCTGAACCGGCGGTTTTGGATGTGGAAGCGACACTCATTGCCGTCAGTCTAGTACTTGACGGTCTAGTACGCAAGGTGGTAGTCTGCGTACTGATCAGTCTAGTACGGGGCGTGCCCCGGAGGAGGTATACCAGATGGCAACACTGATGGCAGAGACAGAGGCAGGGCGGGCCCCTTCCCCCACCGAGTGCACACCCGCACAACGGCTGACGCGGAGCCTCCTGGGTTACGGCCTCGTCGCGGGCCCCTTCTATGTCATGGTCGTGCTGGCGCAGGCATTCCTGCGCCCCGGCTTCGACCTCATCCGCCACGACGCCAGCCTTCTCAGCAACGGCGACTTCGGCTGGGTCCAGGTGGTCAACTTCCTTCTGACGGGCGCCATGGTCATCGCATGTGCCGTCGGTCTCCGCCGTGCCCTCACAGGCGGGCGGGGGGCGACCTGGGCCCCGATCCTGCTGGGGATCTACGGCGTCGGACTGGTCGGCGCGGGCCTTTTCATCGCCGACCCCATGACCGGGTTCCCGGTGGGGACGCCGGCGGGTCGCCCCACAACCGTCACCACCCACGGCATTCTCCACATCGTCTTCGCCGCCGCCGGGTTCATCGGCCTCATCGCGTGCTGCATGGTGATGGCTCGCCGCTTCGCCGCGGAGAATCGCCCGCGCTGGGCAGCCGCCTCGATCGCCACCGGCGTCATCTTCCTGGCCGGCTTCTTCGGCCTCGCCAGCGGGTCGAGCGAGCCGGTCCTCGTCCTGTTCTTCTGGGTCGCCCTGGTCCTGGCCTGGACGTGGCTGGCGGCCGTGGCCCTGCACCACTACCGCCGGGCGGCGTCCTCCTCCTGACCCCGCCACGCTGGATGTGGCTCCAGATCTCCCGTCCGGCCCGGCCCCGCGGCGAGCTGCCGTTGTTATACCTCGGGCCTGATCCGACGCCGCCGCGCAGCCCCAGAGTTGCCGATTCCCTACCTGGTGGGTGCTGATCGGTATAGTGGTGGTGCTTACCGCGATGAATCGCCCCTGGAACGTGCAGCCCGGTCTTGCCCGCGCGCGGCGGGGATCCAGCGCGTCCAGCTCAACGGGGTGCCCTACTCCGGCGGGTTCGTCATCGTCGACTCCTCGGTGAAGCCCTGACAGCGGTCCCCGAGCCGGTCGTCGAGGAGGTTCCTTCGGCGGTGGAGCTGACCGCGGTCGACCAGCTCAAGGCGCTGGGCCGGGGCACGGTGGAGTGGGCCAAGACCGACCTCAAGATCGCGATCATCTTCATGGTCCTGGGGGCGGCTATCTCCTGGATCGCCAACATAGTCATTGTCGCCGTGGTCTATGACGGCGTCGGCAAGGTGCCCCCGGGGGCGCCAGCGGTGGGCACGACCAACAGCGTCACGGGGAGCATCTTCTGGGCGGTCGCGATGGCTGTGCTGTTCGGGCTGCTGGCGTACCGGATGTCGGTGGGTGGCCCCAAGTTCTGGCGTGACCTGAGGGATTTCCCGGCCTCGCTGGCGGGACTTCTGCGGAGCGACGGCGACACCGCGCTGGGCCACGTGCTGTGGGGTGTCGCGGGGTCGATGATCGCGTCGGCGGCGCTGAGCGCCGCGGTCAGCGCGGTCTTCGCCGTTGGCGTGCTGGCTCTGCTGGCCGGCGGCCTGCGCCCGATCGTGACGGGGCTGCTGATGCTGGCCTGGCGCAAGCTCATCGGCGCGGTGGTCCCGGACCGCAAGAAGCCGCCAACCGAGAGTACCTTCAGCGTGGTCCTGCTGGGTGTCGCCGCGGGCCTGGCGGCGGCCTACCTCATAACCAACCCCGGGCTCCAGGTCCTCGCGGGCGTCGGCGCCGCCGCCCTGGCCTTCGTCCTGACCCGCCGCCAGGGTGGCGCCAGCGTGGCGGTATTCCTGCTCGTCCTGGGTGGCGCGCTCCTGGTCGCCGTCTCTCACGAGCTGCGCGCGCTGGCCGCTGACGGCGGCTGGCGGGAGAACGGCGCAGACCCCTGGGCCTGGCTCAACGGTGGCGGATACGGGGTGATTACCACCAGCGCGGGCGCGGGCCTGGCGGGCGCGGGGGGGACCCTCGCGGGCTCCACCGTTGGCGGGCAGCCTCAGCCGACGGAGCAGGAGCGGTACGACAAGTACCACCAGGCGTACACGAAGGCGCACGGCGGCAGCGACGTGGGCTTTGACGATTGGTGGCGGCAGTCCGGCTTCCACCAGACCACCACCATGGATAACGTCCGTTCGCTGGCGGGCCAGGCAAGCTGGTTGGGCAACGTCCCGGGGCAAATATGGGAAAACGGCGGGACTGCCCTGGGTCAGGCGACGGACGCGTTCGTCAAGGTCTTCACCGGGACTGTTGACAGCGTCAAGACGGCGGTCAACTTCTACACCAGCGACTCACCCCAGTACCAGGCCCTGCGGGACATGGCTGCGAAAGAAGGAATCATGCCATCGCTCGAGGACGCCCGCCAGGGCTTCGTCGACGGCGTCAACAAATGGGCCGACGACATGCGCACGGCGCTGGCGAACGGGGATGCTGCCACCGTGCAGAAGATGCTGGCCGAATTCGGCGGCAACATGCTGGGGCAGGCCGCTATGGGCCAAGCCGGCCAGACGGGCTTGTCGATGATGGCGAAGTCCGCCCAGATGCAGGCCCTTTCCGGCCTCCTCAACGACGCCGCGGCCAATGGCAACCCGCTGGCAAAGGGACTGGTCACGGAGC
>JAXDLV010000192.1:0-4789 GCA_034666445.1 Chloroflexota bacterium | reverse complement strand
GCCACGAAGAGCGGCCCGAGGCCGGTCTTCGTGGCGGGCGTGGTGTTCCGGGTGGCGCTCCTGGCCGCCCCGCTCGGCGTGATCCAGGCGGTTCGCTGGCGCCGCTTCCGGTTGCCCCGGCTGTAGGCGCCGCGCCCCGCGGGCGGCCCGACACGGTCGGGTAGGGTTGGCTCCCGGCAGAGTGGAGGTGCAGCGGTTGTCGATCGGGTCGAGCTGGCGCGCGGGGGTCGCCCTGGTGCTGCTTGCGAGCACGCTGGCGGCGTGCGACCTCCCCGTCGTGGGCGGCTCACCGGCTGCCGGCGAGGAGGCCCGGAGCCCTGAGCAGCTGCTGGCGGACGCCAAGCAGGAGATCGCGGGCCTGAAGACGGTGGAGCTGCTGATCAGCGGCACCGACAGCGACCTCGGCGCTGTCAGCTACGACATCTCGCTCGACGCCGACGGCGCCGCGACGGGGACGGGGACCGCGGGCGATGCCCGCTTCGAGGTGGTGGTCGCGGGGGGGCGGAGCTACGTGAAGGGGCGCGACGTGTTCGCCCTGCTCTTCCGCGACGTCCCCGCCGGCATCCGCCAGGCCACCCTCGACCGGGTGGGTGACCACTGGGTCGTCGGCGCCGACCTGCTCGCCCCCCAGGACACCAACAACAACCTCAGGCCCGCGGCGCTGGCGGACTGCCTAGACGCCCACGGCACGCTCTCCAAGGGGCCTACGGTGGATGTCGGCGGCCGTAGGTCGGTCGAGGTCATCGACCGAGGCGAGAACCCAGGGGGCACGCCACGCAGCCTGTTCGTCGCCGTGGACGCCCCCCATGTCATCACCAGGATCAGGGTGAACGGCGACCAGACGCCCGGGCCCGGCGCCGACCGCGGCCGCTGCAAGGGCAGCACCGCGACGCCGGCGGCGCCCGCGTCGCCACTGCCAAGCGGCGCCCCGCCGCCGTCGCGGCCGACGATCGACCTGAAGGACTACGGCAAGCCGGTCACCGTGGTGGTGCCCACCGACACCGTGGAGTTCAGCGCCGTACTTCCGACCGGCGGTTTCTGACCGCCGCCCCGGGCCGCCGACCGGCCGCCGGTCGGCCCGTAAGCTTTCGCTAGCGATGGACATGGACATGGACAAGGCGTGGAGGCCGCAGGAGGTCGAGCAGCGGATGTACCGCGAGTGGGAGGCCGCGGGCCTCTTCACCGCGGACCCGAAGTCCAGGCGACCCAAATTCAGCGTCGTGATGCCGCCCCCCAACGTCACCGGCGAGCTGCACCTGGGGCACGCCACCAACGACACCGTCCAGGACATCTACGTCCGCTACAAACGCCTCCGTGGCTACGAGGTCCTCTGGCTGCCGGGCACGGACCACGCCGCCATCGCCACCCAGAACGTGCTCGAGAAGCGCCTGGCCGCGGAGGGCCGCACCAAGGAGCAGCTCGGCCGGGCCGGCTTCGAGAAGGTGGTGGAGGAGTGGTACGCCCAGGTCGGGGCCCGCATCGTCGACCAGCTCAAGCGCCTGGGCTACATCGCCGACTGGAGCCGCCTGCGGTTCACGATGGACGACGCCTACGTGCGCGCGGTGCGCGAGGCGTTCGTGCGCCTGTACGACGACGGCCTGATCTACCGCGGTCCGCGGATCGTCAACTGGTGCCCGCGCTGCCAGTCCTCGATCAGCGACCTCGAGGTCGACTGGCGCGAGCACATGGACACGCTCTACTACATCCGCTACGACATGGCGGATGGCGACGGCGCCCTGACCGTGGCCACGGTCAGGCCGGAGACCATGCTGGCCGACACCGGCGTGGCGGTGAACCCCGATGACGAGCGGTACCGCCGCTTCGTAGGGCGGATGGCGCGGCTGCCCATCGTGGGCCGCGAGCTGCCGGTGGTGGCCGACGCCTACGTCAAGCAGGACTTCGGCACGGGCGCCCTCAAGGTCACACCCGGGCATGACCCCAATGACTACGAGATCGGCCAGCGCCACGGGCTGGAGATCCTGACCTGCATCGACAAGGCCGGCAACATCGTGAGCGACGAATGGGTGCCAGACGAGCTCCGCACCCGCGACGCGCCGACGGCGCGCGACCGCGTGGTGGAGATGCTGCGCGACCGCGAGCACCTGGTGCGGACCGAGCCGTACGCCCACGAGGTGGGCCACTGCGACCGCTGCGGCGAGGTGATCGAGCCGCTCATCGACGAGCAGTGGTGGTGCGCGATGCCGGAGCTGCGCGACCCCGCCGTGAAGGTCGTCGAGGACGGCCGCGTGGAATTCGTCCCCCGCCGCTACACCAAGGTCTACCTCGACTGGATGGCGGGGCTGCGCGACTGGAACGTCTCGCGCCAGCTGTGGCTTGGCCACCGCATCCCGATCTACTACTGCGACAACGCCGCCGGCCATGACGGCGCCGGGGTCCACGCCTGGGCGTCGGTGGACGAGCCTGAGGCCTGCCCGGTATGCGGCAAGGTGAAGACGCGGCAGGACCCCGATGTCCTCGACACGTGGTTCTCGTCAGCCCTGTGGCCCTTTGCCACGATGGGCTGGCCCGCGCCGAGCGAGGACCTCGACGCCTTCTTCCCCACGGCCATGCTCGGCACCGCGCGCGAGATCATCTTCCTCTGGGTCGCGCGGATGATCATGACCTCGCTGCGGTTCATGGGCGACATCCCGTTCAGCACCGTGCTGATCAACGCCGTGATCCAGGACCGGCACGGCCAGCGGATGTCGAAGTCGAAGGGCAACGGCGTCGACCCGCTGGAGATGATCGACAAATACGGCGCCGACGCCGTCCGCGCCTGGGCCGCCGAGGTCGCCCTGAGGGGCCAGGACGTGCGCTTTGACGAGGCCAAGATCGAGGGCTACAAGAACTTCGCCAACAAGATCTGGAACGCCTCCCGGCTGGTGCTGGGCGCCGCCGAGGGGGTGGTGACGCGGCCGGCCGCTGAGCTCGCCGCGGCGGGGGCACTGACGCCCTTTGACCGCTGGATCCTGTCGCGGCTGGACGCGCTCATCGACGAGGTCACCGGCGCACTGGACGGCTGGGACCCCGGGACCGCGATCGAGGCCATCCGGCGCTTCGCCTGGGATGAGTTCGCCGACTGGTACCTGGAGGCCGCCAAGCCCGCCTTCCACGCCGAGGACGCCGCCGACCCCGCGCGTGTCGCCAGCTCGTCGGTGGCCGTCCATGTCGTGCGCTCGCTGGTGGTGATGCTCAACCCCTTCACGCCCTTCATCAGCGAGGCGGTGTGGCAGCGCTTGGACGCCGGCGGCGAGCCCCTGATTGCCCGCCGCGCCGAGAGCCCCTGGCCGGTGTCGCTGGGCCTCCGCGACGAGGGCCTCGAGACCGAGATGACTGTCCTCTTCGACGCCGTGAAGGCGGTCCGGGAGGCGGCGGGCGGGCTGCGGTCGTCGCGCCGGCAGGACCTGGGCATGGCGGTGCGCAGGGTGGCCGCGCTGCCGGGGCAGGAGCTGCTGGAGTCCGACTTCGGCCGGGCCGCCCTGGCCCGGCTGGCGGGGGTGCAGCCCGCGGAGAGTGTCGACGCCGCCGCCACCGTGGTCGTGTCGGGCCTGGAGGTCAGGCTGTCCGCCCCGGTCGCGGCCGGGGAGGGTGGCGGCGCGGGCCAAACGGACCGCACCGGGATGGAGCGACAGCTGGAGCAGACAAAGGCTAAGATCGTGGCGCTAGAAGCGCGGCTGGCGAACGACGACTTCGTCGCAAAGGCCAGGCCGGAAGTCGTTCAGCAGGCCCGCGACGACCTGCAAACCGCTCGAGATCGCCTCGTGATTCTGGAGGAAGCCTTCACCAGTGCTTAGCCGCCTCGGACCGCTGGTCGTCATCGGCATCGTCTACGGCGTGGTTCTCTGGCTGGCGCTGGCGTACTGGGCGCTGAAGGATGCGCGCAGCCGCAGCGAGGACCCTGGGTTTCATCTCTTCTCGATGGCCATCAACCTCCTGGTTCCGCTGCTTGGCCTGATCGTGTACATGCTCGTCCGGCCGTCGATGACGCTGGCCGAGCACCGTTCGCTGGAGCTCGAGGCCGAGGCGCTCACGTCGACGGCGCAGAAGGAGGACACCCGCCCCTGCCCCGCCTGCGGCCGCGAGATCGAGCACGACTACGTACTCTGCCCGTACTGCCAGACGCGCTTCGCCAAGCGCTGCCCCGAGTGCCACCACTCGGTGCGGCTTGGCTGGCGACTCTGCCCCTACTGCGCCAACACGCTGGAGGTCAGCTCCGGCAGCGGCACCGGCACCGCCGCCCGCGCCGCCGGGTCGAGCCGCCACTGACCGACACGGCTCCGCCGCGGGGCCGGCCCACGCGCGCCTCCCGACCCTGTCCCTGCAGCTCCAGGTCGTCGCGCCCTGCCTCCTGCGGCTGGCGGCCGGGCTGATGCTGATGCTGCGACCGATCGGGGCGGTCTTCGTCCTCGCTGAGGCGGGGGCGCTCGGGCTGCTGGTGCGCCTGTGGCAGCTGAGCGCCCCCGGCTCGCTGGTCCTGCCCATCTACCAGCCGCTGCCCAACATCGACCTCGTCCTCCGCGCCGACCCGCTGGGGCTGTCGTTCGCCATCATCGGGCTCGGCGTCGGGCTGCTTATCGGCCTGCCGTGGCTGCTGCACCCGATGCGGCGGCAGCCGCTCCCGCTCGGCTGGCTGATGCTGGCGCAGGCGGCGATGGTCAACGTCTGCCTGGCGGGTGGCCTCGAGACGCTGGCCGCCGGGTGGGCCATGACCGTGACCGCGCTGGGGGTGGCGACGCTGGCCCCGGCGCTCGCGGCGGGCCGCCGGCCCGGCCGCGACGCGCTGTTCCAC
>JAXDLV010000191.1:0-3323 GCA_034666445.1 Chloroflexota bacterium | reverse complement strand
CGGCGCCACCGACGCGGTGGGCGGGCTGGGGGGTGCCCAGCAGCGTGGGATCGAAGCCGACCTCCTCACCCAGCGCCGCGAGCCGCGCCCGGCCGGCGTCGTCCTGCAGCGCCGGCCACGCGAAGTCGCCGTGGGCGCGGGTGGTGAAGCCATGGCGAAGCCCGGCGGCGACGAGGCCGGGGAGCTGCAGGACGGCGGGTGCCTGGGGAGGGGCGGTCACGGACCAATCATCGCCGCGGGGGCGAGCCGGGTCAGCCGCGACGAGGGCGGGCAGGCTTCCCGGCGGCGGTCTTCGCCCTGCTGGCCGCGGCCGGCTTGGCCGTGCTGGCCGCGGGCGGCTTGGCCGTGCTCGTCGGGGCCGACCTGGCCCTGGCCGGCTTGGCCCTGGTGGCCGCGGCCGGCTTGGCCCTGGTGGCCGGGGCCGCCCTGGGCGTGCTCTTCTTCGCCTTCGCCCGCGACGGCGGCTTTGACACCAGGGTTTCGGCCGCCGGCTCGGTCCCGCCCAGGTAGCTGGCGAGCAGCGCGGGGTCGGCCGCCAGGTCGCTGCTCCTGCCCTCGACGCGGACCTCGCCCTTGGCCAGGACGTAGGCACGGTCGGTGTGCAGGAGGGCCAGGTGGACGAACTGCTCGACCAGGAGGATCGACGTCCCGGCCCGGTTGACCTCCTGAAGGATCTCGAAGAGCTGGTTGACGATGATCGGCGCCAGTCCCAGCGACAGCTCGTCGACCAGCAGCAGTCGGGGCGCCGACATCAGCCCGCGGGCCACCACCAGCATCTGCTGCTCGCCCCCCGACAGGGTCCCGGCATGCTGGGACGCCCGCTGGCGCAGCTTGGGGAAGTACACCATGACCTGCTCGAGGCGCTCGGCGAACTCGGCGCGGTTCTTGCGCCGCACCCAGTGGCCAAGCTTCAGGTTCTCCACCACCGTGAGGGTCGGGAACAGCTCCCGGCCCTCGGGGACGTGCGCCACACCGGTCTCGACGACCTTGTGGACCGGCATCCCGGCGATCGATTTGCCCTCGAAGCTGATGCTCCCGGCCCGTGGCGACATAAGGCCCGACAGGGTCCTCAGGGTGGTCGTCTTGCCGGCGCCGTTTGGCCCCAGCAGGGCGACCATCTCGCCCGCGCCCACCTGCAGGCTCACCCCGCGTAGCGCCTGGATGGGCCCATAGGCGACATCGATACCCTTGACGTCGAGCAGGTCCATCAGTCCACCTCCCCTAGCACGACGACGCGACCGTGAACGTGGCATGGCCGAAGCCGCTCATGTTCGGTCCCGCGTTGGCGGCCACGTCGATCCGCGCCACCCCGTTGGGCGTACCGGGAAGCACGGTCCAGCTGGCGTCGAAGCTGCCGGTCGAATCAACCTGGCCGCTGCCCTTGCCACCCTGCGTCGAGCCGAACTTGTCGCCTGAATACTGGGTGTCGTAGGACAGCAGGGCGCCGGGATAGGTCTGCACGTGCATCGTCTGGGCGTTGCCGACCACGACGCAGGCCTTGCCAAGGGTGACGGTCACACTGGGATCGGACGAGGGCACCACGTTGCCGTCGGGACCAACTGTGCCGGCGCCGCCCGACCCGCCGGCACCCATCCCCGCGCCTCCGCCTCCGCCGCCCCCGGCGGCGCCGGGCGAGGCGGGGCCACTGGCACCGGGGGTCGCGCCCAGGGTCGCCCCGGGTCCGGCGCTCGCGCTGCTGGACGGCGTGCCGGCGATACCCGCGACGGAGCTGCTTCCGCAGGCGCCGACACCCAGGACGACCACCGCCAGGCCGATGCAGCGAGTCATCAATGCGCCACCGCCTCGCCGAGGTAGGCCTCGATCACGCGCTCCGAGCGCTGGACCTGCTCCGGCCGCCCCTCACCGATCAGCTCGCCCTGGTCGAGGACGTACATGTAGTCGGACAATGCCAGGACGGTCCTGATGTCGTGCTCCACGACCAGCATGCTGACGCTCAGCTCCTCGCGGATGTACAGGAGGAGCTGGGCCAGGCGATCGCTCTCGACGTTGTCCAGCCCCGAGGCGGGCTCGTCCAGCAGGATGACCTGGGCGCCGGTGACCAGCGCCCGCGCCACCTCCACCATCCGCAGAAGGCCGAAGGAGATGTCCGTGATGCGCCGGTCGGCGAGGTGGCGAAGACCGAGGAAGTCGAGCACCGACCGCACCCGCTCGCGGGCGGCCGCCTCCGACTTGAGGCCCCCGCCCGTGACCAGTACGTGCTGGTGGAGGTGGGAGGGGTTGCGCAGGTGGGTGGCGACCATGAGGTTCTCGAAGACGCTCAGCTGGGGGAAGAGCTGGATCTCCTGGAAGGTGCGGGCGATCCCGAGCCGGGCCCGCCGGTGGACCGGGGTCCGGGTGACGTCGGTGCCGAGGATGTGCACCCGGCCCGCCACCGGTGTCACCAGCCCCGAGATGACGTTGTAGAGGGTGGTCTTGCCGGCCCCGTTGGCGCCGATCAGGCCGACGATCTCGCCTTCACGCAGGGCCAGGTTGACCGCCGACACGGCGGTCAGGCCCCCGAACCGCACGGTCACGTCGCTGACCTGGAGCACGGTCTTCTCCGGCCTCGGGTCACCGATCCCCGGCCGCGTTTTCGGCGTGAAGCCCTCCCAGGCCGGCGCGGTCGTCGGGCCGTGGCCGTTGGTCGACGCAACGGGAGTTGCCGGCTGCACGGCAACGGTGGTGGTCCTGCGCCCGCCACTGAGCACCCGGCCAAACGCATCCCCGGCCCGCGTGGTGAGGGCGTTGACCCGGACAGCGATCCAGCGTCGCGGCGGCGCCAGCGCGCTCCCGACGGCGTCGGCCGCCGCACGCAGGCCGCGCCCAACTGGCTGTAGGAGGCGCCGGACGCCGGCGAAGGCGGGACCAACCGGCGTGTTGGCGTCGAACCAACCCCACGCCCGAGCCAGGCCCGCCGGTACGGCCGCGAGCCCGCCGGGATAGGCCAGCAGGACCACCAGCAACACCAGCGCGGCGACGATCTCGAGGAAGCCGTTCAGCTGGTGGACCCGGAGGAACACCTCGTGCAGCCCGGCGAAGACCAGTGCCGCCGCGATCGCGCCGCCGAGCGAGAACAGCCCTCCGACCACCGCGACCGAGAGGAAGAAGAGCGACGTCAGGAAGTTGAACGAGTCCGGCACGGCGGCGCCCTGGATGATCGCCAGGTTGCCGGCGGCACCGGCGATCCCACCGGCGATGAGGAACGCCAGCAGCTTGTAGCGGGTGACGTCGATCCCCAGCGACGACGCCGCCACCTCAGAGCCCCGCACCGCGAAGAACGCCCGCCCCGTCTTGCTCTCGCGCAGGTTGGCGAGGCCGTAGAT
>JAXDLV010000190.1:0-8673 GCA_034666445.1 Chloroflexota bacterium | reverse complement strand
CCGCCAGCCCGGCCCCGGCGGGGTCGCCCGCCGGCTCGCCCGCCGCGGCGCCGTCGCCCTCGCCGGGCGTCCCACGTCCCGAGATCCTGGCGGGGGCGATCTCGGCGGACCACCACCTGGTGGCGTTCCTGGTGGTCAACCCGCCGGGGGCCCCCGGCACGGTCGCCCTGCGCCTGGTCGACGCGCTCAACCCCGGGGCAGCCCCCACCGACGCCTGGCAGGGCGGCGCGCCGCCCAGCGGCCACGCCGAGGTCGTGCCCCTGGCGGAGGGCCGCTTCCTGTTCAAGGTCCCGGGCCGGTTCGAACCCCCTGACACGAGCACCCGGGGCGTGGGCGTGATCGACCCCGCGGCGGCTACAAAGCTGGTCCGCTCCGCCACCGAGAACCAGTTCCTCAACCAGTTCCACAGTGAGTGGCCGGAGACGAAGGACCTCCGCCTGCCCAGCGCGCTGCCGGCGGCGGACGGCCGCGTCGACGGTCCCGGCGAGGTCGTCGCGGCCCGGTCGCGGCGCGAGGTGGACACCCCGCTGGTGCGGCGGACGCTGCTGCAGCTGGTGATCGGCAAACAGGGTGAGAACGGGACCCGGGTGCTCTGCGGCGGCGGCGACGACTTCATCCCGGCGGCTTTCTCACCCGACGGCCACGTGCTCGGACTGACCCTGGGAACGGCGTCCTACATCCTCGACGTGTCAGGCGACCGCGGCGCCACGGAGCTCTTCCAGGGCCGCATCCTCGACTGGAGGCCGTAGCCGTGACGGCCCCGCGGCGCCCGGCTGAGCCGCGAGGACGCTCAAATTGACGAACGAATTCGCGGCAGGGTACGCTTTCACGCGACCCGGCAACGTGCCATGCCACCGGCGGGCTGATTTCGCCGACATGGAGAAACCTTGAGCACGGCTACCGCAAATCCCATCGACTGGCGCAAAGAGGTAACAAGCGCCCTCGAGGAGTTTCAGCTGTTCAGCCGCCGGGGCTTCTTCACCCTCGTGGGCCTGGTGGCGTTCGGCGTCGCCAACCTGGCGGCGCTCGTGCTCAGCCTGCGGTTCATCATCCCCAACGTCACCTACGACGAGGCCCTGCTCTTCAAGGCGGGGGCCCCCGCCGATTACCCCGTCGGCTCTACGACGATCTTCAGCGACAAGCGGATCGCCCTCAACCGCGACCCCGACGGCTTCTACGCGATCAGCCTCATCTGCACCCACCTCGGCTGCACGCCGCGTTGGTTCCAGACGGACAACATGTTCCGCTGTCCCTGCCACGGGTCCCGGTACCTGCGCAACGGCGTCCGCTTCTTCGGCCCGGCGCCGCGGCCCATGGACGTGGTGAAGGTCGGCCTGGCGGCCGACGGCACGATCTTCGTCGACCGCTCCAAGGTGGTCGCCCGCACCGATAGGACGGCGGTTTAGGAGGCAGATGGCGCAGGACACGCAGACCGTACAGCCCGCCTGGAAGAAGGCGCTCTTCCTCCCGCTGGAGATCGGCGTCCAGCTGTGGAAGTCGGTCTTCCGCCACGGCCTGCCGCTCACCGACAAGATCGCCACCCGCACCGCGCTGACCAACTACTGGCTCCACGCGCACCCGCCGCGGATCCGCAAGAGCCACATGAAGTTCAGCTACACGTTCTGCCTCGGCGGCATCAGCTTCTTCCTCTTCGTGCTGCTCACCGTGACCGGGCTTTTCCTGATGTTCTACTACGTGCCGTCCGTGCAGTACGCCTACCAGAACATGAAGGACCTGCAGTACGCGGTCTCCTTCGGGGTGGTGATGCGCAACCTCCACCGCTGGGGCGCCCACGCGATGGTCATCACCGTCTGGCTGCACATGTGCCGCGTCTTCTACACCGGCTCCTACAAGCCGCCGCGCGAGTTCAACTGGGGCATCGGCGTGATCCTGCTGCTGCTCACCCTCCTGCTCAGCTTCAGCGGCTACCTGCTGCCCTGGGACCAGCTCAGCCTGTGGGCGGTCACGGTGGGCACCAACATGGCCAAGTACGCGCCCGTCGCCGGCCCCCAGACGCGCTTCGGCATGCTGGGCAGCTACGCCGTCGGCGACGCCACCATCCTCCGTTTCTACGTGGCCCACGTCCTCGGACTGCCGCTGGTGGCCTCGATCGCGATGATGATCCACTTCTGGAGAGTCCGCAAAGACGGCTTCTCCGGGAACCTCTAGGCTGGAGGATCGCTGATGGCTGACGAAACCACCGCCACCCCGGACCCCGAGGAGAAGCCCGCGCCCGACAAGGCACCCGAGGCGGCCGCCTCGGCCAAGGCCGAGGGCGTGGCCACTCCCGACAGCACCACCCCCGAGGTGCGGGGCACCGCGACCGCGGCCACCGCCGCAGCCGGCGCCCGGCCCGCGCCCGCCCGCCCCGCCGTTGGCGCCGCCGCGGCGCCGCGGGTGTCGCTCAAGAAGGACGCCGACAGCAGCATCCCCAGCTACCCCGCGCTGGTCTACCGCGAGTTCGTCGCCGCGCTGGTGGTGGGTGTCGTGCTCACGGTGATCTCGCTGGTGGTGCAGTCGCCGCTGCAGCAGCTGGCCGACCCGTCGATGACCCCCGATCCCAGCAAGGCGCCCTGGTACTTCCTGGGCCTGCAGGAGCTGCTGTCGCGGGTGCCGCCGATCACCGCGGGGGTGGCCTTCCCGACGTTCGTCATCGCCGGCCTGGTCGTGATGCCCTACCTGGACCGCAACCCGTCCCGGCACCCGCGCGACCGCAAGGTCGGCATGATCCTGTTCAGCACCTTCGTCGTCTTCTCCGTCGCCTTCGCCCTGATCGGGACGTTCTTCCGGGGCCTGGAGTGGCGGTGGTTCTGGGACGGGATCCTTGGCAAGTAGTCGCGACCTCAGCGCCGCCGCGCGGGACCGGGGCTAGGCCGGGCCAGGGATGAGCAAGCTCTTCTTCCTCAGCTGCGCCGCGCTGATGGCGGTGCTCGCCGTCGCCTTCTACCTCGACTACAACAAGGAGTGGAAGCCGTACGAGCTGGCCTACTACAAGCGCTTCACGCCGGCCAATACCACCGAGGAGATCAAGCAGCTCAACCCGAAGGGGACGAGCGACAACGAGCGCTGCATCACCTGCCATGTCCCTGACATCGCGGTGATCGGCGGCAAGGTCGCGGCCCAGCGGATCCCGCTGATCATGGACGAGAGCCAGCGCACCCCCCAGGGCCACCCCGACCGGATCACCGCGGAGATGGTCAAGACCTACGGCCTGCCGTCGCAGTACGCCGACCAGCCGATCGACGTCACCGGCTGCATGGTCTGTCACAACGGCCAGGGCCTGGCCACCGACCGCGAGGGCGCCCACCGCAACCTGATCGTCAACAACTTCGACGTCGTCGACAGGGGTGGCGTGATCTTCAAGAACAACTGCGCCCAGTGCCACGGGCAGCAGGGTGAGGGCGGCATCGGGCCGCCGCTGAACGACCAGCACCGGCTGGGCTTCTTCAACGACGACTACTACTACGACTGCGTGTTCTACGGGACGCTCTCGGAGCACCACGGCGGCGGCCCGGGCAAATCCAAGATGCCGTCCTGGGGCGCCGCCCACCTGTTCAGCAAGGACAACACCGAGAACCAGGGCAAGGTCGACCTCATGGTGCACTGGATCCGCCACTACCAGCAGCCGCTGACCTTCACCTCGGGGCCGTAGTGAAGCCCTTCCAGGTCCAGGACCTCCAGTTCTTCGCGGTTTCCGTTGTTGTCACGGCGGTGATTGTCGGCCTGCTCTACATGGTCAGGCGGGCGATGCAAGGCCAGGCTTGGAAGGACTTCCTGGGCATCACGATGACCTTTTTCGTGCTTGTCGAGGCCGCTGCGATCATGATCCTGGGCGAGAACTTTGCTGGCTAGGCGACCCGCCGTGGCCGTCGGTGCGCTCGCACTCGTGCTCTCTGCATGTGGAGGCGGCGGGGCGACCGACCCGGTGGCAACGGTCGAGGGCTACATGAAGGCCGTCGAGGCCGGCAACAAGGACGCCGGCAAGGAGTTCCTGCAGCAGGACATCAACGACGGCATCGCCCTAACGGGCTCCACCAGCGCCTCTCGCTACATGGCCGAGCACAAGGGGTCCAAGTGGCAGGTGGTCACCGTCAACTACGCCGAACCCAACAGCGACGCCGCCCAGCCCACCAAGAAGGCCTGCCAGATCGGCCAGCCGCCGCCCTCGCAGATGTGCGTGGTGACGGTCCAGGTCGACGGCGGGGCCAAGCCCGTGTGGTTCCACTTCGCCGTCGAGGACCGCTACCCGAGCGGCACCGAGAAGATCGTCAACGTCGAGATGGTGGACACCAAGCCCGACGACCTGTTGCCGACCGGCAACGAGGCCCACAAGGCCTGAGGAGTTCGAGATGCTGGCATACATCCCCGGACCGGAGCTGCTCGACATCACCACCGGCGACATGCTGTTCGTCAGCATCTGGGCGATCACCAGCCTGGTGCTGACCGCGATCTACATCTACAAGATGCTCCAGTGAGCACGACCGCCCAGCCCGAGGTCGCCCGGCGCCCGCGGCGCAGCCCCTCGGTGGCGCGCGTCATCTCGATCATCCCGGGCCTTGGCCAGCTCTACTACGGCGCCCCGGTGCGAGGGCTGCAGTACCTCGCCGGCGTCGTCCTCCCGGTGGTGGCCGGGGCGCTGATCTACTCGTACAGCTTCGACCTGTCCTACCTCCACCTCGGGCCCCTGACCACGTCCCTGATGTTCCTGGCGTCGGAGCTGGTGGTGCTCAGCCTGGTGGTCGTGTTCATCAGCTTCTGGATCGCCGCCAGCTGGGACGCCCGGCAGGGCACGGTCGCGCTGCTCGAGGGCCGCGAATACCGGCCGCGGTGGTGGTACGTCAAGGTCAAGGAGTTCCTGTTCGACGACCCCGACGAGGTGCCCGGCGACGCCGGGCAGGAGGCGTGATGAGCGAGACGACAACGCCAGGCGACGCCGAACCGAGCGACGCCGACGCGGCCCGCGGCAGCTACTTCTGGCGGCTGGCTTTCGCCGTCTTTGGCGCCATGCAGGCTGACGCCGGGTGCCTCATCGGCGGCCTGGGATTCGTCATCCTGATCTTCCTGTCGGTGATCTTCGCGCCCCAGCTGACCCCGTGCACCAGCGCCGGCGGCATCCCCTGTGCCCCCTAGCCATCCGCCCCGGCCTGAACCCATATAATCTGCCGCGGCCGTGAAAGGGATGGTGCGATTCGCGACGCTGATGCTGGTCTCCGGCGGCTTCGCGCTCCTCAACGGGGCGGCCGCGCTGGCCGACGACAGCAGCAAGCAGCAGAGCATGCTGGACCCCGCCGGGCCCCAGGCCCAGCACGCCAGCGACCTCTACTACATCATCATGGTGCCGGCGCTGCTGGTTCTCTTCATTGTCTGCGGCATGATCATCTACGCCGCGGTGCGCTTCCGGCGCCGGAGCGACGACGAGATGCCCCGCCAGGTCGGCGGCAACAACGCCCTCGAGTTCACCTGGACGCTGATCCCGGCGATGATCCTGATGGGCATCTTCGTGCTGACCCTGTTCCAGATGCCCTTCCTGCGCGACGCGCCGGCTTCGGCGAGCAGCGCGATGCACGTCACCGTGAGCGGCCGCCAGTGGGCATGGTCCTTCGCCTATCCCAACGTCAAGACCGTGAAGGCCCAGCTGAAGGTGAAGGCCGCCGACGCCGAGTACACCACCCTGACCAACGACCTGGTCATCCCGGCCGGGCAGGTGGTGAACCTGGACATCCGGTCGGAGGACGTGATCCACAGCTGGTCGGTGCCGCGCCTCAGTGGCCGGCTCGACGCGATCCCGGGCCAGGTCAACCACACCTGGATCCAGGCTGACGCCCCGGGGGCCTACTACGGGCAGTGCACCGAGTTCTGCGGCCTCAGCCACGCCACGATGACGGTGCGCGTGCTGGCCCTCACACCCGAGGACTGGAACGCCTGGTACGCCCAGCAGCCCAGGCAATAGGAGGAAGCTGATGGCGACCGCAGCGCTACCCCGCGTTCACACCTCAGGCCGGAGCTACAAGGGCATCCTCGACTGGCTGACCACGGTCGACCACAAGAAGATCGGGATCATGTACCTCTGGACCACCTTCTTCTTCTTCCTCGTCGGCGGCATCCTGGCGCTGCTGGTCCGGACCCAGCTGGCCACGCCCAACAGCGAGTTCATGAAGACCCTCGCCACCGTGCTGGGCTGCGCCAAGAGCGGGCCCAACTGCACCAACAACGTGCAGCAGATCTACAACGAGGTCTTCTCGATGCACGGGACGACGATGATCTTCCTGTTCGTCATCCCGATGTGGTCGGGCTTCGGCAACTACTTCGTGCCGCTGCAGATCGGCGCCCGTGACATGGCGTTCCCGCGCATCAACGCATTCAGCTACTGGCTGATCCCGCTGGGCGCGGCGGTGCTGTTCTCCGGCTTCCTCATCGGCCCCAGCACCGTCAACATCGGCGGCAAGGCGGTGCAGTGCCTGGGCGGCCCGGGACAGGCGGGCTGGACCGGCTACGTGCCCCTCACCGAGAAGCTCTACAGCTGCAGCACCGGCCAGGACCTCTGGATCCTCGGCCTCCACCTGCTCGGCATCTCCTCGATGCTGGGCGGCGTCAACTTCCTGGTCACGATCCTGAACATGCGCGCCCCGGGGATGACGCTGTTCCGGATGCCGCTCTTCACCTGGTCGATGCTGATCACCGCCTTCCTGGTGGTGCTGGCCTCGCCGTTCCTCGCCGCGGCGCTGGCCCTGCTGCTGGTGGACCGCCAGTTCGGCACCCACTTCTTCCTGCCCGGCGCCGGCGGCAACGCGCTGATCTACCAGGTGATCTTCTGGTTCTACTCGCACCCGGCGGTGTACGTGATGGTGCTGCCCGCGTTCGGCATCCTCAGCGAGATCATCCCGGTGTTCAGCCGCAAGCCGATCTTCGGCTACAAGGCGATGGCCTACTCGATGTCGGCGATCGCCATCCTCGGCTTCGTCGTCTTCGTCCACCACATGTTCAACACCGGGCTGCCGCTGTCGGTGGTGGCGTTCTTCTCGTTCACCTCGATGTGCATCGCGGTGCCCTCGGGCGTCAAGGTGCTCAACTGGCTGGCGACGATGTGGGGCGGCTCGATCAAGTACACCGCGTCGATGCTGTTCGCAGTGGGCGCGGTGCTGATGTTCGTAATCGGCGGCGTCGATGGCGTCTTCCTCGGCTCGTCCGCGGTCGACACCCAGCTGCACGCCACCTACTGGGTCGTCGGTCACATCCATTACGTGGTGTTTGGGCTCTCGGTGTTCGGCATGTTCGCCGCCTTCTTCTACTGGTGGCCGAAGATGACCGGCAAGTTCCTCAACGAGCGCCTCGGCAAGCTCCAGTTCTGGATCATGATGTTCGGCTTCAACATCGCGTTCATGCCGATGCACCTCCTGGGCAACCTGGAGATGCCCCGCCGGATCGCCACCTACACGCCCGACAAGGGCTGGGGCACCATCAACCTGATCGAGACCATGGGCGCCTTCCTGATCGCGCTGTCGGTGCTGGTCTTCCTCTTCAACTTCGTCAGCACCACGTTCTTCAGCAAGAAGCCGGCCGACACTCCTGACGACCCCTGGGAGGCCAACACCCTCGAGTGGGCCACCAGCTCGCCGCCGCCGGCGTGGAACTTCGACCGGGTCCCGGTGGTCAAGTCCGTGCGCCCCGTCCGCGACACCCGCCTCGGCATCAAGGACGACACGATCCACGTCTAGCCCACGCGGGCTGGAGGGAGTCGACAGATGAGCAGGTTCCGGGTCCTGGCTATGGCCACCGCCGTGGCGGTGTACGGCCAGATCGTCCTCGGCGCCGTGGTGCGCATCACCGGCTCCGGCCTGGGCTGCCCCGATTGGCCGCTCTGCCACGGGCAGCTTGTGCCGAACTTCTTCGACTACCACGTGAGCATCGAGTACGCCCACCGGGCGTTCGGCACCGCCTCGGGGCTGCTGGTGCTGGCCACGGCGGTGACCGCCGCGGTGATGTACGCGCGCCGGGCCCGCGCCGGCGACGTCGCCATGCCGGGCGGGCTGGCCCTGGCGGCGGTCGCCACCCTCGCGTTGATCGCGTTCCAGGGCGTGCTGGGCGGCATCACCGTGCTGACGGGCAACACGCCGTTCACCGTCGCCATCCACCTCGGCAACGCGCTGCTGGTGCTGGCGGCGGCCACCGTGGTGGTGCTTTGGGCCGGGCGGGTCGGCGCAGACCGGCGCCGCGGGGCACAGCCGGCCGCAGGTCGCACCGGGGCCTACCTGTATGGCGGCGCCGCGGGCGCCTTCCTCATCGTCGTCAGCGGCGCGTACGTCGTCGGCAGCAGTGCCGGCGGGGCCTGCCCGGGCTGGCCGCTGTGCGGCGCTGCCGACCGTTCGGTGTTCACGGACGTCCACATGCTTCACCGCGCCGTGGTGCTGCTGGGTAGCTTCGCGATCCTCGGTGCGGCCTACGCCGGCTGGCGGCGGTGGCGCGGCACCCGCATGGCGTGGGCGGCGCTCCTGGCGTCCCTCCTGCTCCTGCTGGAGGTGGCGGTGGGGGCCCTCCAGGCCGTCCTGGCCCTGCCGGCGGGGCTGCGCGCCCTCCACGTGGCGCTGGCGACGGCGGTGTGGACGGCGACATTCGTCATGGCCGCCGGGTGGCGGCTGGACGGCCGCCCCGAGCGCGAGCCGCGGTCCGCCCGGG
>JAXDLV010000189.1:0-7973 GCA_034666445.1 Chloroflexota bacterium | reverse complement strand
CATCGGGACCCTCATCCGGCACCACCCCGAACAGCCGCGACGGCGTCGGGCTGGGCTCCGGGCTGGGGCTCGGGGGAGGCGGCGGCGGCGGTGACGCCGCGGGGGTCTTTGGCGCGACCGTCGTCTTCTTGGTGGGGGCGGTGTTCAGGTGCCCGCTTGGTGGCGGCGCCTGGCTGGCCGCGCAGCCGGACGAACCGAGGGCTGCCGCCGCGTCGAGCTGGCGCACGCCGTTGCGGCTGACCGCGGTGTCGAGGACGCGCTGCCGCGCCTGCGCGGCGCTCATGCCGTTGCCCATCAGCAGCGCCACGGTGCCCGCGACCTGGGGCGCCGCAAGTGACGTGCCCGCGCCCATCAGGTAGGCGGTGCTGCTCTTGCTGCCTGTTGAGATCACCCAGGTCTTGTCGCTGGGCTGGTCGCCGTCACCGCCGGGGGCGTAGATGTTGCCGGGCTGGGAGTAGGACGCTTTGTACCCGTCATGGTTGGTCGCGCCCACCACCAGGGCCTCGTCGGTCTCAGACTTGTAGTCGCTGCTCTGGCCGGACTGGTTGCCGGCCGCCGCCACCACCATCACATGCCGCGTGCCGACGGCGTAATGGATCGCCGGGGGGACCGGGTTGGTCAGCCCGGAGAGCGGGACATGGACGTCCGGGCCGAGGCTGAGGTTGATCACCTTCACGCCCGGTTGGTCGGCCGCCCATCGGATGCCGGCGGCCACGTCGTTGGCTGTGCCGGTCGCCTCGCCCGAGCTGTCCTGCTTCAGGACCTTGACGATAAGTGCCTGGCTGGCGGGTGCCACGCCCGCGATCCCCTTACCGTTGTCCGTGACGGCCGACATGATCCCGGTGGTCATTGAGCCGTGGCCGTTGTCGTCCGTCACGGCCGCCTCGCCGCTGCCGGTGATGTCGCCGTTGCCGCCGAGGTAGGCGTTGCCCGGGATGAGCTTGCCCTGCAGGTCCTCGTGGCTGAAGTTGGCGCCGCTGTCGATGTCCGCCACCAGCACGCCGCCCTGTCCGTTGCACCAGGCCTCGGGCGCGTGGATGCTGCTGGGCGCGCCGGTCAGGGCCCACTGCTGGGAGAGGCCGGGGTCGTTGGTGGCGAGAGCCGAGGTAGTGCCGGTGGCCACCATCAACGCCGCCGCCAGCACCCCCGCCCGGGCCGTCCGCAGGGCGATCATGCGCATTGGCTCATTCTGCACGGCGCGTACGGCAGGTTCCGCGCTTGAGTTACGCTAATCCCCCACCTCAGGCGGGGAGGAATTATGAACAGGCGGCGGCTGCCCGCCGCGTTTGCGGCGGCGATATCCATCATCTCGGCGTCCGGCATGGGGATGACCCCGGCATCGGCCGTGGCTGTCTCGGTGCTGCAGGGGAGCACGTACCGCACCGCCATCTTCCCCAACGACATGCTTACGGTGGCGGACAGCGGCAACCTCACCGGGAAGCGCGTCAACCTGCGTGAGGGCATCGACTACCCCGCCTGCGACAGCACCAACTACTCGTTGTGCGACGGCCTCTACATGCTCAACAAGCTCGACGGTTTCGACACCCAGCCGCGCGTGGCGATCCCGTTCAGCGGCGCCATAGACGTGACCTCGGTCAACGACTCGGACGTGTTCATCCAGGGGCCGGGCGGGCGGACGCAGCTGATGCAGCTCGTGTGGGACCCCGCCCTCAACACGCTGAGCGGCATCTCCAACGCGCTGCTCCAGGAGCGCAGCGAGTACGTCATCGTCGTCACCTCGGGCGTGAAGGACACCGCCGGCAACCCGGTTGACGCGTGCGGCGGCGCCTGCGTCGTGCCGTTCACGACCCGCTCCGCGAGCGCCATCCTGGAGGGCATCCGGAGGTCGCTCGACGACGGCTCCTCGTATGCCGCGGCCGGCCTCTCCGACGTCGCCGACCGACGGCTGAGCTTCCACCAGGGGCCGACCGACACGGTCTTCACCGCCGCGTCGGTCCAGCCGTCGGTCGCCAGCCCCGCAAACGGCATCGTCAGGCTCAACCAGACCACGGTGAACCCCGCCGACCTGACGTCGAGCGTGGCCCCCAACCTGATCCCCAACGGCTTCGCGGGCAAGTTCGCCTTTGGCAGCTTCGAGTCGCCCCGCTACCAGTACCGCTCGGGCGGTCTCCACGAGGACGTGCTGGCGGCCAACACCGATGGCGTCATCCCCGCGCTGCCGACGAAGGTCACGCCGCTGCCCTACGGCCATGACACGCTGGGGGTGATCCTGATCCTGCCCAACGGCACCCCGCCCGCCGGCGGTTGGCCGGTCGCCATCTACGGCCCCGGCTTCACCCGCAGCAAGTTCGACATCTTCGTGACCGCCGACTACAACGCGCTGCTGGGTGTGGCCACGATCGCCACCGACCCGGCGGGCCACGGCTACGGCACCAATAGCCAGGTGACCGTCACCCACGACCTCAATGTCGCCACCACCTTCCTCACCTACGGCCGCGGCCGCGACCTCGACGGCGACGGCTGCATCGGTGACGGCCTGTTCGACGGCGTGGGCCCAACCGACCATCGCACCAACGTGTCTGGCCCCGACTGCGATCACCTCACCTTCGACGCCGCCCCCTCCCACAAGACGGTCGACGGCCTTCAGTCCGGGCTCATGCAGACCGTGGTCGACAACATGGAGCTGGTCCGCTCGCTGGAGGCGGGCATCACCGACCCGGCGGTCGGCGACGTGCTCAGCCACGAGAAGGTCTACTACTACGGCCTCAGCTTCGGCGGCATCTACGGGACGATGCTGATGGGCACCGACACCCACCTCAGCGTCGGCCTGCTCAACGTTCCTGGTGGCCCCATCGTCGACATCGCCCGCCTCTCCGGCTTCCGCGGCAATCTCCAGTACACGCTCGGGGTGGCGAAGCCGAACCTGCTCAACGGCGGCCCCGGCCTGAACGGCTTCACGGAGTCGCTGGGCCTGCGCCAGGACCCGCCGGTGACCGCGCCTGTCCCCGGCGCGATCCAGCTGCAGGAGACGTTCGCCAGCACCAACTGGTATGACCGCAGCGGGAGCCCCGAGACGTTCGCGCCGCTGATGCGGCTCCGTCCGCTGGAGGGCGCGCCGGAGAAGAAGCTGCTCTTCCAGACGGCGTATGGCGACGCCACCGTGCCCAACCCCACCGCGGGCAACCTGTACCGCGACGGGCAGATGTTCGACCTGGTCACGTACTTCCGCCACGACAAGTCGGCGCCCGGGCTGCAGCAGTCCGACCCCCACGGCTGGCTGGCCGACCCCACCATCGACCCCGTCGCACGCACCGCGGGTGAGCAGCAGCTGGGCATCTGGCTGCAGAGCGGCGGCACCCAGCGCGTCAACACCAACCCGGTGGTCCTCGAGGTGCCGGCCACGACGATCGGCAACTTCGACTGCCTGCACTACCCTGACCCCGGCACCGGCGTGGCGTACTCCGCCCCCAGCTACCCCACCGACAGCCGGGAGTGCCCCACCATCCCGCAGGACCTCAACGGCGGCTGGGTCGACCCGGTTTCGATCCCGGAGGTGACCCGCAACGGCACCACCACCCTGAGCGGCGTACCCGGCGCCGGCGGCCTGCCCAACACCGGCGCGGGCCCGATGGCGCCGCTGGCGACGGCGCTGACGGTGCTCTTCGGCCTCGTCGCGCTGCGCGTCCTGCTCGCGTCGCGGCGCGCGCTTCAGTCCCTGCGGTAGGGGATCCCCAGGCCGTCGAAGCGGCGGCCGGCGACCTCGACGGCCTCCGCCGAGCTGTCCACGAGGACGAAGCTGCGCCCCTGCTGGTGGGCCGCGACGCCGGTGGTGCCTGAGCCGGCGAAGAAATCAAGCACCGTGTCGCCCGGCCGCGACGACGCCCGCACGATGCGGGTGAGGATGGCCAGCGGCTTCTGGGTGGGGTAGCCGGTGCGCTCGGCGCCGGCGGTGGGGACGATCGTCTGCCACCAGGTGTCGGTGGGGGTCTTACCGCGCGCCGCCTTCTCGGCGGTCACCAGTCCCGGCGCCATGTAGGGGAGGCGGTCCAGGTCGTCGTGGTTGAAGACGTAGTGCTTGGGGTCCTTGACGTAGACCAGGATGTTGTCGTGCTTCGCGGGCCAGCGGCGGCGGCTGCGGCCGCCGTAGTCGTACGCCCAGATGACCTCGTTGAGGAAGCTCTGCCGGCCGAAGATGCCGTCGAGCAGGATCTTGCAGTAGTGCACCTCGCGGTAGTCGATGTGGAAGTAGAGGGTGCCGTCGGCGGCCAGCAGCCGGTGCGCCTCGCGCAGGCGTGGCTCGAGCCAGCCGAGGTAGTCGTCGAAGCTGTCGGCGTAGCGCCGCTCCGGTCCCGTCGTGGTGGCGTAGCGGCGCCCCTTGAAGCCCGCCCGGCCGCCGTCGGCGGTCGCCCGGGCGGTCATACGCGCGTGGCTGCGGTCGGCGCCGGTGTTGAACGGCGGGTCCAGGTAGACCAGGCCGAACGCCCCCGACGGCAGCGCCGGCAGGACCTCCAGGCAGTCGCCCAGCAGGAGCCGGTTGCCGGGCGCGGTCACCGCACCCGGTAGCGGCGGCGCTGCCTGCGCGTGGTGGTGTCCCGCAGCATCGCCGCGAGCAGGATGGGGATGGCCAGGCCGATGAGGCCGGCGATGAAGGTGGAGAGATTGGGCAGCTTGGCGGGGTCGCTAAGGCCCTGGTAGGTGAGCTGGCCGCCGATTGCCGCGCCGAGCGCGAGCGCCAGGATGAACTCGGCGGTGACCGCCCGGCGGAGGTGGGGGGCGAAGACCCACGCGTCCGGCCAGCGCGACGCACCCAGCCGGTAGGCGGTGATCCCCGTGAGACCGTTGAGGATCACCGTGCTCACCACCGCGCTCACGGTGATGGCAACGCGGAAGGCGGCCAGGTTGCTCATCACGTAGGCGGCGACGTTGACGAGGACCAGCCCGGCCGGGGTGATGATGGCGAGGAGACCCAGCAGGAGCGCCCGTGACCGCGGCGTCCCCCGTGATGGCGACTCGACCTCGGACGAGGCCTGGTAGTCCTGCATCGAGGTGAATTATCCCCGTCGGGGAGTCGCTATCCTTGACCGACAATGGCGCATGTTGAGATCTCCACGCTGGACAACGGTCTCACGGTGCTGACCGTCCCCGGGGGGACCGGCTCGATGTCGGCAATGCTGTTCGTCGGCGCCGGCTCGCGATACGAGGTGCGCGAGGAGGCCGGCACCGCGCACTTCCTGGAGCACCTGTTCTTCAAGGGCACCCCGCGCCGCCCGACCACGCTCCAGATAGCGACCGAGATCGACTCGCTGGGAGCGCGCTTCAACGCCTTCACGTCGGAGGAGTACACCGCCTACTTCGTCAAGGGCGCCCCGGACTACGCGGAGCACAGCGTCGACGTGATCGCGGACATGCTCAAGAACGCGCTCATCCCCCCGGAAGAGGTGGAGCGTGAGCGGGGCGTGGTCCTGGAAGAGATGAAGATGTACGAGGACAACCCCCAGTCCAAGGTGTTTCAGCTGATCGGCCGGGCCATCTATGGCGACACCCCGCTGGGCTGGGGCGTGATCGGCTTCCCCGAGGTCATCAGCAGTGTCAGCCGCGACCAGGTGGCCGCCTACAGACGCCGCTTCTACGCCCCGGGGCGGATGTACCTCGTCCTGGCCGGCAACGTCACCCATGAGGCCAACCAGCGCCTGGCCGCCATGTACTTCGGCGACCTCGAGCCCGCCGAGACCGCGTCCGCCCAGCCGGGCACGTTCGGCGAGGTGTCCGGCGAGCAGCTGGAGCGCGACATCCAGCAGGCCAACATCTGCCTGGCGATGCCCGGGCCGTCGCACCGCGACCCCCAGAAGGACGTGGTGGTCGCGCGGATGATGAGCGCGATCCTGGGCGGCTCGATGAGCAGCCGGCTGTTCATCTCCGTGCGCGAGCGGCAGGGGCTCTGCTACTCGGTCAGCTCCTCGCTCGACATGGCGTCGGACATCGGCGCGGTCATGATCTACACCGGCACCGACCCCGACAAGGCGGGCACCGCGGTGCAGTCGATCGTCGAGGAGATGCGGCTCCTGGTGCGCGGCGGCATCACCACCGAGGAGCTGGAGAAGGGCCAGGCGATGCTCAAGGGCCGCTACGTCCTGGACCGCGAGGACTCCATGGCGATGGGGTACCTGGCCGCCGCCGAGCTGCTCTACCGCGGCCGGGTGATGACGATGGACGAGCAATATGCGCTGATCGACTCCGTCACCGTCGACGAGATCCAGGCGGCGGCGGAGCAGTATCTCAAGCCCGAGCTCCTGCGCCATGCGGTGGTGGGGCCGCCCGGGCTGGACATCTCCCCGGTCGTCGAGGGCGTCCGGGCCTCAGCCGCCTGAGCGGCGGCCGGCCGAAAGCTACTCCCGGGGCAGCCTGGGACCGAGCCGCGTCTCGACCAGCCCCGCCACCTCGCCCGGCTCCGGGTGGCGCTTCGTCTCGGCCTTGCTGTACAGGAGCTCGCCGTCGACCATCACCTCGAAGCGTCCGCCGGTGCCAGAGATGAGGCGCAGGCCGGCGATCACCGGCGCCCAGCTGTCCAGCAGCTCCTGGGCCAGGCCGATCGCGCGAGGGGTGTAGCCGCACGGGACGCAGTACTCGATCGAGACCTCGTGGGTCGGGTTGATTGCCATCAGTACCTCACAACGCCCTTCAGGGCTTCGTCGATGGCGTCCAGCGTCGACTGGTCGAGCCGGACGTCGGCAGCGCGCACGTTGTCCTCCAGCTGTTCGGGGCGGGACGCGCCCACGATCGCGGCGCTGACATTGGGCTGCCGCAGCACCCAGGCGAGCGCCACCTGCGCCATCGTCAGGTCGAGCCCCTCCGCGATGGGTCGCAGCGCCTGCACGGCCGTCAGCACGGGATCCGCGAGGTAGCCGCTGATCGAGCCGCTGACGCGGTCGTCGCCGGCGCGGCTCTCAGGCGGGGGTGGCTCGCCCGGCGCGTACTTGCCGGTTAGGACCCCCTGCGCCAGCGGCGACCATACCACTTGGCCGATGCCCTCGGCCTCGCAGAGGGGGATCACCTCGTTCTCGATCACCCGCCAGATCAGGTTGTACTGCGGCTGGGAGCTGATGAAGCGGTCGAGGTCGTGGGCGTCCTGGTACTCCAGCGCCGCCCGCACCTGGTCCGGCTGCCACTCGCTGAAGCCGACGTGGAGCACCTTCCCGGAGGTGACAAGGTCGTCCAGCGCCCGCAGCGTCTCCTCCAGCGGCGTGTCCTCGTCGTAGCGGTGACACTGGTAGAGGTCGATGTAGTCCGTCCGCAGTCGGCGCAGGCTCTTCTCGCAGGACTCGATGATGTGCTTGCGGGAGAGGCCGCGGTTGTTGGGGTTGTCGCTCATCGGCCAGAAGCACTTCGTCGCCAGCACGTAGTCCGACCGGGTGACGCCCTCCAGGGCCTTGCCCAACTCCGTTTCGCCGGCGCCCACGTGGTAGATGTCGGCGGTGTCGAAGAGGATGACGCCGAGGTCCAGCGCCCGCCGGATGCACGCCGCGCTGGTGTCGCTGTCGACCTGGTTGCCGTAGGTCAGCCACGACCCGAGGGCGATGGTGCTCACCCGCAGCCCGCTGCGTCCGAGGTGCCGGTACTGCACGCAGCGACTGTACCCTACAGCCCATGCCACGCCGCCGCGGCCGACCCTGGCAGTCAGACGCTCCCCGGCGACCCTCGCGGACGCCGGGGGCAGGCCGGGTACGGCGCGTCGACCTGCACGGCTATGACGTGCTGACCGCGGTGGCGGTGGTCGAGACCACGCTGCGGGAGGCGTACGAGAACGGCTACCAGGCGGTGGAGGCGATCCATGGCGCCGCTGACGTCGTCCAGGCGGTGCAGCCGGGCGAGGGCCGCGGCGGGATCAAGTGGGAGCTGCGGCGGATGGCCGACCGGGGGGCTTTCAACGGCCTCTGCGCGACGATCGACCAGATGCCGGGAAGCATCACCTTCACGATTCGCGCCAACCCGCGGCAGCGATCAGAGCGCTGGAC
>JAXDLV010000188.1:0-33763 GCA_034666445.1 Chloroflexota bacterium | reverse complement strand
TCGGTGCGATGGGGCTGGTGTTTGCCTGGCGGGGGCGGCCCGAGGGGCTGCGCGTGATGGAGGCGGGCGGGCTTGCGATGACCGCCTTCCTGCTGGTGTCGAGCTATGCCGAGGCCTACCATGCGATCTTTCTCCTGCCCCTGCTCAGCACCCTGCCCCATCCTGACCGCCTCTTCCGGGGGCCGGTTGCGTGGGCCGGGGCCCTGCTCGCGTTCTCGCCCGTGTTCTTCCTGCTAACCCGGGCGGGCGCGGCGCTCGGCTACGGCCCGGGCCTCGCGACCGCGGCGGTGTCCCTCGGCGAGATCCTGGTGCTGGCGGCCGTGTCGACGGCCGGTTACCGGGCCCGGCACGGTCGGGACCCCGGCGCCTCCATACTTGCGGCGTGATCGTCGACTGCGCCGTCTACGAGGGCGGCAAGCGACAGGCCGGCTCGATTCCGCTGGAGGAGGCGGCCGCCGCCCGCAGCCGCGCGGGCGCCTTCGTCTGGCTGGGGGTTGCCGAGCCCTCGGCCGACGAGTTCGACGAGATCGCGCGTGAATTCGACCTCCACGAGCTGGCGGTGGAGGACGCGGTCAACGCCCACCAGCGGCCCAAGGTCGAGCTGTACGACGACACCCTCCTGGTCGTGGTCAAGACCGCCCACTACATCGACTCCGACGAGGTGATCCAGATCGGCGAGCTGATCATCTTCGTCAACACCGACTTCGTCATCACCGTCCGCCACGGGCGGGGGCCGCTCACCGAGGTCCGGGCCCGCGCCGAGCGCCGCCCCGACCTGCTGGTGGAGGGCACCGGGGCGGTGCTGTACGCGGTCCTCGACCACGTCGTCGACGACTACGAGGTGGCCGCCGAGGGCGTCGATGTCGACGTGCAGGAGGTGGAGAAGCAGGTCTTCTCCCCGGACCGTTCCAACCCCGCCGAGCGCATCTACAAGCTGGAGCGTGAGGTGCTGGACTTCTACCGCGCCGTGGCGCCGCTGACGGAGGCGGTCAGCGTGATGTCACGAGGCCACTTCGAGCTCGTCCCCGAGCCGCTCCACGAGTACTACCGCGACGTGCACGACCACCTGCGCCGTCTCAACGGCCGGATCGCCGGTTTCCGCGAGCTGCTCAGCAGCGCGCTGCAGGCCAACCTCACACAGGTCGCGGTCCGGCAGAACGACGACATGCGCCGGATCTCGGCGTGGGTCGCGATCCTGGCGATTCCAACGATGGTCGCCGGCGTCTACGGCATGAACTTCGAGTACATGCCGGAGCTGCACTGGACCTTCGGCTACCCCGCGGTGGTCATCATCACGGCGGCCATCTGCGCCACCCTGTACTGGCGCTTCAAGCGCGCCGGCTGGCTCTAGCGCGTCGCGCGCGCTGCTAGCGCTGCTTCTGGAGGGCGCGCCGGGCGGCCTCGATCGCCATCTCGACCTCCTCCGCCGCGACGCTGCCCATGTGGCCGACGCGGATGGCGCGGCCCGCGAACGGGCCGATGCCGCCCGCCACCAGGACGCCCTCCTCGAGCATGTCGTCGCGGAGCTGTGCCTCGTCGATACCCGGGGGTGGGGCGAGCACGCTCAGGGTCGGCGCCAGCGCGGAGTCCTCGGTCAGCAGCGAGAAGCCCTGCGCCACGAACCCGCCCCGCGCCAACGAGGCGACGTCGCGGTGGCGCCGGTAGCGGGCCTCGAGGCCCTCGCCCAGGATCTCCTCGAGGCTGACGTCGAGGGCGCGCAGCAGCCCGGTGGCGTGGGTGGCGAAGTACGAAGGGCCCGCCATGGGGGCGTCCCAGCGGGCCAGGTCGGTGTAGTAGCCCGGCCTGCGGTCGGGCCTGCCCCGGAGCGCCCGGGCGTTGGGCGAGGCGATGACGACCGCGAGGCCGGGCGGCGCCGCCAGCGCCTTCTGGCTGCAGGTCACCAGGAGGTCGACGCCCCAGGACGCCAGCTGCTCCGCGACGCCGGCAGTGGCGCAGACGCCGTCGAGCAGGACCATCGCGCCGGCGTCGCGCGCCATCTCGGCCAGGCGGGGGACGTCGGCCTCGGTGCCGGTGCTGGTGTCGACGTGGGTGATGAGCACCATGTCAAGTCGGTCGCCGGAGCGGAGGATCGCGCCAACCTCGCGGGGGTCGACGGCGCGACCCCACTCCGCACGAACCTGGTCGACCTCGATGCCGTGGACCTGGCACACCTCGACGAACCGGTCGGCGAAGAAGCCGTGGTTGATGACCACCGCGCGGTCGCCTGCGGCCATGTGGTTGACCACGGCGGTCTCCATCGCCAGCGTCCCCGACCCGGGCAGGATGTAGACGTCCCACGCCTCCGACACCCCGACCACCTCGCGCAGGGCGGCGCGAATCCGGGCCAGGGCGGCGGCGTTCTCGGGCGTGGCGTGGCCCCGCAGCGGGGCGGCCAGCGCGGCCCGGACGCCGGGTGACAGCGGCGTCGGCCCGGGGATCATCAGCAGCGGCTCCTCGCGGGTGAACGGCACGAGTCAGAACCTTATCCCCACTACACTGCCGGGGTGCCGACCTACGCGGTGACCACGATCCTCCCGGCCCCACCCGAGGAGGTGTACGCGGCGATCTCCGATCTCACCCGCCACCCCGAGTGGGCCGCGGACCCGGTCGAAATCCAGCTGGTGGAGGGCGACGGCGGACCGGGCAGCCGCTACTCGTCAACCGCGACGTCGAAGGGCAAGCGGATCACGGCGGACATCACCGTCACGGATGCGACGCCCCCCGGGCGGTTCGCCTTCGATGTCAGCGACCTGACGGGACAGTACCGGCATGTTTTCACCGTGACCGCGGTCGACGGTGGAAGCCAGGTGGAGCGGCGCATATCGGCGTCGCTGTCAGCGTCGCAGGCGGCGCTGTTCTACCTCGTCTACCTGCCGGTCAAGCGCCCCAACGCCCGCCGGGCGCTGGCCAACCTGGCGACGAGGTTCGGAAGCCCTAGCTGATCGTGAAGGTCGGAGCGGTCACCGTGCACTGCTGGGTGGTGTCGTGCGAGCTCACGCCCAGGCCCTCCACCAGGGTGCCACTGAGCGCGGCGACGGCGACCGTGGAGTTGGCGATCGCTGTCCAGGTCACGCCGTCCGGCGACGTGAACGCCGTGAAGCTCGTGCCGGTGCGGGTGATGCGCAGCCAGGCGGGTACGGTGCCGGCGATCTTGACCTGGCTGGACGCTGCACCGGTGGTCGGCCGCCACTGCACGACGACGCCGTTGGCGGGGGTTGCGAACACGCCGTAGTAGGCGGCGTCCCCGGCGGTCGATGCGCGCGCGACGGCGCCGGCCTTGGCCCACGGGTTGGTGGCCGCCTGGGCCGTCAGCCGGACGGTGACGCTGCCGTCGCCGGCGCGGCTCTGCGAGACAAGGTGGAACTGGTCAGACGTCCCCCAGATGTCGCCGCCGCCACCCTTGATCGTCCAGGTTCCGGCATTGAGGTCCTGGGCCCCCGGCGGCATGGCCCCGCCAACGTCGGTGCACGTGTAGCCGGCGGGGCAGACGCCCGGCGGCTGTGTGGCGCCCGTGGCGACCGTGGCGTTGCCGAACGTGGCCGAGCCAAGCGTTCCCTGGGCGTGCGATGTCACCGCGAAGCCGGCCTGCAGGGTGCCGGTGAGGGCCATCGCCACGGTGCTGTTGGGCACCACGGTCCAGGTGTTGCCATCGGTCGACGTGTAGGCCGTGAGCCAGGTGGTCGGCCCGTTGGTGTCGGTCCAGCGGGCGACCCGGACGTAGGCCGGCGAACCGGTCAGCGCCATCGAGGTGGTTGTTCCGCCGGTGGTGGTCCGGCCCTGCACGACGTACCCGTTACCAGGCGTCCGGAAGACACCGTAGTACGGGGCGTCGGGCGCGCCCGACGCACGCAGCATCACGCCCGCCTTGGCCCAGGGACTTGTCGCGGCCTGGGCGCTGACGGCCGCGCTGACGGTTCCGTCGCCCGCGAGCGACTTCTGCACGAACCGGAACTGGTCCGAGCTGGCCCAGATGTCGCCGCCCCCACCGGACACCGTCAGGGTCGTGCCGTTGAGGGACTGCGAGCCAGCCGGCTGGGCGCCGCCGATATCAGCGCAGCCATAGCCTGCCGGGCACGCGCCAGGCGGCGGGGTCACCGCGCCGCCGACGACGACGTGGTCCCATTTGACGGTGCTGGAGGTGCCCTGGTTGTAGGAGTCGGCGGCCATGCCCGCGAGGACCTGGGCGGGCAGCGTCATGTTGACGGTCGAGCCCGGCACCGTGGTCCAGGTGTTGCCGTCTGGCGAGGTGGCGGCCGACAGGTACTGGGTGCCGCCGCCGTCGGTGTAGCGCGAGACCTGCAGGTAGGTCGGCGCCGTGCCGGCCAGGCCGAGCTGGTTGGTGGTGCCGCCCTGGGTGGTGCGGTACTGCAGGGTCAGGCCGTGCTGGGGCGTGGCGAACAGCCCGTAGTACGGCGACCCGGCAGAGCCGTCAGCGCGCAGCATCACGCCGTCCTTGGCCCATTCGCCGGCGTTGGCGGAGGACACCAGGCGGGCGCTCATGGTGCCGTCGCCGGTCATCGACTGAGAGATGAGATGGAACTGGTCGGAGGTGTCCCAGATGTCGCCGCCGCCGACGTTGGTCGTCCAAACGCCGGCCTGGTCCACGTCCTGGGTCCCCGCCGGGAGGGCGCCGCCAATGTCAGAGCAGCTCCAGCTCGACGGGCAGACGCCCGGGGGGCGCGGCGCCGACGGCAGCTGCGCGACGTTGTCCATCACCACCGAGGCCGTGTTGGCCTGGTCGTACGACGTGTTGGCGATGCCGGTGATCACCGTGCCCGGCATGTTGAGCGCCATCGTGGAGCCTGGCACCGGGGTGAAGTTCACGCCATCCGGTGAGGTGTAGGCGGTGTAGTAGGTCAGGCCACCAGGGCTCGTGTCGGTCCAGCGCGCGGCCAGTACGAATCGCGGCAACGTGCCGACTCCTGCCGGCATCGAGTTGGTGAACTCGCCCTGGGCGTTGCGCCACTGCACCACCGTGCCGTGCTGGGGGGTGATGAAGACCCCGTAGTAGGGCGCCTGGGGATCGTTGCTGGCGCGGATCATCACTCCTTCCTTGGCCCACTCACCGGCGCCCTGGATAGACACCACGTTGGCGCTGATGGTGCCGTCGCCGGCGAGCGGCTGGTAGGCGAAGTGGAACTGGTCATAGACGTCCCACATGTCGGTGCCCGCCGCCTCGATGTTCCACGTGCCGTTGCTGAAGATCTGGCTCCCGGGGGCAAAGCCGGTGCCGACGTTCTCGCAGGTGAACTCGTCGGGGCAGATGCCGGGCGGCCGGATGCGCTGCGTCGAGGTCGCGACATTGGTCCAGGTGGACGGGTTGCGCACGCGGTTCGCGTTGGAGGACCCGCCGATGCCCGCCAGCACCGAGCTGCCGAGGTTGAGCGCGACGGTGGAGCCGGGCACCTGGGTCCAGTTCACGCCGTCGGTGGAGGTCAGCGCCGAGTACGTGGTCAGGACCGGCGAGTGCTGGGTGTCGGTGTAACGCGCGATCTGGAAGTACTCCGGCATGGTCACGGTGATGGGGATGGGCAGCCGCGTGGTCTCCAGGTTGTTGTGCTCGCGCCACTGGACCTGGGCCCCCTGGCCGGCGGTGTTGACGATCGCGTAGTAGGCCGAGCCGATGCTGACGTCGCCACGCATGATCACTGCCGCCTGGGCGGCCGGGTTGGAGTTCCCCAGCGACGTCAGGCGGGCGGTCATCGTACCGTCACCGGGAAGCGTCTTGTAGACGTAGTGGAAGTGGTCCTCGAACTGGCCGATGCCGGGCGCGGTGCCCTGCAGGGTCCAGGTGCCGTTGGCCAGGGTCTGGTCGCCGATGGGCGAGCCGGCGCCGACGTCGACGCACGACCACGTGTTGGGGCAGGCGTGGTTGCTGTTCTGGCGGGCGTAGCTGTTGACCGTGATCGGCCCAATCGACAGACCGGTGATGGTGTTGTTCGACAGGTCGGTGGACGTGCCCCCCGCGGAGCCCATGCCGACCATCAGTGTCGAGCGCATCACGACTCGGTGGATCGTGCCGCTGACCAGGGTCCAGTTGACGTTGTCGTTGCTGAACAGGGTCTGGAGCTCGTCGCCGCGGCGCTGGACCATGATCCAGCGGGGGAAGGCCATCGGGTACATCTGCGTCAGCTCGGTGACCTGGGTGTTCCACTTGTCGCGGAAGAACGAGATCAGGTTGGGCTGGGTCTGGTTCTCGGCGGGATAGACCGGGTCGCTGAGGGCTGTGTACATCGGCGAGCCAGGGTCGTTGGTCTCGCGGATCATGATCCCGAAATGGGGCGACAGGTAGCCGTTCACCTTGCCGCCGGAGCCGGACAGGAGGTCCATCTTGACCTCGAAGTCGCCGGTCGCGGGCTTGGTGATGATGCGCATCTGGTCCGCGTTCTGGCGGGCCCCCTTGCCGGACGCGGTGACCGTCCAGCTACCGTCGTTGTTGACCTTCTCGGTGCCCGCCTTGGGGGCGCCGATGTCCTGGCACGTGTAGCCTGTCGGGCACTTGACGTCGGCCGCCGGGACCGTCGGCGCGACCGGCGCGAAGGCATACAGCTTGCCGTCGAGCCCACCGATGAAGACCTTGCCCGAGGCCACCGACGGGGCTGCGAAGAACATCGTGTTGAAGTGCCAGTCGAAGAGGCTGTTGCCGTTGCTCGCATCGAGCACCTCGAGCGTTGACATCTGGGCGTCGACGATCATTCCGTTGACGTAGGCGACCGAGCCCAGGACCGGGTCCTGGGTGCCGTGCTCCCAGAGGAACGCGCCGTTCAGCGGGTTGACCGCGCGCACGGCGCCCTGGTGGCCGATGCCGCTGATCGTGGTGCTGCCGCCGGCCTGGTAGAGCGTGCCGTTGGCGAACGCGGCGGAGGAGATCGTCCCGTCACCGCAGGTGGGGCAGTCGCCGCCATACGCGAGGTTGGCCTTCCAGACCGTGCCCTGGTGGAGGTTGGCGCGGTCGAAGGTGTACATGATCCCGTTCTTGTTGGACGCGGTGACGAGCTTGCGGCCGTTGCTGTCGACGCTCAGCGTGGGGGTGTTGCCCCAGTCGGAGTCCGACACCGCCTCGGCGAAGGGCAGCTGGAAGGAGTCCTTGATCGCCATGGTGCCGGCGTCGATCGCGAGCAGCGCCTGGGAGTACTTCTGCGAGAAGAGGTTGATCGTGCCGGTGGTCACGTAGATCGTGTTGGTGGCGACGTCGATGGTCGGGCTGGTCCAGATGCCACCGCCAACCTGGCCGTCGTCGACGACGTTGGTCACGCCGACCACCTGGTGGGTGGTCAGGTCGACCTTCATCAGCTGGCCCTGGACCAGGGGGGCGTCGCAGTTGCTGGCAATGCCGATGTACGCGAAGTTGCCGACGATCAGCGGGCTGGACCAGTTGTAGTGGGCGCCCGCCTCGGTGTTGTCCCCGGTGAACACGCGCCAGAGCACGGCCCCGTCGCTGGCCCGCAGCGCGTACCAGTAGGCGTCACCGCCACCGAAGTAGACGACCCCGTTGGCCACCGTCGCCGCCGACGTGATGCCGATGTCCGGCGGGTGGCACGGCGGGTCGTGGGTGATGCCGGTGAAGGTCTTCCACACCTGGGCGCCGTTGGCGGTGTTGACCGCATACATGTAGCCGTCCCACGAGCCGACGTAGGCGACGCCGCCCACGATCGCGGGCTGGGCCGCGATGGGACCGCCGGTGCTGAACGACCAGGTGGGGCGGAGCTGGCCGGCGTTGGCGGTGGTGATGCCGGTGTCGGTGCTCTTCGAGGTGCGAGCGGCGTCGTGCAGGAACGCCGGCCAGTCGTCGGCTGCGGCCTCCGCGACCGTGGCGTTGAGCAGCGCGGGTCCGACGGCCGCCAGCGTCACGGACGCGACCACGCTGAGCTGGAGGAGGATGGCAAGCAGGCGACGGCGCAGCCGACCCGGCTGCCCCTGCGGGCGCAGTGTGCCGCTCGACAGCGGCACGTGGAACGTGCTCATCCCTACCAATTCCCTAGAAAATCGACGGCCGTCCCCCGGCCGCCCGCTGGACGCCCCCGCATCACCGGGGCGTTGAGGGTGACGAATATGACACATCCGAACCCGGATGCGCAACTCCTTGAGTATGCCGGGATGTTCCCGGCGACCGCAGATCTAGATCGCGGTGGGCTGCCTGCGGGTCTCGCGGGCGCTGTCGCGCGACTCGACCTGCTTCTGGCGAGCGTCCTCCCAGAGGCCCTGGACGATGAACCAGCCCATCGCCCCGGTGAGGAACGCGGGGATCAGGCCGAAGAAGATGGAGGTCGTCAGGAGCGCGAGCGACGGCGTGCCGGGGGCGCACTCTCCGATGCAGACGAAGTACTGGGCGACGAAGTACGCCGTCGCGGCGCAGAAGAGAAGGAAGCTGATCGCGGTCACCACGGCGGTGACGCGCAGGACGGCACTGGAGTCGTTGAACCAGTTGCCGGCGAGCAGCGGGTCGGGCCTGTCGTTGTCCATACAGGTTTCAACCGGACCTGAACCGGGGTGATTCCCGGCGCCCGCACGGTGGCGAACGCCGGGGACTGCCTACGCCCGGGCTCGCCTCCGCCGACGGGTGCGAACCCCGATGAGACCCATCACCAGCGCCCCCGTGCCGAGCACCAGGAGCGCCGGGCGGACGCCCGCCGCGGTGTTGGGCAGCTGCTGGGTCGGCGGCGACTGCGTGTCCACCGTCGTTGGCGCGCTGGCGAGGTGGCACGGGTCGTCGGCGTACAGCAGCGGGCCGGAGGTCTGGATCGCGGTGACCGTCAGACCGGGGCCGAAGTCGTTGGTCCATACCGGGTGAGCGCGGCCGCAGGGGTCGACGTCGATCATCTGGTAGTCCGACAGGTTGCGGTTGCCGCTGCTCACGGTGCAGTTGAGCCCGACCTGGCAGACGTCGCCGATGTGCACCGGCTGCTGCTCGCCGCCAATGCGGGACTGGGCAAAGGTCGGGTTGGCCGACAGCGCGTTGGTGCTCACCGCGAACATCTCGCCCCACTGCGACGCCGGGTCGTTGAAGTCCTGGCTGTGGGAGCCGTACCAGGAGACCGCCACGCGGCCCGGGTCGCCGGCGGTGACCCACGGGAACACGTTGCTGGGCAGGTCGTCCTTGTCGATCCGGGTGGGTTGCGACCAGGTCTCGCCCTTGTCCTGGCTGCTGATCAGGTACAGGTGGGTGTGGGTGTTGGTCTCGTCAAGCGCGGGCTGGCGGAGCGAGAAGACGTAGTAGAGGTTGCCCGCGCGGTCGATCGCGGCGGAGATGAACAGGTGGCCGACGGTGTTGTCGGCGTCGGTCTTCTGCTCGAAGGCTCCGTTCGCGTCGAGGACGAATCCCTGGCCCGTTGGGTCGCTGTTGCTGGCCCACGTCACTCCCCCGTCGGTCGACTTTGCCAGCAGCAGGCGGGAGAGGTCGTAATCGATCGTCGCCGTGTTACCGAGGACGGCGTTCACGAGGCTCGTATCGCCATACGGCACGTAGATGACCTGCGGGTTGGTCGGGTCGATCAGCGGCCTCGTGCTGGTGTTGCCCGCGCCGGTTTCGACGCCCGAGGGGGCCACGCCGTTCTGGCCATTGGTCAGGGTTACGCCGCAGGCGCCGGTGATCGTAGCGGGGTTCCCGGTGGTTGGGCAGAACCAGTTGTGGCCGTGGTCGGTTGATTTGAAGATGTTGATATTGGGACCGCCGAAGTCGTGGTAGCTCAGGTAGAGGACGTTGGGGTCGGTCGGGTCGGTGGCGTACCACTGCCGGTCGGAGTTGCCGCCCGCCAGGAACGGGCCCTCCCAGTTGGCGCCGCCCGGCCCGGGGTCGCCCAGGTGGGTGTTGGTGAAGGACTCGTTGTTGACCCCGCCGGCGGTGCCCACGCAGAGGTTGTCCGCGTAGAACGTGTCGTCGATGCCAACCACGGCGTCGGCGTCGGCGGCATAGCCGTCAGGGCACACCGTGTCCTTGGCGTAGACGTCGAATGAGTCGCTCCACGTGACCCCCGAGTCGTGGGTGTACCAGACCGTGGGGCCGAAGCTGTTGATGATCCCGTAGCCGTTGCGGTTGATGTCGATGCCCGGCTCGCCGAACTGACCGGTCAGCTGGCCGGTCGTCGACGCGACCTCGGCGAAGGGGGTGACGTCGAACTTGATCCCGGTGTCGCCCGCCGGCGGCAGGTCGAAGGTGACGTGGGCGATCGTGAACTTCATCTCATAGGTCGCGTTGGCGCACTGGCCGCAGGCGATCTCAAAGGTGTACGTCTTGTGGCCGGGGTCGCCCATCGTCCAGGGCGGGTCGGTCTGGTAGTACGGCGCGCACGAGCCGGTGACGTCGTCGGGGTCGCAGCCCTCGGGGAAGGACGCCACCGCCATGTCGGCGCCGGCGCTGGTTGTGAAGTTGATGCTGACGACGGCCTGGTGGTCGAGCTCACCGTTGAGGGTGGCGTCGATGTCGATGGTCACGCGGTCGCAGCCGGTTGGCTCGAGGGTGCAGCGCGACTGAACGAAGCCGGCGGGGATGGCGCCGGTCATGGGGGAGGCGTTGGTGAAGACCTGCTCCGGGTGGTCGTAGCTCAGCGTCCCGGTCGCCGGGTTCGACGCTGCCGCCGGGAACGGCGCCATGGTCATGATCCCCGGCACGCCCGCGAGCAGCAGCGCAACCGCGCATATCAACCCATTCCGCTTCATCGTGTTTCTCCGCCCGTCCGCGCCCGCAGTGGGGGCGCCGGAACTAACCGCACCCGGGTACTTCTCCCCGCCCGGGCGTCGCGCCCTATTGTACCGAGCCTCCCTCCGCGGGCACGACCGCCGAAGCCGTGCCGATCGCGGTGACCGTGCCATCGGCCTTCTCCACCCACACCTCGCACTCCGCCCGGGCCCGGGGGTGCTCGGCCGCCACCTCCTTGATGTTGACCCGCCCGGCGATCACGTCGCCGCCCCAGACGACGTTGACGAAGCTCATCCGCAGGCGCCCGCCGCACCACCAGCCAGCGCCAAAGCGCTCCGTCATCACCGCCGACACGAGGTAGGTGTTGACCACCCCCTGGACCACCACCGTGGGGAAGCCGAGGGCCCTGGCGATCTCCTCGTCCGAGTGGTAGTTCTGGAGGTTGTCGGCGACCGCCAGGCACGCTTCCGGGGTGAGCTCGAGCCGGGGGCCAGTGATCGCCTCGAGCACCTGCCCCTCCCCCGGCGTGAACCTCCGGTCCTCGCGTCGCTCGCGGTCACGGTCCACCACCGGCGGCCCGCCCGCCGCGGCGCCGGCGGCCGCCGGGAGGAGGAAGGACTGGTGGGTGCGGCCGCGCGCCAGCAGCCTGCCGTCGGCCGCCATGAGGAGGACCTCGTTGACGACCACGTGGCGGTCGCCGCGCCACGGATAGCGCTCGGTCACCTGCGCCTGGGAGGTGATCGTCGACCCCACCGTCGCGGGCCAGAACAGGTCCCACTCCTGGCGGGCGTGGAGGTTGCCGATCATCTCGGGCGGGTACCAACCGGAGAAACGCCACGGCTCCTGGGCGCCGACCATCGCGGGGGCCACCGGCGCGCCGAAGGGGTTCTCGGCCGACGCGTACCACGCATGGGTGTCGCCCCAGGCAGCCGACCGCAGCGACACCAGGTCAGGTGTGATCTCCACGTCGTGGCGCCCGAGGGCCTTGCCGACGTGGATGTCGTCCCATGCATCCGTCGGCATCACGGGGTCCGGCATCGCAGCAGTATGACCCGGCGTTGGCGGCATACTCTTCGGGCGCGTGCACATGGGAGGGATCAGATGAACGCTGCGAGCCCGGATCGACCGCTGGCGCTGGTGACCGGCGCGTCTTCGGGGATCGGCGCGGCTTTCGCCCGGCGCCTGGCGCGGGACGGGTACGACCTCATCGTGGTGGCGCGCCGCGTCGAGCGCCTCCAGGACCTCGCGGAGGAGCTGGCCCCGGCGCGGGTCGAGGTGCTGGCTGCGGACCTGGGGACCGACGAGGGGATTGCGTCCGTCTGCAGCCGGGCGGCGTCCGCGCCGCTGGCGCTGGTGGTCAACAACGCGGGCCTTGCCCACTACATGCCGTTCGTGGCGCTGCCCCCAGAGCGGGCCGCGGAGCTGATGCGTGTCAACGCGATGGCGCCGGTGATGGTCGCCCGCGCGGCGCTCCCCGGGATGGTCGAGCGTGGATCGGGGACCGTTATCAACCTCGCCTCATTGCTGGCCTTCAGCGGCGCTGCTGGCAACCCGCGCCTGCCGCGGCGCGCGGTGTATGCCGCGACGCGGGCGTTCATCGTCACCTTCACCCAGCTGCTGGCCGAGGAGCTCGACGGCACCGGTGTCCGCGTCCAGGCGCTCTGTCCCGGGGTGGTGGAAACCGAGTTCCACTCCCGCCAGGGGATGGACCTGAGCCACCTGGTCGCGATGGTGCCCGACGACGTCGTCACCGCCAGCCTGGCCGGGCTGGAACTCGGCGAGCTGGTATGCGCGCCCACCCTGGAGGACGCCGGCGCCATCCAGGAGGCCAACCGGGCATCAGCCGCGCTGCTCGCCGGGACCCAGGAGTTCAAGCTGGCGGATCGCTACCGCTAGCCGGTAGGCGGCCACTCACTAGTGGGCTGTAACCCCGGGATCGGGTACAGCCCGCAAGGGTCCGAAGGACCGGCGGTTCAGGCTGTCGGTGCCAAGGCGGGGGTGGCGATAGGAGGAGCGCAGCAGCGCTGCGTGACGACGAAGCGCCGGGCCCCCCAACGCCGGCATCAGCGCCGTTAGGCGCCCGACAGAAATGAACCGCCGGATGGACCCGATCCCGGGGTTACAGCCCACTAGACTGCAGCCATGGGCGTGGACATCAGGTACGCGAAGAGTGACGAGGTCCATTTGGCGTACTACATCGAGGGCGACGGGCCCATCGACCTCGTCATCGTCCCCGGGTTTGTCAGCCACATCGAGGTGGGGCTCAGCAACCCCCGGATCGCGCGCTTCGCGGCGGCCCTGAGCCGGTTCTCCCGGCTGATCACCTTCGACAAGCGCGGCACCGGGATGTCCGACCCGGTACCCCAGGTGCCAACCCTCGAGCAGCGCATGGACGACATCCGCGCGGTCATGGACGCCGCCGGCTCGGAGCGGGCCGCGCTGCTCGGGATCTCCGAGGGCGCCCAGCTATCCGTCCTGTTCGCCGCGGCGCACCCAGAGCGCACGACCTCGCTGGTGCTGTACGGCGGAATGGCGCGCTCGACCTGGGCCCCCGACTACCCATGGGCCAACACCCGCGAGGGCATCAACGAGGCGACGGCGGAGTTCATGGCCCCGGGCTGGGGCACCGGGGAGAACCTCGAGCCCTTCGCGCCGAGCCTCGCCGACGACCCCGCCGCGCGCGACTGGTGGGGACGCATGGAGCGCAGCGCCGCCAGCCCCGCGATGATGGCGCAGATCTTCCAGACGTTCCTGGAGACCGATGTCCGCTCCGCCCTGCCGCTGGTGCAGGCGCCGACGCTGGTGCTCCACCGCCGCGGCGACCGGGTGGTGAACATCGGCGCCGGGCGCTGGATGGCGGAGCAGATCAAGGACGCGAAGTTCGTCGAGCTGCCGGGCAACGACCACGCCGGCTGGGCGGGAGACTCGGCCGCCATCACCGGCGCCGTCGAGGAGTTCCTCACCGGCTCCCGGGCGGAGGCGCCCACCGACCTCGACCGCGTCCTGGCCACCGTGATGTTCGTCGACATCGTGGGGTCCACCCAGCGCGCCGTCGAGCTGGGCGACCGTCCCTGGCGGGATCTGCTGGAGCGCTACTACGCCGTCATCCGGCGCGAGCTGCAGCAGCACCGAGGCCGGGAGGTGAAGACGATGGGCGACGGCATGCTGGCGACCTTCGACGGCCCGGCGCGGGCCGTTAGCGCCGGCGCGGCGATCGTCGCCGGCGTGCGCGAGCTGGGGCTGGAGATGCGCACCGGCATCCACACCGGCGAATGCGAGCTGATCGGCGACGACGTGGGCGGCCTGGCCGTCCACATCGGTGCCCGGATCGTGTCGGCGGCGGAGCCGGGCGAGGTGCTGGTCTCCTCGATCGTGCGCGACCTGACCGCGGGCTCTGGGATCGACTACGCCGACCGCGGCGCGCGGGTGCTCAAGGGCGTGCCCGGGGAGTGGCAGCTCTACGCCGCGACGCCCTCCACCGCCTAGGGGAGAGCCGACAAGCCTAGGTCAGCTGGAAGGTGACCTCTTTCTGCTGGCCCTTCTCGAGCGCGACAGGCTGCTCCAGCCGGGGCGTGTTGGGCGCGAGGCAGACCAGCGTCCACGATCCCGGGGCGACGAAGAAGCGGAAGCTGCCGTCGGCTTTGGAGGGCAGCTCGGCGACGAACTCGTCGCCGGTACCGCTAAGGCGCACGTAGGCGCCCTCCACCGGCTGGTCGCCGCGCAGGACATGACCCTGGATGCCGGTCTCGCCGGTGTAGTCCGCGGGCGCGTCCACGCAGCTGCTGCTCACGAGACCCCGGCCTCCTCCCTGTAGTCCAGCTCGATCGGCACGCCGACCAGCGAGCCGTACTCAGTCCACGAACCGTCGTAGTTCTTGACGTTGGGGAACCCGAGCAGCTCGCGCAGCACGAACCAGGTGTGCGACGAGCGCTCACCGATGCGGCAGTACGCGATGGTCTCCTGGTCGGCGGCGAGGCCCTGCTCCTCCTGGTAGAGGGCCTTGAGCTCGTCGATGGACTTGAACGTGCCGTCCTCGTTGGCCGCCTTCGACCAGGGCACGTTTTTCGCGCCGGGGATGTGGCCACGGCGCTGGGCTTGCTCCTGGGGGAGGTGGGCGGGCGCGGCCAGCTTGCCGCTGAACTCGTCGGGCGAGCGGACGTCCACCATCGGCTTGCTGCCGACGCTGCTGACGACCTCGTCGCGGAGGGCCCGGATGCTGCTGTCGGGCTCGGTGGCGGTGAAGGTGGTGGCGGTGATCGACGGCCGGTCCGAGGTCAGCTCGCGGCCCTCCAGCTCCCACTTCTTGCGTCCGCCGTTCATCAGCTTCACGTTTGCGTGGCCGTAGACCTTGAAGTACCAGTAGGCGTACGCGGCGAACCAGTTGTTGTTGCCGCCGTAGAGAACGACGGTGTCGCCGTTGCCGATGCCCTTGCCGCCAACCAGCTTCTCGAAGGCCTCCTTGCTCACGAAGTCGCGCATGACCGGGTCCTGCAGCTCCTTGCGCCAGTTGAAGGAGGTGGCGCCGGCGATATGGCCGCGCTCGTAGGCATCGGTGTCCTCGTCGACCTCGACCAGCCTGATGCTGCCGTCGGTCAGGTGCTCTGCCACCCAGTCGGTGGAAACGAGGGCGTCGGGGTTGGCGTAGTCACCCATCTTCTCTGGCTGCCTCCATCGCGCCGGCGCCGCCGGCATCGTAATTCGAACTTGAAAATCCTACTGATCCAGTAGGAGTTGGGATTATGCCATGCCCCCGGTGGCCGCAGGCAACCCGGGGCGTACAGTCAAACCCATGCGGCGAAGATACCGGGCGGTTTGCCCGGTGCCCTGCCTGGTCGTGCTCCTGCTTGCGGGCGCCGTGCCCGCGGCCGCGGCCAACGACGGCGTCGAGGTATCGGCGACGGGTTGTGCGGTCGACGGCAGCTGCACCTACACCCTGGAGCGGGCCGCGGCCGACTACCCCACCAGCGGCGACATGCCGCTGCTCCACGTCGTCAACGGGCCGACCGACTCCGACTCCGCGGAGATCGACTACGACCTCTACATCCCCGCCAACGCAACGGCGCTCACGCCACAGCCGGCGATCGTGTATTTCAACGGCTTCGGCGGCAGCAAGGAGGACGGCTCGGGCACCGCGATCGCGAAGTACCTGGCCGGCTACGGCTACGTGGTCCTCACCTTCAGCAGCGAGGGCTTTGGCAACTCCCAGCACAAGATCGAGCTGGACTCGCCCGAGTTCGACGTCAAGAACGCCGAGGCGCTGATCGGCGTGCTGGCCACCAAGGACTACGTCTACAAGGACGCCGCCGGCGACCCGAGGGTGGGGCTCACCGGCGGCTCGTACGGCGGGGCGATCCAGCTGATGACGGCCGAGTTCGACCCCCGGGTCGACGTCATCACGCCGTTCCGGACCTGGAACTCGCTGCAGTACGCGCTGGTGCCCAACAACCTGGAGTCCGGCTTCATCCCCCAGCTCCTGCCGTGCTGCGGGGTGGCCAAGTTCGAGTGGACCTCGCTGTTCTTCGCCTCCGGCCTGACCCAGCCCTTCACCGGCCACGGCGACGGGGTCCAGGGAACCTTCCTCGACCCCAACCTCGCGAACCGCACGTGCCCGGGGTTTGACGCCCGGCTCTGCCCCATCTACACCCAGTCGGCGGCGGAGGGCAGCGGCGCCCCGGCCGCGGCCCTGCTGGACAACTCCTCTCCGTCGAGCTACTTCACCGCGGGGACCCACAGCTTCGACGTCAACCAGCACAGCTTCGGCCTGCACGTGCCCACGCTGATCGGCCAGGGCGAGTCGGACACGCTGTTCAACCTCAACGACGCGGTCGCCAGCTACCTCGCGGCGCAGCGGTCAGGCGTCCCCGTGAAGATGATCTGGCACGCGGGCGGCCATGGTTACAGTGACCAGCCGGGCGAGGGCGACGTCTTCGGCAACGGCCAGGTCAGCCCCGCCACCAAGTACCTGCCGCCGCGGATCCTGGCGTGGTTCGACCGCTACCTCCGCAACGACCCCGACGTCGACACCGGCCCCGGCTTCGCCTACTTCCGCGACTGGGTGGACTACCCGCCGGACGGCTCCGCGGCGCCCGCGTATGGCGCCGCGTTGGCGTACCCGGCGCAGGGGGCCATGACCTTCAACCTATCGGGCACCACCCAGCTGGTGACGCCCGACTCGACGGTGGTCGCCGGCACCGCCCAGCTGGTCAGCCCGGCCAAGGGCCAGCCGGCCGCGTATACCGAGACCTCCAACTTCCAGTGTCCCGGCTGCACGCTGCAGGGCCTGGGCCCCAGCCCGTTCACCGACATCCAGCCCAGCGACCTGCAGGGCCAGTTCGCGGCGTACACGTCGCAGCCCTTCACCCGCGACGTCGAGTCGGTGGGGATTCCGACGGCCCACCTCCACCTCGGCCACCTCGACCCCGCCAACCCCGACGTCATCGTCTTCGGCAAGGTCTACGACGTCGACCCCTCAGGGGCGGCGACGCTGATCCACCGGCTGGCCTCGGCGGTGCGGGTGTTCGACATGTCCGCGCCCGTGGACCTCAACCTCCTCGGCTTTGCTCACATGTTCCCCAGCGGGCACCGCGTCCGCCTGGAGGTGGCGACGACCGACATGACCTCCACCAGCGACCATCTCCTGCCCGACACGATCAGCATCACCACGGACCCCGCCGACCCGTCGACATTCAGCCTGCCGGTCGGCAACGCCGGCGTGCCGGTGGCCAACCCGACGGTGGCAGCGCCGTCCACCCCGGGCGGCGGCCTGCCCGACACCGGCGCCGGCGGCAACGCGTCCAAGCCACTCCTTGCCGGGCTGCTGACGCTGGTCCTGGTCGGGCTGCACCGGCGTCGCCGCCGGGCCTGGTAAGGCCGGGGTCTACTCCCCGCGGACCCCGCGGAAGAACAGCATCAGGCCGTCCTGGTCCTGCTCCCAGGTCTCGAAGCCGCACTCCAGGGCGGTCATCTCCAGCTCCACCGGGTCGGCGGGGTGAAAGAACAGCCACGGCCGGCTGAACCAGGGCCGGGTCAGCATCCCCCCGAGGCTGGAGTCGCTGGTGACGACGTTGCCCCAGACCTCGCCCCCCGGCCGCAGCACCCGCGTGAACTCGCGCAGGGCGGCCGCCTTGTCGGGGAGGACGTGGAGGCCGTTGAAGCAGAGGACGCGGTCGACGCTGCCATCGCGCAGCGGCATCCGGCCGACGTCGCCGCGGACCATCAGGACGTTCTCCAGCCCCTCGGCGTGCTGCTCGGCGACAGCGCGCTGGAGCATGGCCTCGCTGAGGTCGATTCCCACATAGGTCCCCAGCAGGCGACCGGCGGCGGCGCGCAACGGCGGCGCGCCGCCACAGGGGACGTCGACCACGACCTCGTCCCGGTCGCATTTCACGCCCTCATCCATCAGCTCGTACATCCGGCCGATGTCGGCGCCCCAGCCGACGCGGCCGGCGAGGCGCGCCAGCCAGCGCTCCTTGATACCGGTGTCGTAAACGAGGCCATAGGGCGTGCTGAACCAGTCCATGCCGGGCTCGGTCGCGTCCGGCGGCCACATGTCGTAGAAGCCGTCGCGCAGGATGAAGGTGTGCCCCTTCGTGCAGACGAGCGCATCAAGGTCGACCTGCAGGCGGGCGTGGTCGGAGGGGCAGACCAGCGTGCTCGTGGCGACGCTGGTGGAGCCGTCGGTGGCGCGTCGCTTCATTCGAGTGCCCACGTTAGCAGCCCCCGCCGCCCGCGCTAAGGTTGGCCTCCACGTGGCGCAACCGGGAGCCGGCGGTAGGCCGGTGCTGCAGGGACTGCTGATCTACGCCGGCCTTGCCGTGGTGGCGGTCGCGGGCTTCTTCGGGCTGCTGGCGATCAACCGCGGCAGCGCGGGCGCCCCGCGGCCGCAGGTGTCGGCGGAGCCTGCCGACCTATCCCCCGGCCGGCCCGCGCCCGACTTCTCGGCGACAACCTTCGACGGCCGCGCGCTGAGCCTCTCCGGGCTGCGCGGCAAGGTGGTGCTGGTCAACTTCTTCGCCAGCTGGTGCACGGAATGCCGCCTGGAGTTCCCCGACATCGAGGCCGTGTACGCCGAGAAACGGGCCGCGGGCTTCGAGGTGGTCGGAGTCAACACCTGGGAGCACGCCGATGGCCAGGCGTTCTTCCGGGAGATGGGGGCGACCTACCCGGGGATCCCAGACCCCACCAGCGGCCGCGGCCCCGCGCCGATCGCCCACGCCTACGGCATCGACACAGAGGCGCTGCCGGTGAGCGTCTTCGTTGACCGCGATGGGACGATCCACAAGCTCTTCCCCGGCCGGGTTGACGCGGCGATCATCCGCGCCCAGCTACGGGAGATGGGGATCGGCGCCTAGAGCTCCCGCACGAATGCCGCCACCCGGTCGAGGGCGTCCTCGAGGGCGGCCCGGTTGCGATGCACCCCGTGGCCCACGCCGGGGTAGGTGACCAGCTCGGCGCCAGGCCAGGCCGCCACGGCGTCGCGGAGAAGGTCCACCCGCGCGAAGCCGTCGGACTCGCCGGAGAGCAGCAGCACCGGGCAGGTGATCGCCCGCCAGTGCGCGGTGCGCAGCTCGTCGGGGTGCCCAGGGCGGTGCAGCGGGTAGCTGAACAGCACGAGCCCTGCCACCTGGTCCTCGGCGGCCACCATGCTGGCGACCCGGCCGCCGTACGAGTTGCCCCCCACCACGACGTCCGAACGCTCGCCGATGAGCTCCCGGAAGATCTCCATCGCCCGCTCCGCGCGCAGCGGCAGCTTGCCCACCGTGGGGACGGTGCCGGCCTGCACGTCGCGGCGGCGCAGTCCCTCGACATACGGCCGCATGCTCGTCGCGTCGCCGGATGCGCCGTGGCCGAGGAGCACCTCAGCCACGGACCGCGCTCCCCGGCGCCCAGGCCGGCATCGAGACGCCGCGGGCCGCCAGCCGCGAGTCGACGTCGTAGCTGTCGCTGGTGAGCTGCAGCAGCCCGGTGCCGTCGTTGTTGATCAGCCAGAGCTGCGGCGGCTCACTCCCCGACGGGCGAAGGAATGCCAGGCGGCGGTCGAAGGACGGCGCGATCGGGCTCGAGTCGCGCGGCTGGCTGCCGCGCACCGGCGCGAAGGAGGCGTCCTGGCCGGGTGCGGGCCTCGCGGGGGCGTGCTGCAGGACGCCGCCCTCAGGGTCGTTCATGGCGGTGGAGGCGAACAGCGTCAGCTCGTCGGAGGACCATGCCAGCGACGTCGCCGGGAGCGGCGCCACGTCCTGGAGCACGGGGCCCTCCGCGGCCAGCGCCCGGTAGATCCAGACCTCGGGTATACCCGCCGCCCTGGGCGCGCCGACGAAGGCCAGGTTGCCGCCGTCGTGGGACCAGCGCATCGCGCCCGGAAGCTCCACCTCGGCCCCGGGCACGAGGTAGCGGCTGAGAGTGCCGCGGTCGATGATCGCCAGCCGGGCGCCGGCGACCCCCTCGGTCACCAGTCCGAGGCGGCGGCCGTCGTCGCTCCAGTTCGGCGGGGCGAGGACCTTCCCCGCCTGCGGTACCGCGATGTCGCCACCTGTCGACCATAGGTGGAGGTCCCCGCCGGGACCCACATAGGCCACCTCGTCGCGGCCGGGCGACGGCGCCATGGAGATGGCGGTGACGGGGATTGGCGACGCGACGCCGCTGGCCAGGTCGACGCGAACCAGCGCCGCCGGGTCGCCCTGGAGGACGTACAGGAAGCGGGCATCGGAGCTCCAACCCCACGCCGTGATGGCGTCCGCCGCGGTGTACAGCACCCGCATCGTCGGCGGCGGCGCGCCCAGGCTGGTCGGCGGCCGGAGGCTGGCCAGCCGGGTGGGACGGCCCTGGTTGTCGAGCACGGCGAAGCCCAGGCTGCGGGTCAGGTCGAGGTCGCCGGTTATGAAGTCGATGTCAGACCGCCGCCCCAGCCGGTTGTGGTGAATGTCGGCCAGGTTCTCACTGACCGACAGCCGGTAGCTGGTGTTGGGCCGCAGCGGCTGCAGCGGGGCGATCGTCACCTGGGACTGGTCCTGGCCGCCGAGGCCGAGGTGGTAGGGGACGTCGGCACCCGCACCCTCCCCTGCGCGAAGCGTCACCAGACCCGGCGCGGGGGGCAGCAGGCCGCGGCTGAACTGCAGCGTCAGGTCCGCGTCGGTGGCGACCCCCGTCGCCCCGCTGGACGGTGTGCTGGCCCGCAGCGCCGGCGCGGGCTCCGTGTGGAACTCCCAGACGTGCTCGACGTTGTTGACCGAGCCGGCGCTATCACTGTAGCCCGCGTGGATGACGACCCGGTACTTGGTGTCGCCGGCAAACGGGTGCTCGGAGTGGCTGAGGCTCATCGTGTTGCCCTTCCACGTGATGGGACAGACGACGGTGTCGCACCCGTCGATGGCCGGCCGCAGCTCGAGGCGCGAATCGACGCTGGCCTCGTCCATGGCGCGGTCGAAACCCACGGTCACCGGCGCGTCACCGGCCACGTCGCCCTGCCCCTTGAACGGGGACACCTCCTGGATCGCGGGGGCGCTGGCCACGCAGGCGGCGAGGGCGATGGACGCCGCGCTCGCGCCAAACATGGCTCGCAGCGCCCGGCGCGCGGCGCGCCGGTGGGGGCTTGGTAGCACCCGAGGAGGCTACCCCGCGTTGCTCAGGATGCGCCTCATGTCGTCGGCCAGCGTGGTCAGCTTCGAGGGGTCGACGAACATGATCGACAGCTCCGAGATGCGCTCGATGGTGCCCTCCAGCTCCTCGCGGGAGTGGCTGGTGGCGTAGAGCAGCTCCTTCACCTTCTTGGCGCGCGTCCCCAGGACGGCGTCGGCCCGGCCGGCCATCTCGTTGACCAGGCTGGGGTAGTCCACGCCGTCCTCGGCGGTGCCGCCGGCGTCCGACGGCTCGGCGGCGGCTGGCGCCGCGACCATTGCCGGGGCCGGGGGTGCCGCGGTGGCGGCGCCGGGGGCGGACCCAGAGGGGACCTCACGGGGCCCGTTGCCGGGCTCCATCACAGGGAGCGTATCGGGCACCGGGCCGCCGCGGACCTCGATCTCGGCGGCGGGCTCCTTGCACACCCCGAGGAACTTGACGGTGTCGACCTCGGCGTCGCGCGAGGCGTCCGTGTAGACGCCCAGGATCTCGCCCTCGCGGATGATCACAATGCCGACGCGCTTCTCGCTGCGAGCGATCACGGCGCCGCTGTACTGCAGCTCCGTGAGGTACTCGAGGAGGGCGTCCGCCTTGACGAACCGCGCCAGCAGCTTCTCGTACAGGGACGGGCCGGTGAGCAGCTGGTACATGCCGGTGACCATCTCCGGGGTGAGGCTGATGACGTCGAGGACGCCCTCGCCCTCGTCGATGTGGCGGCCGAAGTTGGTGAACGCGTCGCGGCCCGTCGCGACGGTGCCCCCGGCGTCGTAGATCGCCTCGACCACGGCTCCGTTGGAGAACAGCAGCACCGCGCTGAAGCCCTCACCCGAAAGCCGCACGTAACCGGAGTGCTGGTCCTTGTTGAGACTGCGCAGCAGCTTGGGGAAGTCCACAAAGCCGGCCGTCAGCGACTCGTAGATCAGCTTGCCCAGGGGAACCGGGTACATCTGCATCGTCTCCGGCGGCCGGATGTCGGGGCGGCTGTCGGTGGCGCGTCGCTGGGGATGTGCGGGCTCCTCGGCCGGGGTTTCGGCGACCGGCTCGGGCTCGGCCTCTACCTCGACCGCCTGGGCGGGCTCGGCGTCCTCCTCCTCCTCGACGTCGTCACCAGCGGTCACCGGGGCGCGGACGATCGTCTCCTCTGCGCCGGCGTCCTCGTCATCGGCCTCGGCGTCGTCATCCGCGAGGTCGGCGGCCGCGCCATTGCTCTCGGCAACGCCGGCGCCGCCGCGGGCGGCGAGCAGCTCAGCGGTGGAAACCTTGATCGTCTCCTCGGCGGGCAGCTTGGCCTTGGAGTCGAAGGTGAACTCGCCGTCCTGCCAACCCAGCGCGTCGTAGACGACGGGCTCGCCCTCGCGCTGGCCGTCGATCGCGTGGAACAGGTGGCCGAAGAGGAAGAAGAGAGTCGCCTGGCCCTGGTCGGTCGTCAGGTGCAGCGTTCCGGTGGCGCGATCCCGCTGTACCGTTTCGAGGATGCCCTCGAGAGGGAGTTCAGCTAGGTTTCCGCTGTTCTGCAATGCGACCTCCGCTTCCTAATGGACGGCTGACCCGGGGGCGTGAGCGCGGCAAAAAAAGACGGTCCTCCCCGGGCCGAAGGGTATTAGGGTAACGCATGGTTTCCGCATTGACCAACCCTTGAGAGTCCTCCTCATCCGCCACGCGGAAACGACCTGGAATGCCGCCGGGCGCATCCAGGGACAGGCCGACCCACCGCTGAGCGACGGCGGCCGCGCGCAGTGCGCGAGGCTGCGCGCGCGGATGGCCGGCGCACATCTCGCGGCGGTCTACACGTCGGACCTCGCCCGCGCCGCCGAAACGGCGCTGGCTGTGGCTGCCGGGGGGCCCGGCGCACCGATCACCACGCCCGGCCTGCGCGAGGTCAGCGTGGGCGAGTGGGAGGGGTTCACGCGGGAGCGCCTGGAGCAGGAATACCCAACGGAATACGCCGCCTGGCGGGCGCTGCCGTCGTGGGACCTGGTGCCCGGGGGCGAGGGGCTGCAGCCCTTCGTCGAGCGCACGAGGGCCACCGTCAGCGAGATCCTCACCCGCCACGCCGCCGCCGACCAGCCGGTCGCGCTGGTGACGCATATCGGCGTGATCCGGCTGCTGCTGTCGATGGCGCTGGGGCTGCCGGCGGACGACACCCGCTGGCGCTGGGCGGTGCGCAACACGTCGATCACCGCGGTCGATACCCCACCCGACTTCGCGCAGTGGGAGGCCGGGGCCGCGAGCCTGCTGGCGGTCAACGACAGCGCCCACCTCGAAGATGTCGCCTGAGGCGCCGGCGCCCGTGGACGAAGCCGCGGCGGACGCGTGGGACGGCGCACTGCCGCGCGGAGCCCACCTGCTGCAGTCCTACCGCTGGGGTGAGCTCCAGTCGCGCTTCGGCTGGACGGTGGAGCGCGTGCAGCTCGACGTGGACGGCACCCTGGTCCCGGTGAGCCTGCTGGTCGCGGACACCCTCGCCCCGGGCGGTCGCTATGCCTACGTGCCGCGAGGGCCGGCGGTGGAGGCCGGCCAGGCGCCATCGGCGCTCGCCGCGCTGGAGGGCGCCGCGCGCGAGCGCGACCTCGCCTACCTTCGGGTCGAGCCCGACCTGGAGGCACCCCTGCCGCCGCCCGAGGGCTGGACCGACGCGCCCCACATGCAGCCCGACCACACCGCCATCCTCGACCTGCGGCCGAGCGCGGAGGAGCTGCTGGCCGGGTTCAAGCCGAAGACGCGCTACAACATCCGGCTGGCCGAGAGGAAGGGGGTGGAGGTCGCGCGCAGTGACGACGTCGCGGCGTTCGCGCGGCTGGCCGCGCAGACATCCGCGCGGCACCGCATCCAGCTGGCGGGGGAGCCCTACTACCGCGCGGTCCTCGACCTCCTGTCCGGACCCGACCACGCGCGCCTCTACCTCGCCAGCCACGAGGGCGAGGCCATCGCGGGGATCATCGTCACCCGCTTCCTCGGCCGCGCCATCTACCTCTTCGGAGCGAGCGGGCGGACGGGGCGCAACCTGATGCCCGCATACCTACTGCACTGGCGCGCGATCCTGGCGCTGAAGGCCGCGGGCGACACCGAGTACGACCTCTGGGGCACTCCCCCGGACGACGACCCCGGGCACCCGTGGGCAGGGCTGCTGCAGTTCAAGTCAGGCTGGAACGGCAGACCCGTCGCAATGGCCGGGGCGTTCGACGTGCCAATCAAAGTAACAATGTGGCGTGCCGACAAAGCGCTGTCCAGGATCAGGGGTAACGTCAGGCGGGTGAGATCGAAACTGCGTGGCGGGGGCGCGCAAGAGTGATCGACGCCACCAACCTCGCCGACGTGGTCGAGGGGTTCGCCCAGGGCTACCTGCTGGTCGACACCGACGGCGGGGTCGTGACCATCGGCTCGCGCGCACTCGAGCTGCTGGGGGTCACCGAGCGCGAGGCCAACGGCCGCCCGATCGGTGAGCTGATCCCGGTGGTGGGCGTCGAGGCGGCGATCTTCGACGGTCCCGAGTCGCTGCTCCGCCGCTGCCTGGCGACGGGCGCGGAGTTCAACAGCCCCGTCAGCGGCGTGCGCGTGGAGATCGCCGGGGAGGCGCGCTTCTTCAGCATCCAGATGCGACGCATGACGTGGGGCGGGGTGCTGGTGCTGGTGGCCGACGCCGCCCCCATCCGCGACGTGCTCGATGCCCACGACAGCCTGGTCAGCGTCACCAGCCACGAGCTCAAGACGCCGCTGACGGCGATCAAGGCGATGGCCGAGCTGATGCTTGCCTACGACCTCCCCGACGACCAGCGCAAGGAGATGACGGGCGACATCTACAAGCAGGCGGAGCGCCTGGAAGCGCTGATCAAGGAGATCCTCGACGCCAGCCACCTCGACTCCGGGCGGATCCAGATGGACCTCGGGCCGGTCGACCTGCACGAGGCCGTGGGCGAGGCGCTGGACGACCTGGAGACCCAGCTCGACGGGCGCAAGTTGACGGTCAAAATCGACGAGGGGATTCCCTGGGTCCAGGCCGACGCCGCGAAGCTGCGGCAGATCCTCGTGAACCTGATCAGTAATGCGATAAAGTACTCGCCGGAATCTGCCCCGGTCGTCCTCCACGTGGCGGCGGAAAAGAACCGGGTGCGGGTCTCCGTCAGAGACCAGGGAATCGGGATTCGCAAGGAGGACCGCGACCGTCTCTTCAAGAAATTCCAGCGCATACCCGACCCGTCGAGTCGCAAGACCGCCGGCACCGGCCTGGGCCTGTACATCGTTAAGGGACTGGTCGAGCTACATGGTGGGGACATCGAGGTGAAGAGCACGTACGGCAAGGGCAGCACCTTCGCCTTCACCCTGCCGGCAACCGGGACGGGCGACCAGTGAACGACGCGCTCCACCGGGTCCTGATCATCGAGGACGAGGCCGTCATCCGGAAGGCCATCCGGATGGCGTGCGAGAAAGAGGGCTACGACGTCATAGAGGCGGACAGCGGGACCGAGGGCCTGCGCCAGGTGGACAGCGGCCGCCCCGACCTGATCCTGCTCGACCTGATGCTGCCCGACATCTCCGGCTTCGACGTATGCCGCGAGATCCGCAAGTCCGGCTCGCGGGTCCCGATTGTGATCCTCAGCGCCAAGACCGAGGAGATCGACATCGTCGTGGGCCTGGAGATCGGCGCCGATGACTACATCACCAAGCCCTTCCGGGCGCGCGAGCTGCTGGCCCGCATCGCCGCCCACCTGCGCCGCTCGCGGCAGGAGGAACACGGCGCCGACGGCCGCCTCAGCTTCCGCGACCTGGCGATCAACCTCAACGAGCGCCGCGTCTTCCGCGGCGACGACGAAGTGGAGCTGACCCACACGGAGTTCGACCTGCTCGCCTTCCTGGCCAGCAACGCCGGCAAGGTGCTGTCGCGGGAGAAGATCCTCAACCACGTCTGGGGCTACGAGTACCCGATCGAGACGCGCGTCATCGACGTCCACGTGCGCAACCTCAGGCGCAAGATCGAGGAGGACCCCGGCCGCCCCTACTTCATCCTCGCGGTGCCGGGCATCGGCTACCGCTTTACGAGCTCGGCGACGCCCAACTAGGCGCTCTCCGCGCGGCTCCCGGTGGGGCTTCCACGGGTCAAGTCCCCCCGATGTAGAAGCCCTGGCCGCACGATGGCTTGCCCGCACACGATGCCGGCAGTATCGAGTAATCGATGTCGATCTCATCCCGTCCGTCGGGCTCGGGCCCTAACGGCCCGTCAATGACGCAGCCGTCGCACGCGTACAGCTCCAGGCGCTCCCGAGCCCCACGCTCGAAGGCCCGGATGCGCTGGAGCCCGTCCCTGAGTTTGAGGTTTCGGTTGTCGCTCGACCGAACCAGGCGCCAGCTCCGACCCTCCAGGGCGTTGGCATACCAGTCGAGCACCGCGGTCGACGCGGCGGTCGACGCGACCTTGGTCCGGATCCTCGCGGCTGTGTTGGAGCGCGCGTCTTCCGAGACGGCGTCCTGACTGATGACCCTGGCGTCGGGGTAGAGAAGCCTTGCCTCGGGTTGAGACGAGATGAACCCCTTGCTGACCGACGAGGTCGGCAGCCCCTCGTTTCCAGGCATGAGGGCCTCTATCCGGTCCGACACCAGGAATCCCATCAGCCCCACCGACGCCACCACGCCGGCCGCCAGAAAGGTGCGGGTGCGCCAGCTGGTCCTGGATGACACCGATGTCAGGAGGCGTGTCACATGGTGCACTGGCGGACCAAGGCTAGTCGCTCAGCGCGGCTCCGATGAACTCGCCCTTGGAGTTGCTGTAGGCGACGCGGTCGGCGAAGTAGCGGTGCGCCAGGTTGCGCTTCAGCTCGACGTAGAGGGAGGCCAGGCCCGGGTCGGCGCGGAGCCGGTCGCGGAACGAGATGTGCTCGAGCTCCTCCGGGCTGCCGGCCAGCGCGACGTGGAGGTGGAACAGGCGCGGGCCCAGCGCCGGGTAGCGGAAGAACGGATAGGTGGGAAATCGCGGGTCCGGGACGTACGCGTAGCCCAGCTCCTCCAGTGGCCCGACGAAGCGTTCCTTGGGATCCAGCCGGTCCACCGAGACCTGGATGTCAATGATCGCCTTGGCCACCAGGCCGGGGACCGCCGTGGAGCCGACGTGGTCGACGCGGACCAGCACCCCAGCCAACGCCTCCCGTAGCCGCTGCGCCTCCGCCTCGAAGATCCGCGGCCACTCCTCGTCGTAGCGAACGAGGACCACCGCGTCGGCCATCAGGATCGGCGCCACCTGGGCCAGCTCCCGGTGCAGGAACTCGCGCTCCGGGAGCGCGGGGTGCGGGATGGTGAGGGACTGCTCGTTGATCGAAAGGTCGTGGTAGATGAGGATGTCGACGTCCAGCTCACGAGGCCCCCAGTGCTCGCCCTCGGGTTTGCGTCCCGCCTCCCACTCGATCGCCTTGCAGAGGTTTAGCAGGTCGTGCGGGTCGAGCTCGGTCTCGACTTCGACCACCTGGTTGAGGAAGTCCGGTTGGTCGGCCAGGCCGACCGGGCTGGTGTTCTCCACCTCAGATGCGTTGACGATCCTGACTCCCTCCTCCTCCAATCGCTGTCGAGCGAAGGCGAGGTGAGCCGCGCGGTCGCCGAGGTTGCTGCCCAGGCCGAGGTAGACGCTCATGCCTCCTCCTCGGGGTCCGGTTGGCGAACGATCGCGTCGGCCATCCGCGCCACCCGTGACATTGCGCGCACGTCGTGGACCCGCACCATGTCGACGCCCGACCCGATGCCCAGCGCCACCGTCGCGGCGGTGCCCTCCAGGCGATCGTCGACGGGGAGGTCCAGCACCGCGCCGATCGACGACTTCCGCGACGGCCCCAGCAGCACCGGGAGGTTGAGCACCTTCAGCTCGGCGAGGCGGTGGAGCACGACCAGGTTCTGCTCGGCGGTCTTGCCGAAGCCGATGCCCGGGTCGACGATGAGGTTCTCCAGGGGCACGCCGGCGGCCTCGGCCATGGTGATCGAGCCGGTGAGGCCACTGATGACGTTGGGCACCAGGTCCTTGTAGATCGGGTTGTCCTGGTTGTGCATGAGGACAAGCAGGGTGCCCTTCGCGGCGGCCAGGTCGGCGAGCCGGGGGTCGCGGCGCAGGCCCCACACGTCGTTGATGATGGTGGCGCCCGCCTCGACCGCCGCCGCCGCCACGTCGTGGCGGTAGCTGTCGATGCTCACCGGCACGCCCACCGCCGCGACGATGCCGGGCAGCACGCTCATCACACGCTCGAGCTCCTCGGCGACCGGGATCTCAACGTGCCCCGGCCGGGTTGACATGCCGCCGACATCGATGACGTCCGCGCCGTCGGCCTCCATCCGGCGGGCCTGCTCCACCGCCGCGGCAGGGTCCCCGGCGACGCCGTCACCCGAGAACGAGTCAGGGGTGACGTTGACGATGCCCATCAGGAACGTCCGGCTGCCCCAGGCGAAGCGCGGTGTCGTCGCCGGTGGGGTCGCGCCGAGGGGCCCCGCGGAGTTCACGCAGCAATGCTAGGCCGCTCTTTGTAGCGGGGCGTATCATTTATTCAGAATTTTCAGAATGTAGCGATCGCTGCGGAGGGCGTTGAGATGACCAGGAGAGCTGAGATGCCGGCGGAGGTGGTGGACCTTCTGCAGGCTGCGCTGGTGGCCGAGCTGACGGTGATCGACCGCGACGGCCGGCCCCGGACCGACCCTCTGATCCCGCTCTGGGACGGCGAGCACATCCTGATGACGTCCAGCGTCCTCTTCTCCCGCAAGCTGGAGGACATCAAGCGCAACCCCCGGGTGGCGGTCAGCCTGAGCGACCCCGTCGGAATCCCTCACCGGCCCTTCTCCCGGGCCACCGTCCAGGGCGACGCGCGGGTCGTCGAGGACGACCTCCCCGACGGCTGGGCCTCCCTCCTGCCCCTGTGGCTGGCGAAGGAGCCGGTGGTGAGCAACCTGCTGAAGTTCCGCTTCGCGCTGCCGCTGTTCTGGGAGCGGGCGGTCATCGAGATCACCCCCCGGCGGGTGCTGTGGTGGCCGGGTGCGGAGACGCCGGCGCCGCCGGTGGTGACCGCGCTGGCGGAGGTGGCCGCATGAAGCTGCAGCAGGGGCTCAGCCGGCTGGGCACGTTCAGCCACGCGGTGATCACCACTGTCGGCGCCGACGGCTACCCCGTCAGCGTGGCCACCGGCTTCGGGGTGGAGGACGGCGCGGTGACCCTCGACCCCGCCAGCCTCGGCCCGGATACGGCCGCAATCCTCGGGTCGGGCGAGGTCCACCTGGTGTTCAGCCACATCCGGCCACAGCCCGGGGTCGGCTACGACGAGCGCAACTACCTCGAGCTGTCGGGTCGCCTGGACACGGGCGCCGACCGCTGGCGCTTCGAGCCGGCCGCCGCCCGCGGCTGGGCTGAGGACGACATCCATTTCATGGAGCTGTGCGAGCGCGCCCTCCCCCAGGCCCGTCGCTACCTCGCCTCGTTGAGCGAGCAGCGGGCGACCGAGGTCAAACCCAAGATGAGCCTCGGGGCGCGCTTCTTCGTCGCCACCCGGCTGCCGTTCCTGACGGCCACGCTCGTGCCGGTGGCTGTCGGCGTCGCCGCGGCCGCGTACGAGCGGGCCTTCAGCCCCTGGCTCGCGGCGCTCACGCTGCTGGGGGCGGTGCTGGTGCACCTCGGCCTGAACGTCGCCAACGACGTCTTCGACGCGATCAGCGGCGCCGACGAGGCCAACGTCAACCCCACGATGTTCAGCGGCGGCTCCCGCGTCATCCAGTACGGCGTGGTCAGCCTGCGCCAGATGGTGGCGCTGTCGGCGACCTTCTACGCGCTCGCCGCGGCCATCGGCGTGGTGCTCGTCCTGCTCACCGGGACGGGGCTGCTGTGGCTGGGCGTGGCCGGGATCCTGGTCAGCTTCTTCTACACGGCGCCGCCCCTGAAGCTGGTCCACCGCGGCCTCGGCGAGCTGGCGGTCGCGGCCGGCTTCGGTCCGATCATGGTGCTGGGCGCGTACCACGTGCAGACCGGCCACTACGGCCTCCGCCCGCTGGTGCTCTCCATCCCGGTGGCCCTGATGGTGACGCTGATCCTCTACGCCAACGAGATCCCCGACCGCGTCGCCGACGCGGTGGTTGGCAAGCGCACGCTGGTTGTCCGCCTCACCCGCGGCGCCGTCCTCCGCGTCTACGCCCTCGCCGCGGCCGCCGCGTATGTCGCGCTGGCGGCTGGCGTCGTCACAGGCGTCCTGCCCTGGCCCACGCTGCTGGCGCTGGCCACCATCCCGCTGGCGGTGAAGACCGCCCGCGGCCTCCGCCGCGACTACGACAACCCGTACACGCTGATGGCATCGCTGCAGACCAACATCGTCCTCCACCTGACCACCGGTGTCTGCCTGGTGGCGGGGACCCTGCTGGGCATCCTCGTCAGCTGACGGCGGGCCCGCCTCAACGGGGCTGGCTGAGCCCGTGGTCGTGGAAGAAGGCCCACACCCGCTCGCTGGCGTTGTCGAACCACTCATGGCCTCCCCCGTCGACCTCATAAAGGACGACATCCCCACCATTCGGGCAGGCGCGCCAGCGCAGCACGCGCGCGGTGGGCGCGGAGTCGTTGCTCGTCTCGGGGTTGGCGGCGGCGCAGCCGTTCCTCCCCGCCCAGCCAGCTGCCCACAGCTCCACCGGCGGATGCACGCTGGTGCCGAAGGTGACGCCCTCCAGGGGCACGCGGCGGTCAGCGGTGCCGTGCAGCGCGATCGCCCCGACCGCCCGAGTCCGCGAGCAGTGGTCACCACCGAGGTAGTCGCCGGACACCGTGCCAATAGCGGCGACCGCGACGGTCGCGTCGCACGCCAGTCGGTACGCCATACCTGCTCCGTTGCTGATGCCGCTGGCAAAAACGCGGTTGGGGGCAGCACAGCCGTTGGCCACCAGCGCCTGCACGATCGAGCTGAGGAAGCCGACGTCGTCGGGCTCCGAACCGAGCACGGCTGGGGCCTGGTTCCACTGGCCCTGCGCGGCGCTCGGATAGACGACGATGGCCCCGTCGCGGTCGGCCAGCGCGTCGAAGCCCGTCGTCGACTCCATGTCTCCCGCGCTCCCGTCTAGTCCGTGCATGGCCAGCACCAGCGACAGGGGCCTGGTGTGGCCCCGGGGCACGTGGGTCACCACGCTCCGCGATCCCACCGTGGACAGCTGGCATGGCTGCAGCTCCGTAGGCAACGGCACCGGGGGCAGGGCCGGCGCGGCGCAGGCGCTGAGCAACAGCACGGACGCGGCGATGGGCAGGCGGGTCAGCACGCGGGGCTATTGTGCCCCCGTAACATTGGCCGGAGATGCGTTTCTCCGAGCTGCTGGCCGACCTCACCCTGAGAGGCACCCAGGCCCGGCGCTTCGGCGACGCTGACGCCGACCCCGAAATCGAAGCCATCTCCCAGGACTCGCGCGACATCCCCACCGGGGCGCTGTTCGTCGCCGTGAGCGGCATGCGCACCGACGCCCACGCGCTGGTGCCGGACGCGATTGCGGCGGGAGCGAAGGCGGTCTTCCTGGAGCGCGAGGTCGACCTGCCCGCGGGGGTCGCCGCCGCCATCGTGCCCGACAGTCGCGAGGGCCTGGCGCTGGCCGCCGCCGCCCTGCACGGCCACCCCACCGAGGAGATGGCGATGGTGGGAATCACCGGCACCGACGGCAAGTCCACCACCTCCGTCCTGACCGTGGAGGCGCTGCTCGCGGCCGGGGTCGCCGCCGGGGGCATGAACAGCCTCGACTTCCGCAGCCTCCAGGACATCGAGACCAACGAGACGTACCTGACCACGCTGGAGGCGCCGGTGATCCAGGAGCGGATGCGGCGGCTGGCCGACGCCGGGGTTCGCACCGCCGTGCTGGAGACGACCTCCCACGGAATCGCGCTGCACCGGGTCGCCGGGGTGGCGTTCGACGTGGCCGCATACACCAACCTCACGCACGAGCACCTCGACTTCCACGGCACGCTCGAGGCCTACCGTGAGGTCAAGCTCCGGCTGGCGGAGATGGCGCGCCAGAGCCCGCGCAAGCCGGGGATCCCGAAGGCGATCGTGTACAACGCCGGCGAGCCGGCCTGGGAGAGCCTGGCCGGGGTTCCCACCGACCGGCGCGTCTCCTACGGGGTCGACCACGAGGCCACCCTCCGGGCGACGGCCATCGAAGCGCGCATCGACGGCGTCGCCTTCACCGTCGAGGGCGCGGGCGAGCCGGTGCGGGTGCGCCTGCCGATCACCGGGAGGTTCAACGTCGCCAACGCGATGTGTGCCCTCGCCATCTGCCACGTCTTCGACCTCGACCTCAACGCCGCCGCGGAGGGACTCGCGACGGCGCGCGGGCTCCGCGGGCGGATGCAGGTGCTGGACGCTGGCCAGCCGTTTGCGATCGTCATCGACTACGCCCACACCCCCGACGGCCTGGAGAAGGTGCTGGCCGAGCTGCGCCCGCTGACCACGGGCAGGCTGATCGTCGTGTTTGGCGCGCCGGGCGACCGCGACGCGACCAAGCGCCCCCTCATGGGCCGCGCGGTCGCGGAGGGCGCCGACCAGTTCCTGATCACCACCGACGACCCCCGCCACGAGAGCGCGTGGGAGATCTGTGCGGCGATCTCATCCGGTGCGAGGCAGGCAGGTCGAATCGAGGGGACCGACTTCGACATCATCGTCGACCGCGGCGAGGCGATCCGGGAGGCGATGCGCCGGGCCCGGCCGGGGGACACCGTCCTGCTGGCGGGCAAGGGCCACGAGAACCGCATGCTCGTCGGCCGCGACGTGCTGCCCTGGGACGAGGCCGCCGAAGCGAGGGCCGCGGTCCAGGAGCTGGCGGAGCGCGTACCGCCGGGGTGACGCGCCGGTGAGGCTGCGGGGGCGAGGGGCGGCGGCGCTCCTGGCGGTGGCGGCGGGTATGGCGCTGGCGGGTTGCGACGCGTCGGTGCCGATCATCGGCCAGCCCCAGGTGCCGAAGGCGCTGACCCCGCTCGACGCGGCGAAGGACCTGCCCGGCACCATCTACCTCGCGTCCGGCGGGCGGATCTGGAAGCTCAAGGGCGGCCAGCTCCAGGCGCTCACCCCCGGCGACCAGCGCTGGTCGTACCCGGCGGTCACGACTGACGGCGGGACCACCGCGGCGTCGGTCCTGGGCAGCGGCCATGCCGAGGTGGCCGTGGGCGGGGCGGACTTCGCCAACCTCAAGCCGCTGACGACGGCGCCCAAGGACGTGCACCGGGCGTCGATCGACATCAAGCCGGCGTTCTCACCCGATGGCAAGCGCCTGGCGTTCATGTCCGACCGCAGCAACTGCTGCACGGACGAGGCGATCTGGGAGGGGCCGTTCGCGCCCTACAAGCCCCGCCAGGTGAGCACTCCACCGGATGTCAGCGGCGGCGACGACGAGCCCGTCTACCTGCCCGACGGCAGCCTGCTGTTCGTCGCCTGGCGGCCGGTGGACGGCGACAGCCGCAACGTCCACGCCGGCCTGCAGCAGGCGCCGGTGCCGACCGGCCGGCTCAAGCCGCTGCTCGCGCCCAAGGACGGCGACGTCATGGAC
>JAXDLV010000187.1:0-14056 GCA_034666445.1 Chloroflexota bacterium | reverse complement strand
CCGTAGTCCTTGCGGTTGATCGCACCGATGGCGCCGAGGTCGAGGACCATCTGCTTCTTGTCCTCGCTGGAGACGACGCCAACGGCGTTGGCGCCAACCAGCTTGCAGAGCTGAATGCCGAACACGCCCAGTCCCCCGGCCGCGCCCCAGATCAGGACGTTGTCGCCCGGCTTCAGCTCGCACTGGTCGATCAGCATCCGGTAGGCCGTGAAGTAGGTGAGGCCGTAGCTGGCCGCCTCCTCCCACGTCAGGTGCTTCGGCTTCGGCACGAGCTGCTGGGCCTGCACCTTGGTGAACTGGGCAAACGAGCCCCAGGTGGTCTCGTAGCCCCAGATCCTCTGGAACTGACAGGCGAGCGGGTCCAGCCCGTTGCACTCGGGGCACTGGCCGCACGACTGGTTGCAGTGGATCGCGACCTCGTCGCCGGGCTTCCACAGCTTGACGTTCGACCCGACCTTCCACACCACGCCGGAGGCGTCCGAGCCGCCGATGTGGTGGTCCTCGTCGGGGTGGGAGTCGAAGACGGAGACCGGCTTGCCCAGCGCGGCCCAGACGTTGTTGAAGTTCACGCCCGCGGCCATCACCATGACGACCACCTCGTCGGCGCCGGGCTCCGGGACCTCGATGTCCTCCTGCTGGAACGCCTGCAGCGGCTCGCCCTCGCGGTCGCGACGGATGACCCAGGCCCGCATGCGCTTGGGCAGGGTCCCGGGCTGGAGCGCCTCGGGGACCTCGCCGATCGGGATCTGGTCGATGGGGCGATCCTCGCCGACCGGGCTCTCCGCTACCGCCAACCTCATTCCTCCATCCAACTTGGATTCGTGGGGGGTCAATCTTAATCACGCCCACCCGGACGCGCCTGGCGTGGGGCATGATCTTGCCGTGTTGAGCCTGCAGCACCCCAACCCCGAGCGCGACCACGAGGGCCGCCAGAGCTCGCGTTTCCTGGTCGTCGTGATGCTGCTGAGGGCGCAGGCCGTATACCTCGCGATCCTCGCGGCGCTGGCCGGCTTCCCCACCTACGCCGGTAACCAGGAGGGCATCCCGGTGGTGGGCCGGATGCCGGAGCTGCCGCTCGTCCTCCTCATCCTGGGCTCGGCGGGCGCCTTCGCGCTGGGGCTCACGCGCTATTCCGAGACGTTCGTCGTGGCGGTCTACGAGGGCGCCCTGGTGGTGACGTGGCTGCTCTTCTCAGCGGTGGACCGGCCCGCCGCCGGCCAGGTGCCGATGTTCCGCGACCCGGCGAGCCTGCTGGCGATGGTCGCGCTGCCGGTGGCGGCGCTGGTCGCCACCTACTGGCCGTTCATCCTTGCCCGCGGCCGTCTTCCGCCGGACCCGGCCCTGCAGCAGCTCTACCGCGAGGAGGCCGCCCCGCCCGCGCCGACCCCGGTGTACGTGGCGGCGCCCCAGGACCTGGCCGCGCCGCTGCCGGTGGTGGGCGGCGTGGTGGCGCCGGACCCGGTAGCAACCGCGGCGCCGATGCGCGGGGCGACCACTGCAGTGGTGACCGCCGACCCGGCCAGCACGCCGTCAACCGCCGGCGCCATCTGGCGGGAGACGCCCCCCGAGGTGCCGGTCAACCTCGAGTGGCTCAAGCTCTCCGGTCTCGACCGGCTCCGCTCGGGGCTCGACGGCGTCTTTCCGCCACCCTCGTTCGGCCGCCACACGGGCCTTCACTCGGTCGCCTACGGGCCGGGCGAGGCCACCGTCAGCATGCCGGTGACCGACTGGCTGCGGAGCTCCGCCGGGGTGATCACCGGCGGGGTGATGGCCTACATGGCCGACTCGCCACTGGGGTCGGCGGTCTTCACGGAGCTGCCCCGGGGCGACGTGATCACCACGTCGGAGATGTCGATCCACTTCCTCCGCCCCGCCGGGCCCGCGGCGCGAGCCCTGGTCGGCAAGGCCAAGCTGGTCCACATCGGCCGCTCCTACGCGTTCTCCGAGGTCAACATCCTCGACGACTCCGACCGGCTGCTGGCGTACGCCACAGCCCGCAACCTGATCATCCACGTCGACGTCCCCGACTCGCCCTTCATCCCGCCCCCGAAGCAGCAGCTTCCCGAGGGCTACCTCGATCCGTACCTCCGCTCTGCCACCGGCAAGGTGCTGCCGCCGGAGGTCTGGACCGAGCTGAGCGGGATCGAGATCCAGCGCCGCCTGCTCCACGGCGAGCTGCCCCCCTCACCCCTGTCAGAGCTGTTCGGCATCCGTCGCGTCGACATCGGCGACGGCCGCGCCACGACGGTGGCGCCCGCCACCGAGTGGCTGGCAAGCCCCGCCCGCCGGCTGTACGGCGGTGCGCTCGCGCTGCTGGCCGACAACGCGCTGGGCGCCGCCGTCCAGACGACAACCCCCGCCGGGACCGCGATCGCGCCCCTGGACCTCAAGCTGCAATTCGTCCGCCCCCTGAAGCCCGACGGCCGCGACATCTCAACCCGTGCCACGGTGGTCCACCGCGGCCGCACCATGGCGGTGGCGAGCGCCGAGGTCATCGGCCCCGAGGGCAAGGTCGCCGCGCTGGCGACGTCCACCTGGCTGGTGGTGCCCGACTTCTCCTGGGCCACCGACCGCTGGGTCTCGACCGACGAGCTGCAGGTCGCGGAGGAGGACGGCTGAGAGCGCGTAACATCGACGCTCCTGGGAGGTAGGCGATGAAGGTGTTTGTGACGGGCGGGACGGGGTTCATCGGTTCGGAGGTGGTGCGCCGGCTGCGCGGCCGTGGCGACGAGGTCCGGGCGCTGGTGCGCAGCCCCGGCAAGGCGGGGGAGCTGCGCGACCTGGGGTGTGAGCTGGTCGACGGCGAGCTCACCGACGAGCCCGCCATCGCGGCGGGCATCAAGGGCTGCGATGCCGTCATCCACGGCGCCGCCATCTACGAGGTCGGCATCCCCAGGGCACGGCGGCCCGCCATGTACGACGCCAACGTCAAAGGCACGGAGATCGTGCTGGGCGAGGCGCTCAAGCAGAAGGTGAAGAAGGCCGTCTACATCTCCACGGTCAATGCGTTTGGCAACACCGAGGGCAAGGTCGTGGACGAGAGCCACCTCCACAACGAGCGCTACGTCTCCTACTACGACGAGACCAAGCACGGCGCCCACAAGGTGGCCAAGGCCCTGATGGAGAAGGGGCTGCCCTGCGTGATCATCCAGCCGGGCGGGGTGTACGGCCCCGACGACCCGTCGCCCCAGGGCAAGCTCTTCAAGCAGTTCCTGGACGGCAAGCTGCCGGCGATGATGTTCCCGGACACGGGCTTCAACATGGTCCACCGCGACGACGTCGCCGCCGGCATCCTGCTGGCGCTGGACAAGGGCAAGCCCGGGGAGGCCTACGTCCTCGGCGGCGAGCTGACGACCATCCGGCGGTTGATCGAAACGCTGGCGGAGGTCTCCGGCCGCAAGGCGCCGCGGTTCACGGTGCCGTCATTGATGATCAAGGCGATGGTTCCGCTGGGACCGGTCATCGGCCCCGCGCTCGGCCAGGGCCCCAACCTGGGCGAGATCGTGAAGGCCGCCGACAACGTCACCTACTGGGCCAAGGACGACAAGGCGCGCAGGGAGCTCGGCTACAGCCCGCGCGGGATGAAGGAGGGCCTCCGCGACATGCTCGAGGCCGAGGGTCGGCAGGCAGCGGAGAGCGCTCCCGGCTGAGGGCCCCCGCGGGGAGGCCGGCGGCGCCTGGTTAGGCCCGCCTCCGTGCCCTGACGCCCGCGGCGCCTGTCAGCGCCAGCAGCAGGGCGGCCCCCGCGGCCAGCAGGGGTGCCCCCGCCGCGGTGTTGGGCAGGCCACCCGAACCCGCCGGCGTGTAGTAGGCGGGCGCCTCGGTGAAGGGCTGGGCGGTGTCGGTGCAGCCCGCTCGGATGTCCTGGCAGAGGTGCTGGAAGCCGGCCCGGTCCGGGTAGTCCCGCGCCGAGCGCATGTAGAAGCTCATGAACCCCGCATGGTCCTGGTCGGCGAGCAGCCGGGCGTCGGCGTCGGCGTACCCGGTCTCGCCGGGGAGCTTGAGCCAGCGGTCCAGCCAGGCGAGCGAGTAGTGGTTGGCGAAGGGGTTGCCCCAGGTCTTCCAGTTGGTCGAGGGGAAGGGCGCGGGGTAGTTGGGGATCAGGGAGTACTCGAAGTGGGTGCCGCCCTGGATGACGAGCTGGTAGCTCGGGATCAGGGCCTCCTCCCAGGCGTGGAACGCGGTCTTCTTGGCCTCGGGGTCGGGCGGCGAGGTGTACGGGTGGGGCGTCAGGTCGTAGTCGTTGCTGCTGCCCATCGCCGGGACGCGTGGGATCGCCGGCGGCGAGCCTGACCCGCCGAAGCCCGAGCCGTTGGCGCTGAGGTTGTCCCACGCCACCGCCACCTTCACCGGGTTCTGGGCGTCGATCTTGCCCGGCCAGGCGGGAGCGCCCGGGGCGCCGTAACCCTGCACGATGCTGACCCCGGTTGCTCCCAGGGAGTGGCCCACGATGCCCAGCCGGTCCGGGTCGAGGCGGTCGCCCAGGGGATTGAAGGCGTCGGTGACCGTCGGGTACGTGACCCCCTGGTACGTGGAGTGCCACGGGTACTGCTGGCCCGGCGTCGAGCGGAAGAAGTCGATGGCGTCCACCAGCCCGTCCCAGAAGACGCTGGAGTTGAAGTTGGTGCCGAGGTCGCCCGAAGGCGTGTGGTTGTCGGAGTAGCCCTGGCCGCGGACGTCGAATGTCAATACCACGTACCCGGAGCGGACGAGGGTCTCGGCGAACCACCAGTACAGCGGCTCGGGGGCCTGCACCGAGCCGGTCTCGATCACCACCCCGGGGAGCCGGTCGCCCGGCGCCGAGGACTTCGGCGCCCACACCCGGCCGTTGAGGCGGGCGCCGCCGTCGTCGTAGAACACCACTGGCACGACCACCGCCTCATCGGTGTAGAACGCGTCGGTCCCGTTGTAGGGCGCGCCCGGCGGGTAGAGGAACGGGTCTCCCGCGCAGTCGTACGCCCAGCTGCCGCAGACGTTCTCGGGGAATGTGCCACCGCCCTGGATCCACGTGGGGTCGGCCGTGTCTCGCGCCACCTTGGCCTGGATGTTGGCGGCCGACTGGTCCTGCAGGCGGGTGAGGAACGCGGGGTCGGTGGCCTCCCGCACGCCCTCCTCGTGAGCGCGGGCGAAGTTGGCCTCCTCGCGGGCGGCCCACTCCGGCGACGGGTACGCCGGCCCCTCGGGCACCGCGGTGGCCGGCAGCGCGCCCATCGCGAGGCACAGGGCCACCAGCCCGCCAAACATGGCCCTCCGGGCCCAACCTCTCGCCACCACCACCCCCATCTTGCCACCAGCGCCCCGAGCAGCCGGGTCGGGGGCGCTGTGACCTTCCGGTAAACTGTCGGAGCCAAATTGCGGCGGGCCTCGCGCCGGCCACTTAATAGCCTTGGCCTCTCGAGCCAGGCATGGAGGTTACGCGGTTGACGATCAGGCTGCGACGCTCGTGTGTAGCCGTCCCTGGGAGCTCCGAAAAGATGCTCCGCAAGGCCGGTGAGAACGCCGCCTTCGGCGCCGACCAGTTCTTCCTGGACCTCGAGGACGCCGTCGCCCCCGGCGTCAAGGAGGCGGCCCGCGCCAACGTCGTCGCCGCCCTCAACGAGTACGAGTTCGGCAACGCCGTCCGCGTCGTCCGCGTCAACGCCGCCGACCACCCCAACTCCTACGGCGACATCATCTCCGTCGTCGAGGGCGGGGGTAAGCGCCTCGACTGCCTGATGATCCCCAAGGTCGACAACGTCTCCCACGTGCACTTCGTCGACCGCCTCCTCGACCAGATGGAGGCCGGCCTGGGCCTCAAGAACCGCATCGGCCTGGAGCTCCAGATCGAGACCGCCGAGGGCCTCATCCACGTCAACGAGATCGCGGCGGCCTCGACCCGCACAGAGACGATCATCTTCGGGCCGGGCGACTTCAGCGCCAACATCGGGATGCCCCAGCTGACCGTGGGGGCGATCGACAACCGCTACCCGGGCGACATCTGGCACCACGTCAACATGTCGATCCTGATGGCGGCGCGCGCCCACGGCCTGCAGGCAATCGACGGCCCCTATGCCCAGATCCGCGACGAGGCGGGGCTGCGCGAGGTGGCGATGCGCACCTACCTGATGGGCTTTGACGGCAAGTGGGCGCTCCACCCCGACCAGGTCGCGCCCCTGAACGACATCTACACCCCCCCGCTCGAGTCGTACGAGCGCGCCGAGGGGATCATGGCCGCCTACAAGAAGGCGACCGAGGAGGACAAGCTCGGCGCCGTCATGTTCGGCGACGAGATGATCGACGAGGCCAGCCGGAAGATGGCCGAGCAGCTGGCCATCAAGGGCCGGCTCTGCGGCCTCGACAGGAAGCTGGCGGAGAAGCAGGCGGGGAACGGGACCACCGGTGGCGGTGAGGGCCAACCCGCGGTCGCGGCGGCAGTCGCGGGAGAGAGCAATTGAAAGTTCGGTCGTACGTTCCCGAGGCCAAGGAGCTGATCTGGAACCCGTCCGCCACCGAGCTGCAGGAGCTGACGGCGGAGATGCCCAACGCCCGGCGGTCGGAGTTCGGCAACCTCAACATCCAGTCGGCGGTCGACTCCCGCTCCAAGGCGTCGACGTACGTGGTCACCGACCACCCGGATGAGCACTCGGGCCAGACGATCACCCGTGACGAGGGTGAGCGCCTGGCAAAGATGCAGGACGACTACATCGCCGAGAAGGAGATGCTGGTCATCGACGGGTTCATCGGCAACGACAAGGACTTCCAGACGCCGGCCCGCCTGATCATCGAGAAGCACAACGCCAACGTCGCGGGGATGCAGAAGATCCTCTACTACGAGGCCGAGGACGCGGGCGAGGGCTTCGAGCCCGAGCTGACCGTGATCTACACCCCCAACCTCGCCGTGATGGGCTACCCCAAGGAGCGGGTCATCGCCTGCGACCTGGAGAAGGGCATCACCCGGGTGTTCAACTCCGACTACTTCGGCGAGTCCAAGAAGGGCGGACTGCGGATGTGGAACAAGCTGGTCTATGACCGCGGCGGGCTCCCCCTCCACGCCGGCTGCAAGGTCGTGCCCACCGACGACGGCGACAAGGTGATCCTCGTCGTGGGGCTGTCGGGCACCGGCAAGACGACCACCACGTTCACGCGCCAGAACAACTCCAAGCCGGTCCAGGACGACTTTGTCGCGATGATGCCCGACGGCCGCATCTACGCCACCGAGGACGGCTGCTTCGCCAAGACCTTCGCCCTCGACCCGGAGTTCGAGCCGACGATCTACCACGCCGTCACGCGGCCGACCGCCTATCTCGAGAACGTCTACCAGGATGACAGCGGCAGGGTGGACTTCAACAACACCGAGTACACCCAGAACGGCCGGGCGGTCTTCGCGATGGAGGACCTCGGCTGGAGCGCGGACGCCCGCGACCTCAAGAAGGCCGACATCCTTCTCATCCTCAACCGCAACGAGAACATCATCCCCGCGGTGGCTCGCCTCACCCGCGAGCAGGCGGCGGCGTACTTCATGCTCGGCGAGACCCAGGGCACCAGCGCCGGCGGCGCCGACGAGATGGGCAAGTTCCTGCGCGTGCCGGGCACCAACCCGTTCTTCCCGATGCTCCACGACCTCCAGGGCAACCGCTTCCACGAGCTGCTCGACAAGCACCGCTTCGAGGTCTTCCTGCTGAATACCGGCCGCGTGGGCGGCGGCGACGCCGACGAGCGCAGCAAGAAGGTCGGCATCGACGACAGCTCCGCGGTGGTCAAGGCCATCGCGGAGGGCACGATCCAGTGGGAGAAGGACCCCGACTTCGGCTACGAGGTGGCCTCCTCGCTGCCCGGCATCAGCGACGAGGAGCTGCTCCAGCCCCGCAAGCTGTACGCCCGCACCGACCGCGGCGACGAGTACGCGAAGCTGGTGGAGCGCTTCAAGGCGGAGCGGAAGGAGTTCCTGGAGAAGTTCCCTCAGCTCGACCCCGCGATCGTCGCCGCGCTTTGAGCTAGTCCGAGCAGGGAGGGAAGGTCCCTGCGCATGGGCGGCAAGCTGGGTTCCACCACTGTGAGCACTAGGGCTCAGGTCTCCGCTGTGATCGTCAACTTCAATGGGGGCGCCGATCTTATCCGGTGCGTCGCATCGCTCCATGAGCAGGCCGACCTGAAGGAGATCCTTGTCGTCGACAACGGTTCGACCGACGGCTCCCCGGAGGAACTGGAGCGACTTCACCCCGGTACCGCCGTTCTTCGCAGTCCCGTAAACGACGGGTACACGGGTGGCGCCAACCGCGGTGCGGCTGCGACGACGGGTGACCTCCTGCTTTTCATGAACCCGGATGTGGTCGTTGACAGGGGGAGCATCGCGAAGATCGCCCGCAGGCTACGGGATGGCGCTGGTGTGGTGGGTCCCCGGCTGCTGGTGGAGGCCGACGACGCTTGGGAAGTGGGGGCAACCCTCGACTCCGTTGGCTTCCCGGTCATCCTTCGTGAGCCGGGGCGGCCGCTCTACGTCAGCGGCTGCGCGCTGGCCACGCGGCGCGACCTGTTTCAACGGCTCGCAGGCTTCGACGAGCGGTACTTCATGATCGCAGAGGACGCCGACTACAGCTGGCGCGCCCTGCTCAGTGGCGCCGACGTTGCTGTGGCCGAGGGCGCGACAGCTCTCCACCGGGGCGGCGGGTCCACACCCGGTGGATACATGCGGGCCGGGCGGCACGAGGTGACCCGGTTCCGGGTCGCACGGCGCGAACGGAACATGCTGGCAACGAGGATCAAGTGCCTGCCCGCGGGTCATCTTCTGCCGGCGGTGGTGGCGCAGGTGGGCTGGATCCTGGCCGAGGCAACGGGGTCAATCCTCATGGGTCGTCCCGGCCTCGCCTGGCAGCTGATGGCCGCGTTGGGCTGGAACATCGTGCAGCTACCGGAGACGTTGCGCCGCCGCCGCCTGACGCCGGTGGCCGGCGACCGCCATCGGGCAATCCAGGGACGCCTGCACCGCGGCCTGCATGGCCTGCAACTGCTGCGCGCCAGCGGCCTGCCCCGTTACGTGGGGTGAAGCCGGACAGCCAGATCTAGGCGTCCTTTCGCAGGCGGTAGCGCAGGAAGAGATAGTCCTCGCTGCGGCGGGCGCTGACCAGCGTCGACCACGCGCCGTGGTCCGGCATCAGGCTGATGCCCTCGACCATGCCGAGCTGCTCAAGAGCGTGGCGGCCCGCCAGCAGGGGCGACAGGGTTAGGAACACCTCGTCCAGGAGCCCGGCTGACAGCAGGCTGCCCATCAGGGTGGGGCCCCCCTCGGTGAGGACCGTGCCCATGCCCTCGGCGTGCATCCGCGCGGCCAGGGCGGGGAGGTCCACCTCCAGCCCGCTGCCGAGGGCCCAGACCTCGCAAGTGCCGGGCAGGGCGGCACTGACCCGCCCAGCGGCCTCCTCGGTGGTGACCACGGTGGCGCCGGCCTGGATGGCGCGATGGTCGACGTCGACCCGGCCGCTGGCGGTGACGACCACCAGCCGGGGTTCCGTCGGCAGCCCGGCGGCGGCGCGCCACGCGGTCCAGTCATCCGCCATGTCGGGGAAGACGTGGGCGGCGGTCCAGGCGTGGCCGGGGCTGCTGTTAAGCGTGCCGGCGCCGAGCAGGACCGCGTCCGCGTGTGCCCGCAGCACGGCCATCAGGAAGCGGTCGCCCCAGTACTTGCCGCTGATGACCGACCCTGACGACTCTCGTGGCATCGTGGCAACCACGCCGTCGATGGAGCTGACGAAATTGGAGTAGAGCACGGGCGGGCGTAGCCCCAGCCCGCCGCGGTAGAGCCTGGCTGCCGCGGCCGGCAGGTCCGCCGCGTCGCCGGTGTCGACCAGGACCTCGAAGGGCCGAGGCTCGGCGGGCCGGTCAGCCACCCGCGCGGCGGCTCACCTCGAGGAACTCCTGGCGCATCGCCGCGTCGTCCTCGTACGACCCGCGCCAGAAGGTGGTCCAGGTGTGGGAGCTCTCCTCGCGGACGCCTCGCATCTGGGTGCAGAGGTGGGCCGCCTGCAGGTGGACGGCCACGCCGTGGGGCTGAAGGATGCGCACCAGGGCGTCGGCGATCTCCTGCCCCATGCGCTCCTGGACCGTGAAGCGACGCGCGAACACCCGCACCAGACGGGTCAGCTTGGAGATCCCGATGATGTTCTCGTGGGCGATGTACGCCACGTAGGCGGTGCCGTGAAACGGCAGCGCGTGGTGCTCGCACAGGGCGAAGAAGGAGATCGGCCCCTCGGTGATCTGGCTGAGGTGGCAGTCCGGGCCGCCCCGGCACTCGGTGGGGAACGCGGTCAGCAGCTTGGGGTCGCCCTCGTAGCCGACTGTGGAGTCGAAGAGCGCCTTCAGGAACCGCTCCGGCGTCTTGGCGGTGCCGGGGGTGTCGAGGTCCATGCCAAAGGCCTCCAGGATCTCGGCGACGTTGGCCTCGTAGCGCTGCCAGTCCTCGACCGCTATCTCGCGGGGGGTCTCCCGCTCCCAGGGGTAGGTCTCCTCGGGGTCGCTCATCGCGCTCATGCTTCAGCTTCAGGCAACTGTCATCTCTCCGTGGTGCGTCGTTGGGGGGTTCGCAGACTCGTTCTCAGATCATAGGTGCCCCTTTGCTATGGTCGGATGCAGTGCCGTTTTCACTACGCCCTGCGTCCCCCCGGGCGCGTGTGGGGCTGGTGTTCCCGTTGCTTGCGGCCATGTTCGCGGGCTCCGCGGCCATCCCCCACGTCGACCAGCTCTACGCTGCCGTCGCCCGGGTAGGCCACCAGCCGGCGCCGCTACAGGCGCACGGCGTCGCACCGGTGGTCCGGTTCACGACGCCCCACAGCAGCGTCGCGGCCGCCCCCGGCGTGGCCACGCTGGAGATCCCCGGTCCCGCCGGGGCCTTCGCCGTGCCCTACGTGCAGACATCGTCAGACCTCGACTTCGACGTCGAACACAACGGGCCGGCGGACCGCAGCGTAGTGGACGTGGTCCTCGACCAGGGAACCCCGGCAGCGCGGTCGCTGCGCCTGGCGGCGCCCCCCTGGCACGGCACGTTCCACGACCTCGCCTATGGCGAGCACACCCTCGACGCCCGCCTCTTCACCCCCGGCACGGGGACGCTCGACTCGATGCTCGTCGGCCGGGCGCCCGTCGCGCTAACGCGCCTGGAGCACGTGGGCCGCGGCGACATCGTGGCCGCGCTGGGCGACTCCATCAGCGAGGGCCGGACGTCGGGACCCTTCCCGCAGGGCGCCGTCGCCCGCCTGGGCTACTTCCCCGACTGGGTTTCGGCCCGGAGCGCGCTGGACCCCGTCGCCGCCGACTGGGTCAGCGCCGACGGGCGCAACTACCCGCAGGCCAGCCAGAACGATCCCAGCATCTCAAGGCCGGGCTTCGAGGTCGACCTCGGCCGGCGCCTCGCGGCGGAGCGCGGCCACCCCGTGATGGTGCTCAACCTGGGCTGGTCGGGGATAACCGCCGACGGCTTCGCCCACGTGGTTGAGAGCGACTACTTCAGGTCGATCGTCGCCGCCACGCGTCCCAACGCTTGGCTGGTCGACCTGGGCGTCAACGACGTGCTGGTGCACCGGCCGGCCGACGAGTACGGCGCCCGGCTGCGGGCTGTCATCGACGGGCTGGGCAGGCTGGGCGCCACCGGCGACCGCATCCACGTTGCCTGCCCCAGCTACCGCAGCGGCGCCACCGAGGACGCCGAGAAGACGTACATGCCGGTGGTCAACGACATCCGCACCGGGATGCGGCTGGCGCCCGGCCCCGACTTCTTCAGCACCTACCGCGACCACGCCGAGCTGCGCTCGGACTGGGTCCACCCCAGCTCGGCGGGCTACGCCGTGATGGCGGACCAGTGGGGCGCGGCGCTGGCGGGGCAGGGCGTGGCCTGCCCGCAGGAGTCCTGACCGGGGCGAACCCCGGCTACATCCCGGGCGGCGCCTGGCTGAGGGTGAACTTGGACGCCTTCGCCCCGCAGCTGGGACAGACGTCGGGGGGGTCGAAGCCCCGCTCGTTGTAACCGCACTCCCCGCAGACCCAGTGCCGGGTGGCGAAGAAGCGGACGATGTCCGCCCGGCTCACGATCCCCACCAGCTTCTCGCCGTTCATGACGGGCACCCGCCTGATCCGGTGCTTGACGAAGAGCTTGGCCGCGTCACCGACGGGCGCCGTGTTCTTGATGGTGATCGGCTTCTTGCTCATGATGTCCGCCACCAGGCGGCCCTTCTTGTCGATCACGTCGAACTCGGAGACCACCCCGGCGAGCTTGCCCTTGTTGTCCAGGACGGGCAGGCCGGTGATGCGGTGGCGCGTCAGGATGGCCGTCAGCTCGTCGATCGTCGCCGACTGGGAGATCTTGAGAACGTCCTTGGACATGATGTCCTTCACCTGGACCACGAACGAATAGTGCCAACCCACGGCGCATAGAGCAAGTCGAGCGCTCGCGAGGCTGGTTATGATCCATACCTTTCACGGAGGCTGGACTTGGAAATCAAGCGCGTAACGGTGGTCGGCGCCGGCACGGTCGGCTCTCAGCTGGCCTTCCAGGTCGCCCTTGGCGGGCTGCCGGTCAGACTGGCTTCAAGGCGCCAGGAAACGCTGGACAAGGGGGTCGCCAACGCCACCCGGCTGCTCAAGAGGAGGGTAGAGAAGGGCACCCTCGACGAGGCCGAGTGCGACGCCGTCATCGGCCGTGTCTCCCCCACCACCGACCTCGGCGAGGCGGTCGCCGACGCCGACATCGTGGTCGAGGCGGTGGCCGAGGTACTCGAGACCAAGCACGACGTCTGGAAGCAGATGGACGCCGCCGCCCCGGAGCCGACCATCCTGGCCTCCACCAGCTCGACCATCGGGATCAGCAAGCTCGACCACGTCACGCGGCGGCCGGAGAAGTGCATCAACGCCCACTTCTTCAACCCCGTCCTGCTGATGGACCTGGTGGAGGTGGTCCGCGGGCCGCACACCTCCGACGAGACCGTCGAGGCGACGATGGCGTTCGCGACGAAGGTGGGCCGCCACCCCGTGCTGGTCCAGAGGGAGAGCTACGGCTTCATCGTCAACCGCGTGATCTTTACCGCGATCCGCGAGGCGCTCCGGCTGCTCGACGAGGGCGCCGCCACCGCCGAGGACATCGACGACGCGTGCGTCCGGGGCCTCAACTGGCCGATGGGGCCGATCAAGCTGGCCGACTTCATCGGCCTCGACGTGATCCACGACGCCTGGCACCTGGGTAGGGACGAGATGCACGACGACTGGTGGCAGCCCACCGCCGAGCTGGAGGCCCACGTCAAGGCCGGCGAGCTGGGTATGAAGTCCGGTAAGGGCTTCCTCACGCACGAGAAGAAGTAGGCGAGGGCGCCGCCGGTGAGCGAGGCGATCGCGATCCTCGGCGGCACCGGGAAGGAGGGCCGCGGGCTGGCCGCCCGCTGGGCCCGCGCCGGCCGGGAGGTCCTCATAGGCTCGCGCGACGCTGACCGGGCCACCTCGGCGGCCGCCGAGGTCGCCGCCCTGGCCGGCGGCAGCGTCGCCGGCAGCGACAACGCCGGCGCTGCCGCCGCCGCCGGGATCGTGGTGCTGGCGACGCCATACAGCGGGCTCGAGCAGACCATCACCCCGCTGCGAGCCGAGCTAGAGGGCAAGCTCGTCGTCAGCGCCGTCATCCCGCTGCAGGTGGCCGAGGGACGGTTCTCGGTTCTTGACGTGCCCGCCGGCTCGGCCGCGGCGCTGGTGGCCGCCGCCCTGCCGGGAAGCAGGGTGGGCGCCGCGTTCCACAACGTGAGCGCGAAGGTGCTGATCGACCTGGAGCACGCCCTCGACGAGGACATCCCCGTGGCGGCCGACGACGAGGCTGACCGCGCCACCATCATCGAGCTCTGCGCCGACCTGGGCGCCCGCGGGGTGCCGGTCGGCGGCCTCGCCCTGGCGCGCTACCTGGAGGGCTTCACCGCGGTGCTGCTATCCGTCAACAAGCTCCACCGGAGCCAGGCCGGCATCCGCTTCACCAACCTGCCCGAGGGGGTCTGATAAGCTGCTGAGAAACGTCCCCCCGGGGGTCGGGCGGGCGAGGGGCGGAAATACACTAGCG
>JAXDLV010000186.1:0-11098 GCA_034666445.1 Chloroflexota bacterium | reverse complement strand
CCCTAGGGAGGCCCGATTTCGACTCCCGCGTCTCCAGGGCAACGGGGGCCGGCCCGGCGGCGGCAGCGGCGGCGGCGGGGGTGTCGGCCTGCTGCGCCATCCGCGCGAGCTCGTCCGCCTCGGCTTCGGTGAGGCCGAAGCCGTCCTTCAGCGCCCCGGGGTTCTCCCGGATGCGCGCGCCGAACTCCGGTTCGGTGGCCAGCCGGCCGAGCAGCTCCTTTAGGTTCTCCTCCGACACGCCGGGCTCAGGCCGAGGCCGTCTTCTGGCTGAACGAGATCTCCTCGCAGTACATCTCCGCCCTCACCCGGCGGATGCTCTCTTGGCCGGCCTGCGCCTTCTCGGGGGCCAGCCGGAAGATCCCCAGGTTCTTCAGGTCGAGGGTGAAGAGCGTTTCCTTCTGGTCCGCTGCCAGGTACTCGAGCGTCCCCGACTTCTCGTTCTCCGGCCGGTTGTTGCCCCTGACGACGAAGTCCTGGTGCCATGCGAACCAGTCCGCCGCCGACGCCTCCGACATCGTCACCACGATGTTGGGGATGTCCAGGCGGGCATCCTGCTTCTGGAAGTCCCGCAGCTCGCCCAGGCCGGGGTCGCTGACGACCTGCTTGACGGTGATGGCGTCGACGTGGTTCACCTTGCTGGTGTCAAGTCCCCCGATCGTGAGACGGAAGTTGTTCGCCGTCCACTTCTTCTGGCCCTTGGTCGTGAACTTGCCGGACTGGGCGGTGCCCTTGGCGACCGGGTCGGCCTTGGTCGACTCGGGGGCGAACTTGATGGTCATCTTGGCGCTGTCCTTGGAGCCTCCGTCAACCGCGGGGAACGTCACCTCGGTGAGCAGCGCGTTTAGGAAGGACACGTTGCTCTGCACGTTGAAGTCGAAATCGGACGAGACCACCGCCCCGCTGTGCCGGGGGTTCTTGCGATTGAGGGTGCCGCTGATCCAGTCGTAGGCGTTCTGGCTCATGGCCGTCCCGAAGCTGAGGGTAAAGGGCTCGTAGTGGACGGCCCCGATGTGCTTGCGGGCGATGCGGTCGGCGCCCAGCTGCTCAGTGATCACCTCGCCGTAGGCCGACCCGCCGCTGACGTCGTCGATGAAGCCGGCATTGGTGCCCTCGAGGTCAAGCGAGAAGTGGCTGTTGGTGTAGTCCCGGATCGCCGCGGCGTTGGGGAGGCGGAGGCGCCCGTCCGCGGCTTCCACGAGCGCCGGCGCAAAGACGCCCGAGGCCAGGGCGGCGCCGCCGACGCTGGTGAGGCCCACCGCGCCCAGGAACTGGCGCCGGGTGGCGGGCCTGGGGCTGACGGACTCGTCGGTCTCCCTCATCTTCGTGAGCCGGATCGTAGCACCTGCCCGTAGGGCTGTCTGTGCGGTTCGGCACACAACCAGGAGTTACACAAACCAGTGATATGGTTAAGGATCACATAGGGGAGGAGGGACCACACCGATGAGCGCCAGGCAGGCCTATTTCACATCCGCGACGTTCGTATTCCTGCGCGACCTGTCGCGGAACAACCGCAAGGACTGGTTCGACCCGCGGAAGAACCGCTACGAAGCCGAGGTGCGCGGCCCTGCGCTGCGCTTCATCGAGGCCGCCGCGCCGGGGCTGGCAAAGATCAGCAGCCAGGTGATCGCCGACCCGCGGCCGCTGGGCGGGTCGCTGATGCGCGTGTACCGGGACGTGCGGTTCGCGCGGGACAAGTCGCCGTACAAGACCAACGTCGGGATCGGCTTCGGCCACCGCCGCGGCCGTGACGGCGCCGCGCCGGGGTACTACCTTCATCTCACCGCCGAGCCCGGCGCCGACAACTTCAGTGGGGGCGGCATCCACATGGCCGACACCGCCACGCTGAACCGCGTCCGCGACGCCATCGTCGACGACACGGCGAGCTGGAAGCGCGCCACCGGCGGGGCGAAGTTCAGGGCCTCGCAGGAGCTGGGTGGCGACGCCCTCAAGAACCCCCCGAAGGGCTACCCCGCCGACCACCCGATGGTCGAGGACCTCAAGCGCAAGGGCTTCTTTGCCCACGCGAAGTACACCCAGGCCCAGGTGTGCGACCCGGGCTTCCTCGACCTCTTCCTGGAGAACTGCCGCACCGAGGCGCCGATGATGGCCTTCCTCGCCGCCGCGGTGGGCGCCGACTGGTAGGGCCGCGCCTCAGGCGCCGGCCGGGGAGGCCGTGTCCCGGCTGACGTCGATCGGAGGGGGGTTGCGCAGGGTCTGGTAGACGACGCAGTAGCGCTCGGTTAGCTCGACCAGGCGCTGAAGCTGCTCGGCCGTCGCCGGGGACTCGATCTCGAAACGCAGCCGGATCGACTGGAAGCCCACCGGGGCGTCCTTGCTGACCGCCAGGGTGCCGCGGAAGTCCAGCTCGCCCTCGGCGTGGACCGTGCCGCGCTCGATCGGGATCTCCATTGACGTCGCCGAGGAGCTCAGCGTGACGCCGGCGCAGGCCACCAGTGCCTGCAGCAGCATGTCGCCGGAGCACGCCGAGGCGCCGCTGCCGCCGGTGGCGGGGTGGAGCCCGGCCTCGACCAGGGCCCGCCCGGTCTGGACCGAGCAGGTCACGCCCTCGCCGACCTCCCCATCCGCGCGCAGGGTGACCACGGCGGCGCCGGGCTCGTCGCGGTAGCGCTCCTTGAGTGGCTGCTGAACGGTTCGCAGGGCTTCACGGTCCATGACTGTCCTCCTGTGGGTGCCCGCGTGGCGGGCCTATTGGCTGGCCGCCTCCTTCACCTCGAGCAGGTGATAGGGGACGTTGACGACCACCGTCCCGGGCCGGAACAGGAGGGCGGCCTTGAGCTTGAGCGCGGTCTGGTTGTGCAGGAACTGGTGCCACCAGCGGCTGTGCACCATCTCCGGCAGGATGACCAGGATCGTGCTTCCCTGGTTCTGGTTCTCGACCGCGTCGAGGTAGTCCAGGAAAGGCCGGATGAACGAGCGATACGGGGAGTAGATCGCGTCGAGCTTGACGTGGTTGCCCCACACCTCCCACTTCTCCTGGATCTCCTCGAGACGGTGGCGGTCGTCGGAGATGATCACCGCCACCACCTTGTCCGCCAGCCGCCGGGCCAGCGCCAGCGTCTGCAGCTGCACGTCGGTGAGGTCGGCGATGGGGACGATGGCGACGGGGTGGACATCGCCCGGGCTGAGCGGCGTCTCGGCCTGCACCCGGCGCTTGGCGCCGGCGTAGTGGCGGTGGACGGCCAGCGCCAGCACCACGATGACCGGTATCAGGACCAGCACGATCCAGGCGCCGTACACGAACTTGGTGTAGGCAGCGATGACCAGCACCGCGCCGGTCATCATCGCGCCGCCCAGGTTCATCGCCACCGACCGGCGCCAGCCACGTCGCTCATCCCGCGTGCCACTGCGGCCGAGGCGGCGCCATCGCACCACCATCCCCAGCTGGGCCAGGGTGAAGCTGGCGAAGACCCCGATCGTGTAGAGCGGGATCAGCGCGTCGACGCTGCCGCGGAAGATGAAGAAGAGGAGTCCCGCGAGCAGCCCCAATGTGATGATGCCGTTCGAGAACGCCAGCCGATCGCCCAGGTTTGTGAACTGCGAGGGCGCGTACTTGTCCCGGGCCATGAAGTAGAGCAGGCGCGGGAAGTCGCTGAAGGAGGTGTTGGCCGCCAGCATCAGGATCACGGCGGTGGCCGCCTGGATGCCGAAGTAAACGGGGCCGTCATCGAAGACGACGTGGTTCAGCTTCGAGAGCAGCGTCTGGTACGTGCCGGTGTAGTTGGCGGGGTTTTGCAGCTCGGCCGGCAGCCCGGGGCCAAGCTGGTAGTCGGGGAACAGCTCGAACTGGTGGGCCAGGAACGTGATCCCCGTGAACATCACCGCCAGGATCGCGACCATGACGATCAGGGTGGTGCGCGCGTTGCGCCACTCCGGCGGTTTGAAGGCCGGCACCCCGTCCGATATCGCCTCCACGCCAGTGAGCGCGGTGCAGCCGGACGCGAACGCCTTCAGCACCAGGAACAGCGCGAAGGTCTCCACCGGCAGCGGGCCGATGTAGTTGGTCTGCCGGGCCAGCGGGCTGGCGGCCCCCTGGGTGGCGAGGTGGAACAGGCCGCCGACCACCAGCGCGGCCATGCCCAGCAGGAAGATGTAGGTGGGGAGGGCGAAGATGCTGCCCGCCTCGCGAATGCCGCGTAGGTTGCCCCACACCAGCAGGAGGATGATGCCCAGCCCGATCTCCACGGTGTAGGGGGCGAACGCCGGGAGCGCGGAGGTCACCGCGCCGACCCCGGCCGACACCGACACCGCGACGGTGAGGATGTAATCGGTCATCAGTGACGCCCCGGCGACCAGTCCCGCCACGGGACCGAGGTTGTCGCTGGCGACGATGTAGGCGCCACCGCCCTTGGGGTAGGCGCGGATCGCCTGCACGTGGGAGATCCCGGCAACCACCAGGAGCACGATGATGGCGATCGCCACACCGGGCGCCACGGCCAGCGCGCCGGCGCCGGCGAGCAGCAGGACGGCCAGGGTCTGCTCGGTGGCGTAGGCGACGGACGACAGGGCGTCGGATGACAGCACCGCCAGCGCCTTGACCTTCGTGAGCCGCTCCTCGGCGTGGCGGGCGCTGGACAGGGGCTCACCGAGCAGCAGGGTGCGGAGGCGGGCCACCCCGCGGCGCTTCTGCACCCCCGTCGCCGTGGCGCGGAGCATCCCACCCTCGCGCTCCAGGCTGGCGTGCCCCGAGTGGGTGACGCGCATCAGGCCGGTGCCGCCGCCGGTGTCCTCGTCCTCTTCGTACAGCTCGACGTCGGGGTCGACGCGCCAGCGGGGGTCGACTCCCTCCGGGGTCTGGGACGCCCATCGCCTGCCCGCGTCGCGTAGGAAGTCGCGCGGGTCCGAGGCGCCGTCGCTCACATCCTCACCTTGACGCCGAATCGTACAGGCCCGGTCGTGCCGCTGCCCCTTGACACGCGCGGCGGGTTTGATTGAACATTCATTCAACTTGAACGGCCATTCAACGAGGGCAGCCCGTGACGCGTGAGGAAACCCAGACCAAGATCGTCGAGGCGGCCTTCCGCACCCTCGCCGAGTCCGGCTACCACGGCACCACCATGAAGGACATCGCCACCCGGGCCGGCCTGGCCACCGGGCTGGCCCACTACTACTTCGAGAACAAAGACGACCTGATGCTGGCCGCGCTGGAGCGCGCCTGCCCCATGGCCGATCTCGACCTGGAGGGGATGCCCGGCCTCGACCAGGCCAGGCTTGGCTTCGAGGCCGAGCGCCAGTGGCAGGTCTGGAACAAGGACGCCTACAAGCTGATCTTCGACATGGTGGGCACGGGGATGCACAACGCCCGCATGGCGGAGCAGATCCGGCTGTTCCTGAACAGCCGTCGCGATGTCGTCACCGGCGTCAGCCGGGCGGTCGCGGCCGAGTCGGCCAGCCCTCCGAAGGCGTCGCCCGACGCGGTCGGTGGGGCGATCTGGGGGGCGTTCCTTGGAATCGCGCTGCAGCGCCTGATCGACCCGGACTTCGACGGCGACGCGGCGCTCGGCGCGCTCGAGGAGATGGCCATCAACATGGCCGCGGAACCCGCGGCGGGTGCCGCCGCCGCGAAGGGGAGGAGCTGACATGTTCGACCTGCTGGCCCGGCTGGTGACCCGTCGTGCCTGGTTCGTGGTCGGGGGGGCCGTGGCGTTCACGGCGCTGTCGGGCGCCCTCGGTGGGTCGGTCTCGGCGAAGCTCCACCAGGGCGGTTTCGTCCGCCCCAACTCCGAGAGCGAGGCGGCGATCGCGACCCTCGCCGAGGCCACGGGCACCCGTGCCGACCGCAACGTCATCGCGCTGGTGCGGGTCGACTCCATGGACAGCCCAGTCTCCCGCGGCGAGGTCGAGCAGGTGGCGCGGACCATAGGCGAGGACCCGGACGTCAAGACGGCGTGGTCCTTCTACCAGACCAACGACCCGTCGATGGTCGCGAAGGACGGGCACCAGACCCTGGTCTACGGGCTGTTCGACAAGAACGTGGACGACGACCGGATCGCAGCCGCGGCGACCCGGCTGCAGACGAAGTTCAAGTCCGACTCAGCCGTCACCCTGGGAGGCGTCGGCACCACGTTCGCCGAGGTCCAGTCCAACGTCCAGGACGACCTCGCCCGGGCGGAGACCATCGCCTTCCCAATCCTCTTCATCCTCATGCTGTGGGTTTTCCGTGGCGCTGTGGCGGCGCTGCTGCCGCTGATGGTGGGGGGCATCACGGTGCTGGGCACCTTCCTCGGCCTCCAGCTCTTCAACGGCATGACGCCCCTGTCGATCTTCGCGCTCAACCTCGCCACCGGCCTCGGCCTGGGCCTGTCGATCGACTACTCGCTGTTCATGGTGTCGCGTTTCCGGGAGGAGCTTGGCGCCGGCAGGCAGGTGGCGGAGGCCGTTGATGCCACGGTCAGGACGGCCGGCCGCACCATATTCTTCAGCTCCCTGACCGTGGCGGCCGCGCTGGCGTCGATGACCCTCTTCCCGCTCAACTTCCTCTTCTCGATGGGCGTGGCCGGGGTGATCGTCGTGGTCATCGCCGCGACCACCGCCCTGGTGGTGCTGCCGGCGGTGCTGCGCCTGCTGGGGACGAAGGTCAACGCGCTCGCGCCGCGGCGCTGGCAGCGCTCCGAGGCCACCAGCAAGGGCTTTTGGTACTCGCTGTCGCGGTTCGTCATGCGGCGCTCGGTTGTGGTGGCGCTGGTCAGCGGTGGCCTGCTGGTGGTGATCGGGATGCCGTTCCTGGGGATCAGGTTCAACTCCGTGGACGCCACCACGCTGCCGTCGACAGCCAGCGCGCGGGTGGTCGACTCCGCCATCAAGCGGGACTTCCCGGGCCAGATCGGTGCCCCCGCCATCGTGGTGGTAAGGGCCGGGCAGGACCGCGCCGCCGAGGTCTCGGCGTTTGCCGACCGCGTTGCGACGGTGAAGGGCGTTGACGCCGTCGCGAAGCCGCAGTTCCAGGGCGCGGGCGTCTGGAGCTTCAACGCCAGCCTCGGCAACGACCCGTACGTAGAGCGCTCGACCCGGGCGCTGCAGGACATCCGCGCCCTCAGCGCGTCGTTCCCGGTGCAGAGCAGCGGGCTGACCGCGCAGTTTGTCGACCTCCAGCGGGGCCTGGTCGACAGCCTGCCGCTGGCCGTGGCGATGGTCACCCTCACCACGCTGGTGATCCTGTTCCTGATGACGGGGTCGGTGGTGCTGCCGGTCAAGGCGATCCTGATGAACATGCTCACCCTGAGCGCCACCTTTGGCGTGCTGGTGGCGATCTTCCAGTGGGGCAACCTCGAGGGGGTGCTCGCTTACACCAGCTCCGGCGCCCTCGAGCAGACCCAGCCCGTCCTGCTGTTCGCCCTGATCTTCGGACTGTCCACTGACTACGGCGTCTTCCTGCTGGCGCGGATCAAGGAGGCACGCGACGGGGGCCGCGCCAACACCGAGGCGGTGGCGCTGGGGATCCAGCGGACCGGCCGCATCGTCTCAGCGGCGGCGCTGCTGTTCTGCGTCGCGATCGGCGCCTTCGCCACCTCCAACATCGTGTTCATGAAGGAGCTGGGGGTGGGCACTGTCACCGGCGTCCTGATCGACGCGACCGTCGTGCGCGCGCTCCTGGTGCCGTCGCTGATGGGCGTGCTGGGGGAGTGGAACTGGTGGGCGCCCGGCTTCCTGCGGCGGCTTCACCGCCGGCTTGGTATCACCGAGGGCGGCCCGGCCCCGGCAGCGGCCGGGTCCTAGTCCCGCCGGCGGCTGCCCAGGGCAACGGCGCCGCTGATCGCGATCGCCCAGACGGGCCCCATCGTGATCACGAACGGCCGCAGCGTGTCGCTGGCAGAGTGGGAGTCGCGGTCGAGCGCGATGAACACCGCGACGGTGCCATAGGCGAGCATCAGGAACCCCACGCCGAGGAGGGCCCAGGTCTTCCAGGTCATGGCGACACTGTATCGCCCAGCCGGCCGCTTCGGTAGCCACCGGTCAGATCCGCTGCCCGGTCTTCTCCCAGTACGGGTCGCGGACGAGGCGCTTGAGCAGCTTGCCCGCGGCGTCCCGCGGGAAGTCGTCGACGAAGTCCACCGAGCGGGGCACCTTGTAGTCCGCGATCCGGCCGCGCAGGAAGCCGAGCAGGTCGTCCTCTGCGGGGCGCTCGCCGGGGCGCGGCTTGACCACGGCCTTGACGGTCTCGCCCCACTCCTCGTCCGGGATGCCAATTACCGCGCAGTCCTCGACCGCCGGGTGCTCGTGCAGCACCGCCTCCACCTCGGCGGGGTAGATGTTCACGCCGCCGCTGATGATCATGTCGATCTTGCGGTCGCAGATGTGGACGAAGCCCTCGTCGTCGATGTAGGCGATGTCGCCGACGGTGAAGAACTCCTCGCGGAAGTTGCGCGCCGTGGCCTCGGGCTTGTTGAGGTACTCGCCGAAGGTGGCGGCGGACCGCGCCCACAGCTCGCCGGGCTCGCCCTGGGGGACCTCGTTACCATCCTCGTCGAGCAGGACGATCTCGGTCCCCGGCGTGGCCCGCCCACAGGAGTCGGGCTTGCGCAGGATGTCCTCGGGACCGATGTGGGTCACCAGGCCGGTCTCGGTGGCGCCGTAGAACTCGTGCACGCAGGGGCCGAAGTACTCGACCGCGCGGCGCTTCAGGTCGGCGGGGAATGGGGCAGCGGCCACCACCAGCGTCTTCAGCGACGACACGTCGTACCTGGCGCGCACCTCGGCGGGCAGGTCGAGGATGCGCCGCACCAGGATGGGCGCCATGAAAGTGGTGGTCACGCCGTGCTCCTGGATCATGCGCAGCGACGTCTCGGCGTCGAAGCGCTTCTCGAAGACGACGGTGGCCCCGATGATCGTGTGCAGCCCCGCAAACGCCGCCGGTGCGCTGTGGTACCCGGGCCCCGCGAGCAGGTGGACGTCGTTGGCGGTGAAGCCGAACCACTGGATCCAGCTGAGCACGACGACCGGGTCCGCTCCCTGGCGACGCAGCGCGCCCTTGGGGTTGCCGGTGGTCCCGGCCGTGTAGATCATGGTTGGCCCGGTGATCTCTGACGGGGTGTCGGGCTCAACGTCGGACGCCGCCGCCAAAAGCTCCTCGTACGACTCCCAGCCGGCGGGGACGTCGTCGCCCAGCGCCAGCCAGTGGCGGCTTCCTGCGTCCTCGACTTCTGCCCGCGCCTCATCCACCACCGCGAGGAACTCGGGGCCGGCTATCACGACGCGGGCATCGCTGTCGTTGAGGATGTAGGCCACCTCCTGGCCCCGGAGGCGGTGGTTCATGGGGGTGGTTATGGCACGCATCTTGCGCAGCGCGTGGCCCATCTCGAAGCCCTCGACGCAGTTGTAGTGGACATGGATGCAGTCCTGTCCCGGCTGCAGCCCGAGGCCCTTGAGGGCGGCGGCGCAGCGGTTGACGCGGCTGTTCAGCTGCGAGTAGGTGACCCGGCTGCCATCCTCTCCGATGACGGCCGGCTTGTCCGGCGTCTGCGCCGCGTACATCGCGAGGATGTCAGCCACGGCCGCAACTCTAGGACAATACTCACCTCGCCATCACGGCCCATCCCGACCCCGGAGGACACCAATGCTTTCCAAGAAGGTCCAGCTCGATGATCTCAGCCACCAGCAGCAGCACCTCGCGTCGTCCTACGGGAGCCGCTACATCTCCGCGCCGGTGCCGAAGTACGACATGCCCGAGGAGCAGATGCCGGCCAACATCGCCTACCAGATCATCCACGACGAGATGAACCTCGACGGCAACCCCGCGATGAACCTGGCGACTTTCGTGACCACCTGGATGGAGCCGGAGGCCGACAAGCTGTTCATCGAGGCGATGGGCAAGAACTACATCGACGCCGACGAATACCCGCAGTCGACGGAGATCCAGAACCGCTGCGTCAACATGCTCGCCCGCCTGTTCAACGCCCCTCCCGGCCACGACGCCATCGGCACCGCGACGGTGGGTTCCTCGGAGGCGATCCACCTCGCCGGCCTGGCCCTCAAGTGGAACTGGCGCAAGCGCCGCGCCGCCGCGGGCAAGCCCACCGACAGGCCCAACCTGGTGATGTCCCACAGCGTGCAGGTCTGCTGGGAGAAGTTCGCCCGCTACTTCGACGTCGAGCCGCGTTACGTGCCCAACACCCTCGACCGGTTTGTCATCGGAGTGGACGAGGCGATGCAGATGGTCGACGAGAACACCATCGCCGTGGTCGGCATCCTGGGCAGCACCTACAACGGCCAGTACGAGGACATCAAGGGCCTCAACGACGCCCTGGTGGCCCTCAACGAGAAGACCGGCTGGGACGTTCCGATCCACGTCGACGGCGCCAGCGGGGCGTTTGTCGCGCCCTTCCTGGAGCCCGAGCTTGAGTGGGACTTCCGCCTCCCGCTGGTGCGCTCGATCAACGCATCAGGCCACAAGTACGGGCTGGTGTACCCGGGCGTCGGCTGGGTCATCTGGCGCGACGAGACCCACCTTCCGGAGGAGCTGATCTTCCACGTCAACTACCTCGGCGGCGACCAGCCGTCGTTCACGCTCAACTTCTCCCGCGGCGCGAGCCAGATCATCGCCCAGTACTACAACTTCCTGCGCCTGGGCCGCGCGGGCTACCGGGAGATCATGCTCAATCTCCAGGACACCGCTCGCTTCCTGGCGACCGCGATCACCGACACCGGGCACTTCGACCTGGTCAGTGACGACTCCGGCCTCCCGCTGGTGTGCTTCTCGCTGCAGAAGGACCGGCCCTACAGCGTGTTCGACGTCTCCGACCACCTCCGCTCCCGCGGCTGGGTGGTGCCCGCCTACAGCATGGCGCCGGACGCCGAGGAGGTCTCGGTCCTGCGCGTGGTCGTGCGCGAGGGGCTCAGCCGCGACATGGCCGAGCTGCTGGTGGCCGACATCCACCGCACCGTCGACCACCTCGACCGCGTGTACGAGGGCAGCACCAAGCAGACGCACCACAAAAAGCGCAGCAAGAAGAAGACGAAGGCCGTTTGTTAGCAGGCTGCCCGGCACGGGCCGGGCGGCGCTAGCCCCCTAGAAGGGCCAGCGCTTCTTCTTCTCTTCCGGTGGGCCCCCGGGCGGCGGGGCGTAGTTGGGCGGCGCGCCCGA
>JAXDLV010000185.1:0-7921 GCA_034666445.1 Chloroflexota bacterium | reverse complement strand
CCACCGCCCTCGGCCATGGGTCAGGCGCCGCCCGCCGTGGGGGCGGGCTCGTCGACCACCTCAGGCGCATCGGCGTCAGCCACCGCGGGCGCGTCGTTGTCGGCCGCCACGGGGGCATCTGCCTCGGCCACGTCGGGCGCGTCGGCGTCGGCATCAGCTTCGGCGGCCGTGGCCGGCGCGGCTTCCGCGGACTCGATGTGGCGGCACTTGGGATATCCGGAGCAGCCCACGAACGGCCCGCGCTTGCCCTGCCGGACCAGCAGCGGCTTGCCGCACTCGGGACAGTCGCGGCCGGCGGGCACGGGTTGGGGCCGGCCCTGGCGGCCGTGGATGTACTTGCACTCGGGATAGCGGCTGCAGCCCAGGAACTCGCCGAAGCGGCCGCGCTTCTGGACCAGCTCACCCTCGCCACACCGCGGGCACGTGTCCCCGGCCGCCTTGGCCTCGCCGCCGGCCTCGTCGGCGCTCGCCCCCTCGCTGGCCTCCTTGTCGATGTAGCGGCAGTCCGGGTAGCCGGAGCAGCCCACGAACGGGCCGCGGCGGCTCTGGCGGATGACCAGCGGCCGGCCGCACTCCGGGCAGGGCCGCCCGACCTCCTGCGGCGCCACACGCTCCTCCCGGTCCTTGATGTAGTCGCACTCGGGGTAGCGCGAGCAGCCGACGAACTCGCCAAAGCGGCCGTCGCGCTTGACCAGCTCTCCCTCCCCGCACTTCGGGCACTTTTCGCCGATCCGCTCCGCCTGGGGGCGCACCGGCTCTGCCTGCTGGGCCTTCGCCAGGAGGTCGTTGAGCTGCTTGTTGAAGTCGTTCATGAACGGCACCCAGGCGTCGCCGTTCTCGATCTTGTCGAGGCTGGCCTCCATCTCGGCCGTGAAGTCGTACTCCAGGAAGTCCTCGAAGTTGAGCACCAGAAAGGCGGTGACCGCCTTGCCGAGCGGCGTTGGATGGAGGCGCCGCTCGAGCACCTTCACGTAGCCGCGCTTCTCGATGGTGTCGATGGTGGGGGCGTAGGTGCTGGGACGGCCGATGCCGCGCTCCTCCAGCTCCTTGATCAGGGACGCCTCGGTGAACCGCGGCGGCGGCTGGGTGAAGTGCTGCTCGGGGGTGATCTCGAGCATGTTGAGGCCGTCGCCCTGGGCCAGGTCGGGCATGCCGGGATCGTCGTCGACCTCCCGCTCCCAGACCTTCTCGAAGCCGTCGAAGCGGCGGATGGAGCCGGTGGCGCGCAGGACGTAGTCGCCTGCGCCGACGTCGACGCGGGTGTTCTCATAGCGCGCGGGAGCCATCTGGCTCGCCATGAAGCGGCGCCAGATGATGGTGTACAGGCGGAGCTGGTCGGAGCTCAGGTGCTGGCTGATGGACTCCGGTGTGCGCGTGACCTCGGTGGGCCGGATCGCCTCGTGGGCGCCCTGCGCCTCGACCGCAGCCTTGCCCTTCTTCTTCTCCCACTGCCGCGGGTTGGCGTAGTTCTCGCCGTACTGGGTGGTGACGAAATCCTTCGCCGCGGCGATGGCCTCGTTGCTCAGCCGGGTCTGGTCGGTTCGCATGTAGGTGATGAGGCCGGTCAGTCCCTCGGTGCCGAGCTCGACGCCCTCGTACAGCTGCTGGGCAACCTGCATCGCCTTGCGGGGGCCGAAGCGCAGCCGGGTCGACGCGTCCTGCTGCAGCGTGCTGGTCTCGTAGGGCGCCTTCGGGTTGCTGGCGCGCTCCCGCAGCTCCACCGAGCGCACCACGTACTCCGCGTTGCGCAGGCTCTCCAGGACCGCTGTCGCGGTGGCCTCGTCGGCCAGCTCGGGGCGAATGAAGTCGTCCCTGGCAGCCGGGGCGTCGGCGATGGTCTCCTCCGCGTCCGCCGCCTCGGGCCCGGCGGCGTCGCCGGCGGGGCGGGTGGTCAGCAGGCGGGCGGTGAAGTCGGGCTCGCTGCCCGGCTTGCGCAGCTGGGCCTCGATCGTCCAGTACTCGATCGCCTTGAACGCGTCGATCTCCGCCTCGCGCTCGCACACCAGCCGGACCGCGACGGACTGCACCCGCCCGGCGGAGATGCTGGGCTTGACCTTGCGCCACAGCACGGGGCTGACCTTGTATCCCATCAGGCGGTCGATCACGCGCCGCGCCCGCTGCGCGCTGACCAGGTCCTCGTCGATCGCCCGCGGCTGGAGCAGGGCCTTCTCAACCCCGGTCTTGGTGATCTCCTCGAACTCGACCCGCTGGGGGTCGTGCAGGTCCAGCACCTCGGCGATGTGCCACGAGATGCTCTCCCCCTCGCGGTCGGGGTCGGTGGCGAGCACGACCTCGCTGGCGCCCTTGGCCGCGGACTTCAGGTCGCGGATGACCTTCTCCTTACCGGGGATCACCACGTAGGTCTGCTCGAAGTCGTGCTCCTCGTCGATGCCCATGTCGCTCTTGGGCAGGTCGCGGATGGCGCCCATCGAGGCACGCACGACGTAGCGACCACCGAGGTAGCGCTCTAGAGTCCTCGCTTTGGATGGGGACTCCACGATGATGAGTGGGCTGCCGGCCCCGGCGCGACCGCCGGCCCCGGCACGCGCCCTGGTTTTGGCCTTCGACACGGTTTGAGACTATACGCAGCCTTCAAACGCCCGGGAATGGCCTCTGAATTCCCGCAGGGCGTCCAGGGACCGAGCCGCGGAACCCGATCTCAGGTTCGCCGACGCGCCTCCACCAGCCCCCGACGCATCGCCACGAGGCCGTCGATCCGCAGGTTGGAAACCGCCACCGCCACCTCGCTGGGGTCGACCTCCAGGGCCCGTTGCAGCTGGTCGAGGGTGAGGCCACCGGCCGCCAGCGTTTCCAGCACCCGGTCCCGGGTGTCGCCAAACGCGACCCACTCCAGCGTTGGCAGCCGGCCGGTCCGGCCGGTGTCCTTCTTCAGCTCGTCGAGGATGTCGTCGGCACAGGTCACCAGGCTGGCGCTGTCGCGAATCAGCTCGTGGCAACCGCGCGACCCGGGACTGTAGACGCTTCCCGGCACCGCCATCACCAGGCGGTCTTGCTCTGCCGCCGACCCGGCGGTCAGCATCGCCCCGCTCTTGAGGGCCGCCTCGACCACGACGACGGCCAGCGACATGCCGCTGATAACCGCGTTGCGGGTGGGGAAGTTGCCGGGCAGCGGCGCCGTCCCGTCCGGGAACTGCGTCACCAGCGCGCCCTGGCCGGCGATGCGGGCGGCGAGGTCGCGATGCTGGTATGGATAAATGGTGTCCGGCCCGGTGCCCATGACCGCGACGGTCAACCCGCCCGCGTCCAGTGCCCCACGGTGGGCGGCGCCGTCGATGCCCAGGGCCAGGCCGCTGACGATCACCAGCCCGGCGGCGGCAAGCTCGCCGGCCATCGCGTAGGCCAGGTCCTCCCCGTACACGCTGCATCGTCGCGAACCGACCATCGCCACCATCTCCGCGGTGACGGGCAGCTCGCCCGCCACGTGCAGCGAAGGTGGCTGACGGACCTCCCGCAGCAACGGTGGATAGCCGTTGTCGCCAGGGTCCAGGTTGCGCCAGGAGCGCTTCGCCACGTTCAGCCCGAGCGGTACGCGCAGGCCTCGACCAGGTGCCGCTCGGAGATGACGCCGCTGCCGTCCAGGTCCGCGATCGTCCGCGCCACGCGCATCACGCTGAAGAAACCTCGCCCCGTAAGGCCGTAGGCCGCCGAGATCCGAGGCAGGCGGGCCGACGCCTTCTCGTCGAGAAGGCATACCTCCTCCAGCGCCGGGCCTGACAGCCCCGCGTTGAGGTTGCCCGGCCCCTGGCGCGTACCCTGCATCGCCCTAGCGGCGACGACACGGCCGCGTGCGGGGGCTGACTGCGAGCCGTGCGGGTTCTCGCGGAGACGCTCCAGGCCGACCGGGCGCACCTGGACCACCAGGTCAATGCGGTCGCGGAGCGGGCCGGAGACCTTGCGCTGGTACCGGGCGACGAGTTCCGGCGGGCATGCGCACTCGTCGTCACCAGAGGTCGCACCGGCGCGCCCACACGGGCACGGGTTGGCCGTTGCAACGAGGCAGAACCGCGCCGGTAGGAGGCGCATGCCATGTGCGCGGCTCAGCCGGATGGTCCCCTCCTCGAGCGGCTCCCTGAGAGCCTCGAGGCAGTCACGATGGAATTCAGGAAGCTCATCGAGGACCAGCACCCCATGGTGCGCCAGCGTCAGCTCACCGGGTCTGAAGCTGCGACCACCCCCGAGCAGGCCGGCAAGCGAGGTGGAGTGATGGGGCGACCGCAGCGGTGGCCTGCGTACGAGACCGGGTTCGCTCAGCAGGCCGGCCACCGAGTGGATGGCCGTCACCGTTTTGGCCTCGGCCGGAGACAGGTCAGGCAGGAGGCCGGCGAATGCGCGCGCCAGCATCGACTTACCGGAGCCCGGTGGGCCGGTGAACAGCACGTGGTGGCCCCCCGCCGCCGCGATCTCCAACGCGCGCTTGGGCACATCCTGCTGCTGGATCTCGGAGAGGTCGAGGGTCCCGCCGTGGGCGGAGCTCTCCTTCATTGCCTCCGCCGCTGGGATCGCGGTGCTGCGGCCGAGGTACTGGACGACCTCCCTGAGGCTGTCCACAGGGTGGACAGGCACCCCGCTGCTGGCGGCCTCGGCAGCGTTCGCGCTCGGCACGAACAGGCGCAGCGCCCCGGCCTCGGCCAGCAACGAACTCAGCGCCAGGGCCCCTCGCACCGCGCGAATATTGCCGTCCAGGCCGAGCTCGCCGATGAAACCCTGCTGCTCGTTTTCGAGCGCCCTGGCGGCGCGTACGCCGAGCTTGGTCTTGGCGCCGGATTTGAGGACGGCCAGCGCGATCGCGAGGTCGAAGGCGGTGCCCTCCTTGGGCAGCTCGGCCGGCGCCAGGTTGATGGTCACCCGGTGCTGCGGGAACACGAACCCACTGTTGTCGATGGCCGAGCGCACCCGTTCCTTGGCTTCCTGGACGGCGCGGTCGGTCAGGCCCACGAGGCGGACCGAGGGGAGACCGCCGCCCACGTCGGCCTCCACCCAGACCCGGCGCGCCTGGACACCGTCCAGGCAGGCGGTCTGCACCCTCGCGATCATCAGGCCAGCGCGTTGACGATGTGCCGGCAGCGGACAGGCTTGCCATCGGGACCGAGGTCGACGGCGACGACGTCGACGCGCATCGATCGGCCGACCCGCGGGTGGAGCGCCCGGTAGGCGTTGGTCAGCCGCCGCAGCTGGGCCTGCTTAAGGCCGTGCACCGCCTCCTCCGGCAGCCCGAACGCCCGGCCGCGCCGGGCCTTCACCTCAACCACGACCAGCACGTCGCCGTCCAGCATCACCAGGTCGATCTGGCCACGGCCTATGCGCACGTCGCGCTCCACCAGGCGCAGGCCGCGCCCGGTCAGGTAGGCCTCAGCCGCCGCCTCGCCGGCGCCGCCCAGGGCCGCCCGCCGATACCCGTCCACGGATCAAGCCTATCACCGTTCCGCCATTTCGCTTACGCCTAACTCCGGTCCTGTCATGGCGTCCACCAGGGGCTGGGCCAGGACCTCCTCCGCCACCGCGACGGGGTGGAAGGAACGGCGGTGGATGGGGCATGGCCCCAGTTCGCGCAGCGCCGCCGCGTGCGACGGCGTGGCGTAGCCGAAGTGCTCGTCGAAGCCGTAACCGGGGTACATGGTGGCGGCCACTCGCATCGCGGCGTCGCGGGTGGTCTTGGCGATGATTCCCCCCGCCATGATCGAGCAGCTGCGCCGGTCGCCCTTGATCAGCGCCTCCTGGGGCAGCTTGACCTCGGGCAGGGCGAAGCCGTCGATCAGCAGGTAGTCAGGCACGAGGCTCAGGGCCTCCACGGCCCGCCGCATCGAGAGCCGGCCCGCGACCGCGATGTTGAGGGTGTCGATCTCGAGGTGGTCGGCCTCGCCGACGCCGATCGCGATCGCCACCGCGCGGATCTTGATCGCCAGGTCCTCCCGCTGCTCCGCGTTGAGGAGCTTGGAGTCGTTGATGCCTGGGATCTCCACGCCCATCGGGAGCAGGACCGCTCGCCGGGCCGGTGGTGTCGGCGGCGGTCCGCGGCCGGCCTCGTCGACACCGGCAACCAGCACGTGCCCGTGGAGCCGCGCCGCGCGCTCGCGCAGCCAGACGTCCGTGGGCGGTATCTCCATCGGCAGCGGTGGCTGGGCGTGGGGCCTCGGCATCGGTGGCCCTAGCCTAACCTCGCGGCGCGCGGCGGCCGGGCGGGTGGGACCCTAGCGAAGCTCCTTGATGCGCGACTGCTTGCCGACCTTGTCGCGCAGGTAGTAGAGCTTGGCCCGCCGGACGGCGCCGTGACGGATGACCTCGATCTTGTCGAGCCGCGGCGAGTGGATCATGAACGTCCTCTCGACGCCCACCCCGTGGGTGACGCGGCGAACGGTGAAGTTCTCCTTCAGGCCGGACCTGGTGATCGAGATCACGACGCCCTCGAACACTTGGATGCGCTCCCGTGTGCCCTCGACGACCTTGACGTGGACGCGCACCGTGTCCCCTGACCGCAGCCGGGGAACGTCGGGCTTGAGGTAGTCCTTCTCGACGGCTTCGACAATGTTCATCTCGATTTCTCCTTGCTTGCCGGCTTGCCGGCCGGGCCAGGTTGGCTGCCGACGCCGTCCAGAAGCTCAGGCCGGCGGGTTCGGGTGCGCTCGAGCGCCATCTCGTGGCGCCATTTTCTGATCAGCTCGTGGTTGCCTGAGAGGAGCACCTCGGGGACGGTCGCCCCCTCGAACTCCGGAGGCCGAGTGTACTGGGGATGCTCCAGCAGGCCGCTGGAGAACGAGTCGTCGGAGGCCGAGTCCTCGTCGCCAAGGACGCCGGGCACGTGCCGGGCCACCACCTCGACCAGCACCATCGCGGCCAGCTCCCCGCCGCTCAGGATGTAGTCGCCGATGCTGACCTCGCGGTCCGCGAGACCCGTGCGGATGCGCTCGTCGAAGCCCTCGTACCTGCCCGCCACCAGGATCAGCCGCGGGTGGGCCGCCAGCTCCACGGAGAGGGCGTGGTCGAGGCGGCGGCCCTGCGGGGTGAGCTGACCGCAGGGCGCCGCCGCGGGCGGGTCGTCGCCGCGCAGCACGCGCACGGCCTTGAACACCGGCTCCGGCTTCAGGACCATGCCGGGGCCACCACCGTAGGGGATGTCGTCAACCTGGCGGTGCCGGTCGCCCGCGTAGTCGCGCAGGTTGTGAGCCGTCACCTCGACGGTGCCGCGCTCCAGCGCCCGGCCGACCACCCCCGAGCCAAGCGGCCCCGGGAACATGTCGGGGAAGAGGGTGACGATGTCGATCCTCACCTGACCTCCACCTCGTCGGGCATGTCGACGGTCATCGTCCCCGCGTCGAGGTCGATCGCGACCACCACCGACGCCAGCGCGGGCACCAGGGTCTCACCGGCGTCGCCCCGGACGACGTAGACGTCATTGGCGGGGTAGTCGACCACGTCGACCAGCTCGCCAATAGCAGTGCCGTCGACCCGTTGCACCTGCAGCCCGACCAGCTGCCAGTGGTAATAGCTGCCCTCCGGGAGGGCCGGCACCTCGGCGGCGTCGACCTCGAGGTAGCGGCCCCGCAGGGCATCCGCGCGGTCGCGGTCGGCCACCCCGGCGAGCTTGAGGATGACGCCCTTGGTCCCCCTCCGCACCGACTCGACCTCCACGCCGGTGTCCCCCGCGCGCAGCGACAGCCCGGCGTGGAAGCGCCCCGGGCTGTCGGTCAGCGGCTCGACCTCGACCTCGCCGCGCAGTCCCACTGCGCGGCGCACGAGTCCGACACGGACGGTGTCCGGCACTACTCCGCCGTCGGCTCCGAGGCGGCCTCGCCGGCAGCGGGCTCGGCGGGTGCCTCGGCGAGGGGCTCGTCGGCGAGCGTTGGCTCCGCGGGAGCCGCCTCGGCATCGGCCGCCGCAGCCGGGTCGCCGGCCTCGGCATCCC
>JAXDLV010000184.1:0-6946 GCA_034666445.1 Chloroflexota bacterium | reverse complement strand
GGGCCCTGGAGGGCTGGCTGACCGACACCCGCACGCGCTTCCCGGAGCTCTCGGTCGGCCCCGCCGAGAACCTCCACCTGACGCTGGCCTTCCTCGGCGAGCTCGACGACGCGGCGGTTGGCGCCGCCGGCGACGCCGTCAAGGGCGCCGCCCCGGCCCTTGGCGATAGCTGGCGGCTGACCTGGGGCGCGCCGGGCGTGTTCCCCGACTGGGGGAGGCCGCGCGTGGTGTGGCTGGGGGTGGACGCGGGCGTCCAGCGCCTGGTCGAGGTGCACGGCGCGCTGGCCGGTGAGCTGCGCGCTCGCGGCCTGCCTGCGGAGGAGCGCCCTTACCGGCCCCACCTGACCCTAGGCCGGGTGCGCGGGCGGCTGGCGAAAGAGCGCGCCGCGGAGCTCCGCGACTGGCTGGCGACCGTGCCCCAGGTGCCGGCGCTGGAGGCGGACTCGCTGGTGCTGTACCAGAGCCTGCTGGGGCGGCCGGCGGCGCGCCACGTCGAGGTGCTGCGGGCCCCGGCTTAGGCCCTAAACCCTGCTGCAGCAAACATAAGTTCGCTATACTTATCCGTGTATATGCGGAAGCGATGCGCAAAATGTAGCGTCACAAAACCGATCTCGGAATTCCACCGAAACGCCACGCTCAAGGATGGTCGCCAGCGCGTCTGCAAGATATGCCACCTCGAATACCTCAAGAGTCACTACTGGCGGAATCGTGACTACTACCTGGCCAAGGCGAGCGTGCGCAACCCAGTAATTACCGCCAAGCATCGCGAATTGATCAGGGAACTAAAAGACGTACCCTGCGCCGATTGTCAGAGGCGGTACCCGTACTGGGTCATGCAATTCGACCACGTTCGGGGGATCAAGGAGTTCACAATCGGCCGTGGCGGCGCTCGCATCAACCCCGACCGAATCCGCGCGGAAGTCGCCAAGTGCGACGTGCTGTGCGCCAATTGCCATGCTGAGCGAACGTATCGTCGGCTGACAGCGCGAGACATGAGTGGCGCGCCGGGCAGGAGTTGAACCCGCGACCTGCTGATCCGTAGTCAGCCGCTCTATCCACTGAGCTACCGGCGCTTGTCCGCCTCGAGTGCGTGCGGATTGTATGACAGTACGCGCCGGTGACGGACTTTTCAGGAGGGGCGCGGCCCCAAGGGCCACCAACTCGCGGCGCTGTCCCACGCGCCAGCGACGCGAGGCGAGAGAGGGGCTAGCTCGCCTTCTTCCGCCGCGAGGTCCGCGCCCGCGACCGCTGCGGCCGCCAGCAGGCGTCAAGGAAGGTGGAGATCTCGGTTGTCAGCCGCTCGGGGTGGAGCCGCATCTCGAGGATGTTGTTGGCCTCCACCAGCCGGCCGTTGGGCAGCTCGTTGCTCAGCTCCGCCGCGTCGGCCAGTGGGTGCACCGGGTCGCCGGCGTGGCCGATGACCAGGGTCGGGAGCTCGATCGCCTGGCGGGCGACGTGGTTGGGCGCGATGCGGCCGAGGAACAGCCCCTGCAGGATCTCGGCGCTGGCGCTGTGGTCCTGGCGGATGGCGTCGAGCGCGATCCGCGCCAGCAGCGGCAGCGGGCCACGGGGTATCGGTTGCGCCAGCCAGCCCATCAGGCGAACCAGCGGCTGGCCGAACTTGAACGTCGCCAGCAGCGGCGTGAAGCTGACCACCGCGGCGAAGATCCCCTCGTCAAGCACCGGCATCTCGACCACCAGGCCGCGGGCCCGCTCCGGGGCGAGGACCGCGAACTCAAGCGTCACGTTGGCGCCCAGCGAGGTTCCCCCGATGACCGCCTGGTCGACGTCGAGGTGGTCGAGGAGCGCCACCACCTGCTCCGCGTACTGGCCCATCGAGTAGCGCCACATCTCCCTCGGCCGCGCCGAGTCGCCGTGGCCCAGCAGGTCGATGGTGACCACCCGGTGGCCCGCCCGCGCCAGCGCGTGGGCGAGGGGCTCGTGCATCCGCTGGTTGAGGAGCTGCCCGTGCAGCAGCACGAAGACCCGTTTGCCCTCGCCATAGCTGCTGTATGACAGCCGCTGGTCGTCGTGCGTGAAGCTCGGCACGGGATGAAGATACCCGCTCAGTCGGTCAGGAGCGCCTTCGCCGCAGGCGCACGTGGCCGCCCATCGCCAGGACCATCAGCCCCAGGAGTGCGACGCCCGACACCACCGCCGCCGGCGCGCCCATCACGCGCTCGGCCAGCAGCTGGTTGCCGCTGAGGTCGGTGGGCTGCCTGACGACCTTGGGCGCCACGTTGGTCCCCGTCCCCTTGGTCACCTGCGACGGCGCCTGGGCCATGCCGCCGGTGGCGTTGAGGTGAGGGATCGTCGCCGGCGCGGCGTTGGCCTGGCCGACGTTCACGATCGCCGCGGTCGACGGAAGGGTGTCCGCGCCAGCGCCCCTGTTGATGAAGAGGTAGTAGGGCGCCGACGGGGCGACGTTGCCGTTGGGCGGCGCCTTCACCGTCACGGACGAGCCGTCGCGGCTGAGGATCGGCAGCTCCACGCTGCGCATGTTGCCGTCCACCTCGTGGGTGTAGGCGGGCAGCCGGATCAGCCGCACCGAGGAGATCGAGGCGGCGTCCGGCGTGGCGACCCGGACGCTGCTGCCGTAGGCGATCCCCGACTGGACGCTCGAGATCACGGGCCGGCCGCCCCTGTACATGTAGGGGGGCCGGAAGATCTCGAACGAGGGATCGCGGAAGTTGTTCGCCGACCCGAACGGCGTGCCCGCCGTCCCGTCGTGGCGGGTGTTGTTGGTGTTGCTGTAGTCGGCGTTGATCGGGGCATGACCGCCGACCAGGACGCTGCCGTCCGCCAGCAGCACGGCGCTGTTGTGGTAGGTGCGGTCGCGGGTGCCGTCGGACAGCGGGTGGAACTCACCGTCCCACGGCGTGTACCACTCGGCGGTGTGTACCGGGCTCTCGCTGCCGGGGTCGATGACCTCGTCCTTGTCGGCGCCGCTGAAGACCGCGACGGCGTCGTTGGGCAGCGTGACCGAGGCCGAGAACCATCGGTTGGACACCAGCAACGGGCCCTTCTTGAAGGTCGGCTGCCAGCCGGTCGCGGCGTCGAAGCGGCTGATCTCGGAGAGGTTGTCCGCCAGGTAGCTGCCGGGCGGCGAGCCGAGGGTGCCGCCGCCGGCGAGGACGTCGACGTGGGTGTACGGCGCCTTGAGCGGCAGCATCACGCTGAACGCCCCGCTGCGGGCGCCCATCAGGCCGAAGCCGTATGGCGTCCAGGCGTTGGTGGCGGGGTCGTATGTCTGGCGCAGGGCGTAGAGGAGCTCGTCGGCCGACTCGCCCGCCGGTCCCCACATCTGGCCCACGCCGCCGTAGTACACGCTGCCGTTGGGCAGCAGGTGGTAGCGCGGGAACAGCGGCATCGCCGCGCTGCCGCCGGTGCCGTTGTCGGTCCAGGCGCCGGTGGTGGGGTCGAAGATCTCGGTGTTGCGGACGTTGGTGCCATCGGTCTGGATCAGCTTGCGCACGCCGCCGCCGACGAAGACGCGGCCGTCACCGAGCTCGATCAGGCCGGGGTACCAGCGCCCGTAGTTCATGGGCTGGGCCTGCGTGAAGTTGTTGGTCGCGGGGTCGAAGATCCGGGCACTGCGGAGCCCCTGGAGCTCGGCCACGCCGTAGTTGGTGGTGGGAACCTGCGGGGTGTCGTACCAGGCGGTCCCGCCCGCGATCAGGACCCTGCCGTCGGCCAGGTGGACCTGGTCGCTGCAGAACATGTCACCGCTCGCGCCGGGGTTGTTGTCGGCGCCGTTGTTGCCCGGCAGCGGGTAGGGCGAGACCGTGCCCGCGTCGGGGTTGGTCGCGCCGCCGTCCTCGGGGTGGGGGACCGTGTAGACGGGCGCGCTGCCGCTCAGGTCGAGGATGCGCGCCTGGCTGTTGCGCGACACCAGGCCGCCCTCCAGCACGACGCTGTGCTGCACGTTCTCGAGGTTGGCAAGGCCGTTCCAGAAGAGCACCCGGCCGTCGCTCAGCACGGTGGCGTTGACCGCCGCCGGCTTGCAGTAGAGCTGCGGCCCGAGCTGGGCGTCGTCGACCTGGTTGCAGTGCTCGGTTGGGCCCGCCGCGATCGGGTACCGGGAGTTGCTGGGATCCTCCTCGAAGGGCACGGTCCAGCCGCCGCCCACGCTCGGGTCGACCGGCTTTGGCGTCGCCGCGCTGGCCGGCGCGATCATCATCGCGCTCGCTGAAACAAGGGCGATCAACAGCCCTGTTGCCTTTCTCATGCCCCACCTCTTGTGTTGGCCGCGAACGCTTCGCGACCCCCCGCCATCGTGTCGACCGGTCACAGCCCGACCGGTACGCATTGTTTATACCGCGATACGGAGCCGCGACGCCACGCGCCGGGTTTGCCTACGATGGCGTCGTGACCGCCTCCTGGCACCAGCCGCTCAGCGCCTCGGACGCCTGGTTCCTGTACGCCGAGCGCCCTGAGACGCCCCTGGACCTCGGCACCGTGTACGTCTTCGAGGGAGGCTCGCAGCGGGAGGGTGGCAAGGGCGCGTTGGGGATCGAGGAGACCATCCGGGAGCGGCTCCACCTCGTCCCCCGCTACCGCCAGAAGATCCACCCCGTGCGCTTCCACCTGGGGCACCCGGTGTGGGTCGACGACGCCGACTTCGACCTGCGCAACCACGTCCGCTACGAGGCCCTGCCGCCTCCCGGCGACGGCAGCGCGGTTCGCGACGCGGTGGCCCGCATCTTCGCGCGGCCCCTGGACATGCGCCGGCCGCTGTGGGACATGACCGTGCTCACCGGCCTCAAGGGGGACCGGGTGGTGGTGGTCAACCGGGCCCACCACGCGATGGTCGACGGCGTGTCGGCCGCCGACATCCTGGCGGTGCTGATGGACTTGGGGCCGGAGGGGATGGCGATCGAGCCCCCCGCGGAACCCTGGCAGCCGCGGCCGGAGCCGTCGGCGTGGGAGCTGATCAAGCCCGTGCTGTGGAACCCGCCGCCGAAGAAGGCCGACGGGGAGCGCGTCTACCGCCGTCGCTGGGCGTTCTGGCGGCTGCCCTTCACGGGCTTCCTCTCGATCGGCAGCAACTCCGTCCGGCGCCGCCCCGACCTGTTCTTCAACCGCCCGCTGGGGCTGCAGCGCTCCGGCCAGGGGGTCAAGGTGCCGCTGCAGGACTTCAAGGACCTCAAGAACCGCTACGGCTGCACCGTCAACGACGCCGTCCTGGCGGTGGTCTCCGAGGCGCTTCACCGCTACCTCCGCGGCCGCGCGCTGGTCACCGGTGACCGCGTGCCGGACCACGTCCGCGTCTTCTGCCCGGTCAGCGTGCGGGCCGAGGGCGCCCATGGCGAGCTGGGCAACCAGGTCAGCGGCATGATCCTCGAGCTGCCCACCGGGGACCTCTCCACCGAGGCCCGGCTGGAGGTCATCAACAAGCGCACCGGCGACCTCAAGAAGTCGCAGCAGGCGGTGGCCGCGGGTGCCATCGCGGGCCTCGCCGGCTGGGCGCCACCGACGCTGCTGGTCCTGGCCGGCCGGGTCATGCCCAACCAGCAGGGCGGCGCCAACATCAACGTAACCAACGTCCCCGGCCCGCAGTTCCCGGTGTACACCGGCGGCGCCCAGCTGCTCGAGGTCTGGCCGTTTGCGCCGCTCTACCCGGCGATGGGGCTCGGCATCGCGGTGGTCAGCTACAACAGCAACGTGTACTTCGGGGTCAGCGCCGACAGCGGCCTGGTGCCCGACGTCGACGAGTTCGCCCGCCACCTCCGTGACGCGGCGTCGGACTGCTCGGCCCTGGCCAAGGGCGCCACCCTGGACGAGGAGCTCCACTAGCCGACCGGCACGCCGGCGTTCGGGCGCCTATCTAGGCTGGCTGCAGCACCGCGTAGGTCACCGTGGTGTTGAACTGGCGGCACCAGGAGACCACCGAGCGCACCCGGCTGAGATCGACCGCCGCCGGGATCTCGTAGTTGAACGAGCCGTTGGTGGCCCTGAGGTCGCCCAGGTCGGTGAAGTTGCCGGGGCGGCCGTCGTCGGCGTCGGAGAGGTAGACCCGCTGGGCGGGGGCGCCGGCGATCTCCACGTTGTCGAAGCGGAGAAAGCGGCGGTCGCCGTCCTGGATCACCAGGACCCGGCCGTGGCCGAAGTCGACGGCGTTGACCTGGCGCAGCTCGCCGGTCGCCACGGTGCGGGGACCACTCGCGGGCGTGGCCCCGACCGCCGGCGACCCCGTGCCTCCCGCCGCCGGCGTGGGGGTGGCGCCCGGGGCGGCCTCGTTGACGGTGGAGCTGACCAGGCGGGGGATGATGACGTACGCCGTCAGCGGGATGGCGGCGAGCACCAGCAGCACCGCCGCCGCGACGCCGATGAGCAGGCGGCGGCGCCCGGGGGGCATCAGCTCACCGCGGCCCGCGTTCCATCCGCGCCGGCAAGGGCCGCCACGGGCGGGGCGAAGTTCAGCGCCATGGCCCGGCGGCGGCCACGACCGCGCTCCCGGGCGAGCTCCCACATGTAGTCGTCGAAGTCCACCTGCATGGTGTGCCGCTTGGAGCGCACGTAGCGCCGGAACATCGCCTCGCGCTCCTTCTCTATGTCACGCAGCATCCCCGACGGCGGCGGCAGCGCGTAGTCGCCGCTGAGGTAGTCGACAACCCAGGTCGACTGCGCCTCGGCCAGCGGCATGGTCGCGCCGAGCGGCTGCAGCAGGGCGATGAAGAACAGGTTGTTGATCCCCGGCTTGAAGACGCGCCGGTAAAGGGGCAGGTCGTTGTCCGGGGCGCTGATGAAGTCGGGGTCGAAGAACGGGAAGCTGACCTTGTAGCCCGTGCAGTAGATGACCACGTCGACCATCTCGACGCTGCCGTCCGCGAAGCGCACGCGGTCGCCCATCAGCTCGGCGATGTTGGGCTTGGGGTGGACGTCGCCGCTGCCGATGCGGACCAGGATCTCGCTGGATATGGTGGGGTGGGCCTCGCCCAGGCGG
>JAXDLV010000183.1:0-6936 GCA_034666445.1 Chloroflexota bacterium | reverse complement strand
TGCGGCTTCCTGGGCCTGCTCCACATGGAGATCGTCCAGGAGCGGCTGGAGCGTGAGTTCGACATGGAGCTGATCGCGACCGCGCCGACGGTCGTCTTCAAGGTGACCTTCGCCGACGGCCACACGGAGATGATCGACAACCCCGAGCACTTCCCCCCGCCGCACCACGCCCAGGTGGTCGAGGAGCCGCGGGCCAAGATCTCCCTGATCTGCCCGGCCGAGTACACGGGCGCGATGATGCAGCTCTGCCAGGACCGCCGCGGCGAGTTCATCAACCTCGAGCACCAGCCCGGCGACCGCGCCCTGCTGCACTACGACATGCCGATGGCGGAGCTGATCCACGACTTCTACGACCAGCTCAAGTCGCGCTCCAAGGGCTACGCGTCGCTGGACTACGAGCTGACCGGCTTCCGCGAGGCGGACCTGGTCAAGCTCGACGTGCTGGTGGCCGGGTCACGGGTCGACGCGCTGTCGATGATCGTGCCCCGCGACCGCGCCGCGCTGCAGGGCCGGCGCCTGACGGAGAAGCTGAAGACCCTGATCCCGCGGCAGATGTTCGAGGTCGCCATCCAGGCCGCGATCGGGGGCAAGATCGTGGCCCGCGAAACGGTCTCCGCCTTCCGCAAGGACGTCATCGCCAAGTGCTACGGCGGCGACATCACGCGCAAGCGCAAGCTGCTCGAGAAGCAGAAGGTGGGCAAGCAGCGCCTCAAGCGCGTGGGTAATGTCGAGATCCCCCAGGAGGCGTTCATGGCCGTCCTGTCGCTGGAGTCGTGATCGCGGACGACGTCGTGTTCCAGCGCCTCGACCCCGCCCCCGGGGTGCCCCTGGAGATCGAGACCAAGCGGCTGCGCATGCGCCTGCCGGTGGCGTCAGACGCGGAGCCGTTTGCGGCGATCACCGAGGACATCGAGGTGATGCGCTACATCCGCGGCGCCGCCCAGGGGCCGGAGGCCAAGCACGAGTGGGTGGCGCGCTACATCGACGGCTGGCGGACGCGGGGCTTCGAGCGCTGGATGCTGGAGAGCCGGGCGGATGGCAGCTTCATCGGCTACTGCGGGCTGCACTACCTCGACGACCGGCCGGGCGATATCGAGGTTGGCTACGCGCTGGTGCCGGCGGCGTGGGGGAGGGGCTACGCCACCGAGGCCGCCGCCGCGGCGGTCGACTGGGGCTTCCGGGCGCTCGGGCTGGAGCGGATCGTGGCGGTGGCCTTCCCCGAGAACAGGGCCTCCCAGCAGGTGATGAAGAAGCTGGGGATGCGCTACCTGCGGGACGGCCGCTGGTGGGGCCACGACCTGGTGCAGTACGGCATCACCCGAGAGGAGTGGGAGGCCCGGCATGACGGCTGAGATGGTCGACCACCGCCCCCACAGCCTTTACATCCATGTCCCGTTCTGCGTCAGCAAGTGCCCCTACTGCGACTTCAACTCGCACGTCGGCGTGGAGCACCTGTTCGCCCGCTACAGTCGGGCGCTGGTCACCGAGATCCGCCGCTGGGGCGACGAGCTGGACCACCCACGGCTGGACACCATATTCATAGGCGGGGGGACGCCGAGCCGGGTGCCGGCCGCGCATATCGCCGCGGCGCTGGACGCCGCCCGGGAGTCGTTCGCGGTCAGCCCCGACGCCGAGGTGACGATGGAGGCCAACCCGCACTCGGCGGAGGCCGAGAAGATGGAGGCCTGGCTGGCCGCCGGGGTCAACCGCCTGAGCCTGGGGTTCCAGAGCCTGGATGGTGATGCCCTGGCCTTCCTGGAGCGCGCCCACTCCGCCGGCGAGGCGCTATCGGTTTTCCACCAGGCGCGGGCTGCTGGCTTCGCCAACCTCAGCTGCGACCTGATCTTCGCCATCCCGGGACTGACCACCGCGCGGTGGAGCGAGGTCCTCACCGCCGTCCTGGCGCTTGGCCCGGACCACCTGTCGGCGTACGAGCTGACGCCGGAGATCGGAACCCGCCTCGGCGCCGACGTCGCCGCGGGACGCACCGCGATGCCCGAGGACGAGCTGAAGCTGGAGCAGTACGGCGTGGCGGAGGAGCTGCTGTCCGCCGCGGGCTTCGAGCGCTACGAGGTCTCCAACTGGGCCCGTCCCGGCCGCCGCTGCCGCCACAACCTCGCGTACTGGAGCGGCGTGCCATACGCGGCCGCCGGGGCCGGCGGCCATGCGTTCCTGCACCGCGACGCCGCCCCCGGCTGGCTGCGGCCCCGGCCGGAGAATGCGCTCACGGCGCGCCAGTGGAATGCATCGAGCCCGGCCGGGTACATCGCCGCGGTCGAGCGCGACGGCCATGCGATGGGCGGCCACGAGTGGCTCGACCGCGCCACCACGGTTGGCGACCTGATGATGATGGGCCTCCGCCTGGAGGAGGGGATTAACACCGACGCCGTCGCCTGCTCGCTGAGCGTTGATCTCCACGACCTGCTCGAAGCGCCGCTCCTGCGGCTCACGCGGCGCGGCCTCGTCGAGGTCGACGGCGCGGTCGTGCGGGCCACCCCGACCGGCCGCCGCGTGCTGAACCAGGCGGCCATGGAGTTCATCCCGGCCAGGACTGCAGCCGTCGTCGCTTAGACTTGGCACTCAGGTAATCCGAGTGCTAAACGACGCAATCAACCTCGATGACCGCAAGGAGCAGGTGCTCAAGGCGGTGGTGATCGACTACACCAGCACCGCCGTGCCCGTGGGCTCCCAGGCGCTGGCCGCGCGCCACTTCGCCCGCTGGAGCGCGGCCACCATCCGCAACGAGCTGGCCTACCTGATGGACACCGGCCACCTGCGCCAACCGCACACGTCGTCGGGGCGGGTGCCGTCCGACCGCGGCTATCGCTACTTCGTCGACTACCTGATGGAGGAGGAGGGCCTCGACGCCGCGCTCAAGGCGCAGATCGACAGCGCCTTTGCCAACCTCCCCGCCGACATGGAGGCGATCCTGGAGGCCACCGCCCTCAGCGTCGCGCGGGCCGCCGACAACGTGGGCGTCGTGACCGCCCCGCGGACGTCCGAGTGCCACCTCAAGTACCTCGACCTGATCCACCTCGACGGTCCCCGGGTCCTGGCCGTCGTCGTGCTGGAGGGCAACGTCGTCCGGCAGCAGCAGCTCGACCTGGATGAGGCCGTGGAGCAGGCCGACCTGGCCGCGCTGTCGGGCCGTGTCAACGGGGACCTGAAGGGCCGGACGGCGGCGAACGTCCGCAGCTACCTCGCCGACCACGCGCTCTCAGCCTGGGAGAGGCGGGCGGTCGAGGCGCTGGCCGACTTCATGGCCGCCCACGACGCCCAATCGGCCACCGTGATCGTCCACGACGGCGTCCGCAACCTGGTCAAGCAGCCGGAGTTCGTCGACGCCGAGCGCCTCCTCCCGGTGCTCGAGGTGCTGGAGGAGAGCCGCGACCTGGCCCGGGTGCTGGAGTCACTCGACCCCGCGGGCCAGGTGGAGGTGGTGATCGGCGACGAGAACCCCGACATGCACCTGCGCCAGTGCAGCCTGGTGATGACCACCTACACCGGCGCCGGGATCACCGGCACGCTGGCCACGATCGGGCCGACGCGGATGCGCTACCCCGAGGTGGTCGCCTGCCTCCGCTACATCTCCGAGCTGGCCGGGCGCAGCATCGCGCGGCTCTATGAGTAGCGGTTACCGGGCTGGCCGCGTGGGTAGAGAGGGGACATGACGCCCGACGACCGCCACGAGGGCCCACGCGACCGGCGCCGCCCAACCCGCGCCGAGGCGATGGGCATACCGCCCTCCATCGGACGCCGGCCGCGCCCCGACGAGCGCCCGCCGCTGGACCCCCGCGATGGACTCGGCATGCCCGCGGATGGCGACCGGGCCGATGCCGGCGCCCCCGCCGCGCCGGGGCCGGCCCGCCGCGAGCGCCGCGCCCAGCCGCCGGCCGACGGCCGCGCCGAGAAGGAGATGCGGCGTCACCTGGAGGCAGCCGAGGAGGCACTCGAGATCGCCCGCGCCGAGGCCCGCGAGACCAACGACAGGTATGTGCGCCTCGCCGCCGAGATGGACAACGTCCGCCGCCGTCATCGCCAGGAGCAGGCCGACCAGCTGCAGCATGCCAATGGCGAGCTTCTGACCCGGCTGCTGCCCGTGGTCGACAACTTCCACCGCGCGCTGGAGCACGCCCCCGCGATCGAGGGCGACGCCGGCGGACAGTGGGTCAACGGCGTGACCATGGTGCTGCGCCAGCTGGAGGAGATCCTCGCCGCCGCCGGGGTCGAGCCGATCGCCGCCGTTGGGGAGGACTTCGACCCCGCGGTGCACCAGGCAGTGATGGCCGAGGAGAGCGAGGAGCACGACGACGGCAAGGTCATCGACGAGCTGCAGCGTGGCTACCGCCTCCACGACCGGGTGCTGCGGCCCAGCATGGTCAAGGTCTCCCGCCGCACCTGAGGCCGAGGCGACCCGGCAATGGCGACCACGCGCGACTACTACGACCTCCTCGAGGTTGAGCGCGGCGCGTCCCAGGAGGAGATCAAGAAGAGCTTCCGCAAGCTGGCGATGCGCTACCACCCCGACCGCAACCCCGGGGACGACGCCGCCGAGGCGCATTTCAAGGAGCTGAACGAGGCCTACGAGGTCCTCTCCGACCCGGGCAAGCGCAGCCAGTACGACACCTACGGGCGCGTCGCGGGCCGCGGCGGCGGCGGGTTCGAGCAGGCCTTCGCCGGCGCGGGCTTCGGCGACATCTTCGACATGTTCTTCGGCGGCCAGGGCGGCGGCCGCCAGCGGACGGGGCCGCGGCGCGGGTCAGACCTTCGCTACGGCCTCCAGCTGGACTTCGAGGAGGCGGTATTCGGCGTCGAGAAGGAGATCGACGTCCCCCGCCTCGACACCTGCACCGTCTGCAGCGGCAGCGGCGCGGCGGCCGGCAAGAGCCCGGTGCGCTGCCCCGACTGCAACGGCTCGGGCCAGGTCCGGCGCGTGAGCCAGTCGATCTTCGGCCAGGTGGTCAACGTCGCGGCCTGCCCGCGGTGCCGCGGCGAGGGCGAGGTCATCGAGGATCCCTGCCCGACCTGCCACGGCCGGGGCCGCCTCGAGGTCAGCAAGAAGCTCCGGGTTCGCGTCCCGCCCGGTGTCGATGACGGCGACCAGGTGCGCCTCACCGGCGAGGGCGAGGCCGGCCTCAAGGGCGGCGGCTACGGCGACCTCTACGTCGCCATGGACGTGCGGCCTCACCCGGTGCTCCGCCGCTCCGGCCGCGACGTCTACTACGATCTCGGCGTCAGCTTCCCCCAGGCGGCGCTGGGCGACTCGATCGAGGTCCCCACCGTGGACGGCCCGGTCAAGCTCGACATCCCCGCCGGCACCCAGTACGGCACCAAGCTCCGCCTCCAGGGGCGGGGCATCCCCCACGTCCGCACCGGCCGCCGCGGCGACCAGATAGTTGTCGTCCACGTGATCACGCCGACCAAGTTGTCAGGCCCCGAGCGCAAGGCGCTGGAGAGCCTGACGGGTCGCGACGGCCTGCCGACGGAGGCCCCCAAGGGCCTGCTCGACCGCCTGAGGGACTCGCTGGGGATCTAGCCGGGCGGCCAGGTCATGAAGCGGCCGCCGATCACGTGCACGTGCAGGTGATAGACGGTCTGGCCGCCGTTGGGCCCGGCGTTCACGTTGAGGCGGAAGCCCTGGTCGTGGATTCCGTGTTCCCGGGCGAGGCTGTTGGCGGTCTCGATCAGCTTGCCCAGCATCGCGTCGTCGTCGCGGGTCAGGTCACGGACGCTGGCGACGTGGCGGGTCGGAATGACCAGGAGGTGGACCGGGGCGACCGGCTTGATGTCCTCGAAGGCCACCACCTCGTCGTCGCGATAGACGACCTTCGCCGGGATGTCCCCGTTCACGATGCCGCAGAAGATGCACTCGTCTGCCACCTAGTCCTCCTTGAGCTCCAGCTCGCCGGCGCGGTGCATGACCACGGCCAGCGCCGTCAGCGCCGCGGGCAACGGTCGCATGATCCTCGGCCCCAGCGTCACCGCCGTCGCGCCCGACTGCTCCGCCAACATTACCTCCGCCTCCGACCAGCCGCCCTCGGGTCCGACGACCAGGCACACGCCGCCGCCGCCCAGCTTCGCCACCGAGAGGCTGGGGAGGCCGGAGCCCTCATATAGAAGAAAGGTGTCCATGCCCGCCGCGACGGTGGCGGCCACGGCGGCGGTGAGGTCCGTGGCCGGCAGCGCCTCGGGTAGCCGGCCGCGCTGGCCGAGCTCGGCGCCGTGGCGGAGGATCTGCTGCCACCGCTCCAGGCGCCCCGCCAGCTTCGCGGCGTCGGGCCGGGCCACCGTGCGCTCGGTCAGCAGCGGCTGGACCGAGCCGACTCCGAGCTCGCCGGCGTACTCGAGGATGCGGTCCAGCTGGTCGCCCTTGAGCAGCGCCACGCAGAGGCGGATGTCGATCGAGGGCTCGCGGCGGCTGGGGCCGGCGCTGACCACGTCGGCGAGGACCTCCCCCGGGCTGGCCGACACCACCTTGCAGAGGTGCTCGACGCGGTCAGGGGTCACCGCCACCAGCTCCTCGCCCGGCCGGATGCGGAGCGAGCCCCCGACATGGCGGGCGTCCGCGCCGTCGAGCCGGAGGCGGCCATCCCGGATCGCTGCTGGGTCGACGAACACCCTGACCACGCCGCGATGGTACGCGTCTCCGCGGCGCGCGGGACTGCCGCGCCAGCTGCCGCCGGGGGGGATAGGTTTAGCCCCATGCCGTCCTCCGCCCTCGACGCCCTGGTCGACCGCGCCGCCGAAGAGCTGGCCCGCATCGACCCGCTCGGCGCCCAGCTCCGGGGTGGCCCGGCGGCGGCCCTGCCCGCCGCCGGTCGCGACGGCCACGACCACGACCGCCCGGCGCTGGCGGCGCTGCTTCGAGACCTGGAGGCTTTTGAAAGCCACGACCCCGAGGAGGCCCTCGACCCGCAGGCGCAGGTCGCCCGCCAC
>JAXDLV010000182.1:0-16978 GCA_034666445.1 Chloroflexota bacterium | reverse complement strand
CGCTGGGAGTAACCGAGCCCGTCGGCGCCGGCGGGGGGCAGGTGTCGCCCGCTGCGGGCGGCGGCGACGCCGCGCGCGCGTAGTGGAGGCCGAGGGCGTCGCCATCGCCCAGCCGGATGTCGCTGATCCCGGTGTGGGAGCTGCTGAAGGCCTCGTGGTAGTGGGCGGTGTACAGGCCCCAGTAGGCGCCGTGGCCGAGGCAGTTGTCCTGGTTCCAGCCCTCGGGCGGGGTGGTGGGCTCGCCGTCCACCTGGCAGACGGCGCGGCCCCCGACGGAGGGGAAGTCCACCGCCGCGTACTGCACCCCGCTGGCCGCCAGCAGCTGGTCGCCGCCGATGCTCTCGCCCTCGAAGGCGACGCAGATCCCGGGCGCCCGGACCAGCTCGCCGTTGCCGTGCTGCACCACGAGTGCGGCATGACCGGGGGCGGCGGCCGCCACGCACAGTGGCGCGGCGGCGCCGCCGTCGGCGCCGATGGCAAGGGGCAGCGGGCTGAGGCACAGCGCCGCGACGACGGCGCAGGCCAGGCGTCGCGGTCCCGGGATCACCTCGCTCAGTGCGCCCGTCGCCGGGGACCCGGGGGGCGGAGGGCCAGCGCCGCGACGCCGGACGCCGCCGCCAACGCGACCACCAGGGCGCCGGCTGGCGGACTGAGCGGAGGCTGCGCCGGCCCGGCACCGGCGGCGGGCAGGCCGGGGCCCGCGGGCGCCTCGGCGGCGGCCGCCACCGGGCAGCCGTCGGCGGGGAGTGCCGCGCCCGACGTGTAGGTCGCCGGCACCGGGAAGGGCGCGCGGCGGAGGCCGCCCGCGACCTGGGTGGTGGCGAAGGTCTGCAGCTTGCCGCCGCGGCTGAACGCGAAACCGCCGCTCGCCGGGTCCTGGAACGCGAGGATGTCGGTGGTGGCGTTGCCCGCGGTGTTGCTCCAGGCGGCGCCCCCGGCGTTCTCGCCCGCCGCCGTCAGGGCCTGGATGACCAGGGCGTCGGAGTCGGGGTCGCTGTCCGGCCCGAAGTCGGTCGTCAGCGGGAAGCCGCCGGTGGCGGGGTCCTGCTGGGTGTGCAGGAAGGCGTAGGCGGCGGCGTAGGTGCCGGTGTCGTTGGCGGGGGTGTCGCCGGCGGCGGCCAGCGCCATCAGGGCCATCGCCGTGGTGTTGGTGTCGTAGAAGCCGAACGCCGACCAGCCGCCGGTGCCGGTACCGGTGGTGCCCTGCAGGCTCTTCAGCTCCGTCACCGCGGCGGGTGGCACCGGGTGGCCGGCGTCCCCCGCCGCGGCCAGGGCGAGGATCGCCTGGGCGTTGGCGAAGGCCTGGTTGTCGCCGCCAAACTGGTCGTAGAAGGCGCCCGTGCCGGCGTCGTAGAACGCCGGTGAGCCGCTGGTGCTGGTCAGCTTGGCCAGCAGGTCCCGGCCGCCGAACGCGGTTGCTTCATGGCGACCCGCGACCACCGCCTGCACCACCTTGCCCAGCTGGTTGGCGTCCTTGAACGCCTTGGGGGTGGGGGCCGCCAGGTCCGCGGCGAGGTAGTCGTACGGGGTCTTCCCGGCCGCGCCCGTGAGGGTGTTGGGGTCGACGCCGTCGGCGGCCGCGCTGAGGACGAAGTCCGACGTTTCCCCGACGCTGGCGTCCACGGAGCCGTCGTCCGACTGGTGCGCGGCCAGGTACTGGACCGCGTGGGTCGCGGGGTCGCAGGCAGCCAGCGCTGCTGCGGGAGGGAGCGGTCCGAACACCGCCAGGGTGCCCAGGATGAGGGCGGGGCGGGCCAGTTTCGCGCTGGCCTTGAGGATTCGTGTATTCATCTGTCTCTCCAGCGGCCTTGGGGGGAACCGCGCGCGGAGAGGACACCTGCCGCTGGAGGCCGTCATCCCGTTTCGCGCGGGTAGTCTTCGCCCCCGGCAGGTTTCCTGGCTTACGGATCCTCACGCCTGGTCGCCTTCCCAGGACCTCGCGGTCCCAGTGGCCTTCTGACCAGCCGCTCCTCGCTCACAGTTGCGCGACAGCGCCGGAATCGCACCGGCTTCCCTTTCCGGGATGGCCCGCCAATCATACGTCGCCCCGGGCGGCCCTACGATTGGTGCGGGCCGAGGCCACTGGAGCCGAGCCGGACGACCCTGCCGAGGAGGACGCGATGACCGAGACACTGGCCAAGAGCGCGCTTTCCAGCCGCGACAAGCTCTACATCGACGGCGCCTGGGTTGCCCCCAGTGGCAGCGGGACCATCGACGTCATCGACTCCTCGACGGAGGAGGTGATCGCCACGATCCCCGAGGGCGATGCCGAGGACGCCAACCGCGCGGTGGCCGCCGCCCGCGCCGCGTTCCCAGGCTGGGCCGCCACCTCCCCGGAGGAGCGCGCCGGCCACCTGGAGAAGATCAAGGCGGGGCTCAAGGAGCGCAGCCAGGACCTCGTCGACGCGGTGGCGGCCGAGGTCGGCATGCCGATCGGGCTATGTCCCATCTACCAGCTGGGTACGCCGCCGTTCCTCTTCGGCTACTACGCGGGCCTGCTCCGCGAGTTCGAGTTCGAGTCGCAGGTGGGCAACTCCACGATCGTGCGCGAGCCGGTGGGCGTTGTCGCCGCGATCACGCCGTGGAACTACCCCCTTCACCAGATCTCGCTCAAGGTCGCCCCGGCGCTGGCCGCCGGGTGCACGGTCGTTCTCAAGCCCAGCGAGGTGGCCCCCCTCAACGCTTTCATCCTCGCCGAGGTGATCGAGGCCGCGGGCCTGCCGAAGGGCGTCTTCAACCTGGTGACTGGCACCGGCCCGGTCGTCGGGGAGGCGCTCGCCGGCCATCCCGACGTCGACATGGTCTCCTTCACAGGCTCGACCCGCGCCGGCCGCCGCGTCTCGGAGCTGGGCGCGCAGACGATCAAGCGGGTGATGCTGGAGCTGGGCGGCAAGTCCGCCAACGTGATCCTCGACGACGCCGACCTGGAGGCGGCGGTGCGCAGGGGGGTGGAGCAGGTGATGGTCAACACCGGCCAGTCCTGCAACGCCTGGTCGCGGATGCTGGTGCCCCGCGCCCGCCAGGACGAGGCCGCCCGGATTGCCGCCGCGGCCGCCGACGCCACCCCCGTGGGCGACCCCCGCGAGGACGGCAGCTTTGTCGGCCCGCTGGTCTCCGCTGCCCAGCTCGACCGGGTGCGGGGCTACATCCGCAAGGGTGAGGAGGAGGGCGCGCGCCTGGTCACCGGCGGGGCCGAGCCGCCCGAGGGCCGCGACAGGGGCTTCTTCGTCCGGCCGACGATCTTCGCCGACGTACGGCCCGACATGACCATCGCCCGCGAGGAGATCTTCGGGCCCGTGGTCTCGATCATTCCCTACGACAGCGAGGACGAGGCGGTGGAGATCGCCAACGACACCGTGTACGGCCTCGCCGGCGCCGTCTGGTCAGGGGACGAGGAGCGCGCCCGCCGGGTGGCGCGGCGGCTGCGCACCGGCCAGGTCGACATCAACGGCGGCAGCTTCAACGTGATGGCGCCGTTTGGCGGCTACAAGCAGTCGGGCAACGGGCGGGAGGCTGGGACCTTCGGCTTCGAGGAGTTCCTCGAGGTGAAGTCCCTCCAGGGTTAAACCGGCCCGTCCCTCCGCCTGCGGCGGGGGCGGAGCCACCCGCCGGTCACCATTACCGCGCCCAGCAGAGCCACGCCGGCAAGTGTGCCCGGCGAGGGCAGCGGCGGCATTGCGGGTGACTGCGCGATGTCCGCGAGGCGGCGGATGAGGGGCTGGGGCGCCGCGGGAGCCAGCGGTGCCTGCGTGGAGGAGCCACCGGCGGCGCCACCCGCGCCAATGCTCGGCGGGGTCGGGCAGGGCGCGCCGTTAGCGCTGGGAGCCTGGACGATCGCCGAGGCGCCGCCGTTGAACTCGCCGAAGGTGTCGTGGATGCCGGCGCGGAGGACCTGGGCGGAGTCACAGGGGGCGAGGGTGGTGCCGCTGCGCCACGGCGACGCGGCGGAGGCCCCGCTGCCCTGGGCGGTGGGGATGTCGGTGGTGGTCCCGTCCGAGTGTGTGACGTGGAGCATCGCGCTCGCCACCGTCCCGGTGTCCTTCCACGGCCGGAACGAGCACGAGAAGCACCAGCGCTGGTGGGTGTTCACGCCATGCTGGTCCACGATCTCGTTGCGCTGAATGCGTGGGAAGATGTGGTCGCCGGTCTGCGCCGAGGTGGGATAGGCCGAGGTCTGGTACACGTCGGGGTAGGCGATCGGGCCGACGGTCTCGGGGTGCATGTGGGCCGGATTCTGGGGGTTGTTCTTGTACTCGTCGGTGTTGTAGTCGCGCACCACCGTCGGGCCGACGCTGAAGCTGACGTGCCCGTCGCCGTCGAGCTGGATCGTCGGGACCGTGATGCCCTCCCAGGGCTTCACCTGGAAGTTACTGGAGATGACGGTGTACGGCTTGGTCTTTGGCACCACGCCCGTGCGGTGGTTGCCGTTGACGACGAAGCGGTACGTCCCGGCCGGCGTCTGCCTGCCGAAGCTGGCGGTGTCGATGTCGCTGTCAAAGGCCTCGAAGTGGGCATGCCACTTCCAGGTGAAGCTGCCGCTGCGGTAGGTGGCGGTGGAGTTCTTCAGCTTCTCGGGGTACTCGATGTCGACCTGCACGTCGCCGAAGGAGTTGCCCTGAGTCACCCACTGGCCGGGCGCCACCTCGCGCTCGACGGTGACGTTGGGGCTGTCGACGTAGTTGTCGCCGCCAACCCAGGTGAAGTCGGCGCGATCGAAGCGCTGGATGTCATGGGGCTGCTCGATGCCCGCCGGCGTGCCGGCGTCCACCGGCAGTGACCGCTCGTAGGCCTCGATCAGCGGGTCGGCGGCGGCCAGGGCCGCGGCGCGTGCCTCCTGGTTGGCGTTGTCCAGCATGTAGGCGTCGTCCAGGGGCTTGTACTTGATCTTGGGTGCGAAGTCCTTGTTGAAGCCCGAGTCACTGGCGTCGTTGAGGGCACCGCCCATGCCCACCAGGCGGGTGGCCAGCCAGTCGCTGCCGTGGGCACCGAGGCCGCTGAGGGCCTTGCGGTAGTGGTCGCCCCGCATGTACTCGCGGTAGGTGGCGATGTAGCCCCAGTAGTCGTTGGCGTGGCCGGCGGTGACCACCAGCTTGTAGCCGGACTGCGGCGTCAGCTCGGTGTGGGTGTAGTTGCCCTTGATGTTCTCCGGGTGGTTGATGTCCTCGGACTCGGCGTACGGGATGTTCTCGATGTCATCCCAGCCCTTGGCGTCGTTGTTCACCTCGGCGCGCATGATGTCGTACTGGTTGTTGCTGATGTCCACGGTCCCACCCGGGGGCGGGTTGGATGGGTCGCCGTCGTAGTTGGCGACGGCGTTCGGCCGCGGGCAGGTCCAGGTGGCGTCGTCCTTGCGCTGGCAGAACTGGCTCCAGTCCCAGCCGACCCAGACGTTGTCCGGGATCTTGTCGGCGCGGCTCTTGATGTCGCGCGACTGGTCGCCCCACTGCTCGCAGGGGCACACGGTGATGAGCACGTCACCGAGGCGGATCGCCTGGAGGTGGACCTCGATGGTCTCCTCCAGCCCGGTGTAGCTGGGCGCTCCGTAGTTCGCCGCCAGGCCGGCGCTGACCAGCTTGGCGTAGGTCACCCCGGGGTCCAGCTTGGTGCCCTCGAGCTTGCCCGCCACCTCGGGCCAGCCGGGGATGTCCCGCCGCTCGCAGTCCGGGAGCCCCGCCACGGGCACACCCACGGTGCCCTGGAACGGCTGCTGGGTCTTGCAGTTGGATACGGTCGGCAGCGGGTGGGAGTACGGCGGCGCCAGGCGAAGGTCCATCATCCGCACCGGGAAGTCCAGCGGCTGGTAGCCGACCAGCGTGGTGCCCGGGATCTCCTGCCCGGTGCCGATGCTGTTGAAGCCGCGGATGACGGCGTTGGCGATCTGGCGGGCGCCGCGCTCCTGCTGGGCGTAGTCCTTGTGCTCGAACTCGGCGCGGGCGGCGGGTGCGTGGGTCTCGCCGTTGCGGTCAGGCTCGGTGGTGCCGGTGTTGTTCTGGGAGAAGATGCTGGTGGCGCCGGTCTCGGCGTCGAGCATCTGGTAGACCTTGCCCGGCCACTCCTCGGTGATGAGGTTGTTGCCCTCTGTGAACTCGGGGTGCTGGCCGAACACGTACCAGATCGCATACGGCTTGGGGGCGGCGCGGTTGGTGATGTCGTCGAAGCGGAGCACGGAAATGGTGAGGTCGTTGTCGCGCTTGGGATAGCCGGCCGGCGTGCCGTCATCGGCGGTCGCCGGCCCAAACGAGTGCCGCTGGGTGTAGTCGAAGGGCACCGTGGTCGCGCCCATGCGGACCGGCCGGACGTCGGCGCTGGCCGCGATCACCGCGTCGGCCATCCGGTGGGCGACGTACTCGAAGAAGCGGAGGTCGAACACGTCCTGGAACGCCCAGACGCCCCACCCGGTCGACGAGTAGAAGGGCGAGGAGTGGTCATGGGAGATGTAGACGCTCAGGTTGCTGCTGTCAATGCCGGTGGGGTGGGGGTCGAGCAGGTCGTGCTCGCGGAGGATGGCCGCCACCCGCCGGTTGACCAGGTCCTGGGAGATGTAGAAGTCGTTGGCCACCTGTGCGATGCGCTTGCCATCGGCGCCCTCGATAACCAGTGCCCGGAAGGTGGCCCGGGTTTCGATGCCCCACGAGGGCACCTTCTTCGTGGAGAGCTGGTTGGGATCACGGAAGTGGTCACCGACGAAGTTCGTCGGGTTGCTCGCGTAGTCGGTGATGTCGGTGCCGTACTGGCCAGCCGAGGCGCCCACCCGCCAGGTGCCGTCGACCTTGGCGATGCCCGCCTTCACGGTGTTGGCCGGCAGTGCCGGCACCGGCACGGTGGAGGGAAGCACCGGCTCGCGGTCGCCGCTGGGCGCCTGGGTTGCCGATGCCGGGAGTGGCGCGTATGGCGTGAACGGGATCATGTTGACCGCGTTCGGGCCGTAGTCGTACGCCGGCGGGTTGAACGTTGCCCCCGCCGGGATCGCGATCATCGTCAGTGCAACAACCAGCAGGCAAACGCGTCGCCAGTTGTGCAAGCCCGCCTTGACCCCCTGCACCCGCCGAATTTAGGCATACGCGGCTTGTGAAGGCAACACATCGTTACAATTCGCGCATGCCTCGCCCACGATGGCGCACGCCCCTCACCGACCAGCTGTTCGATGCGGTGCTCGAACTGGAGAACGTTGAGGAGGCGGAGAAGCTGTTCGAGGACCTCTGCACGATCAGGGAGATCACCGACCTCTCCCACCGACTGGAGATCGCGCGGCTGTTACACGGCGGCGCCAAGTACGACGAGGTCGTCGCTGCGATGCGCGGCTCAATGGGCAGCGAACACGTGCCCAGCACGGCGACGATCAGCCGCATCAACCGCTTCCTGCGGTTCGGCGCCGACGGCTACCGGATGATCCTCGACCGGCTCGCGGCCCGGGGTGGCTGACACGGGCAGCCCGGCCGGCAGACTCGAGCCGGTGGTGCTTACGGCGGCGGAGATGGACGAGGTGCGGCCGCTGCTGCTCGACCTGCTGGAGGCCGACCAGGACCACTACGGTTCGCGGGTGGTGGGCCGCGCCGAGATCGAGCGCGACCTCCTCAGCCCCGTCCGCCCGGCCTTCGAGGGGGAGAACGTGGTCTTCGCCATCCGCGAGCGGGGACCATCGGCGCCCGCCACCGCCGGTGACGCCGCGGTGGACGCCACCGCGGCCCAGGCGGGGATCGTGGCGATCTGCTGGTGCGTGCTCTTCGATCCCGGCACCGGGCTGGAGGGCGAGGTGGCGGAGGTCTACGTCCGCCCCGACCACCGCGGCCGTGGCCTGGCGCGAGTCCTGGTCGCTCGTGCGGTCGAGCTGTTCAAGGCCAGGGGAGTGACCTTCGCGGCGGTCTGGACCCATCCCGACAACGACGCCGCGGTGCGGCTCTACCGGCAGGCCGGTTTCGCCCCCACCGAGCAGCTCGTCATGACCTGGCTCCCGGGGCGCGGCTGAGATGCGCGCGCTCAGGGTGGCCGGGCCGGTGCTGGTGGCCGCCGTCGTCGCCGCGGTGGTGAGCGCCCTGGTGGTCTACAACCGCGGGCTGATCACTGGCGACCCGGTCTCCCGAGGTCCGCTGCCCCAGGTTGGCCAGCAGGAGGGCGCCCAGGCCGCCGCCCAGCGCGCCGCGGCGTCGGTGGTGCGGATCGAGACCGGCCCCGCGTCCTCGCCCGTGCCCGGGCCGGTGGGGAAGGTGGGAGCGGGGGGTAGCGGCGTGATCATCGACAGTCGCGGCTACGTCCTCACTGCACAGGCCGCGGTGGCGGGGGCCTCGCGCGTGACGGTCGCGGTGCCTGGGCAGAAGACGCTCGACGCCCGCGTGGTGGGCTCTGACCCGCTGACGGGGGTGACGCTGCTCAAGATTGACGGCAGCTTCAAGGCCGTCACCCTCGGCGGCGCCGGCCCGCTGGACACGGGCAACGGCATCGTGGTGATGGCCGCGCCGCCCGCGATCCAGCTGGCGGTGGGTGCAGTCGCGCTGGCCCACGGGACCGTGTCGATCGACGACGCCGCCGCGCCCGGGAACCACCGGACCCTCAATGACGTGGTCGCCCTCGACGTCGCCGCCCGCGACGGGCAGCTGGGGGCGCCGCTCCTGGACGGCGCCGGTCGGGTGGTGGGCGTGGTCATCGCGACCGGCGCCACCACGTGGGCCGCCGACGCGACGAACGCCCAGCCCGACGTGAGCCAGCTGATCGACACCGGCCGGGTCAGCTACCCGTGGCTGGACTTCGAGTACCGCCAGCTCTCCGTGTCGGAGGCGGCCGACAGGGAGCTACCCGGCGGCGTCGTGGTGCTCCGGGTGGTGCCCGCCTCCGCTGCCGACCAGGCGGGCCTGCGGGCGGGCGACGTGGTTGTCAGCGTCGGCGGCCAGGTCCTCGACATCACCCACCCGCTGGACCGCCTGGTCCGTGGCCTGGCGGTGCGCCAGTCGGTTACCGCCGTGGCCCGGCCGGCGCAGGGCGGAGCCGACCGTAACCTCAACCTCGTCGTGGACCTGGTCAGCGCATGAAGACGCCGCCAACGCCGCGCCGGGCGGTGGCCGAGTGGGCCCGGCCCGCCGTTGACGGGTTCCTCGCCGGGCTGGACCCGGAGGCCCGGCCGGCGATGACGGTGCAGCGCCCGGCCCGGCCGGAGCATGGCGACCTGGCCATCAGCCTGCCCCTGCAGCTGGCCCGGCCGACGGGTCGCAAGCCCATGGATATCGCAGCGGACCTGGCGGCGGCCCTGCGGCCCGGCGGGCCGGTGGCCTCCGTCGAGGTGGCGCCGCCGGGCTTCGTCAACGTGCGCCTGGACCCGGCCTGGATGTTCGACGCACTCGAGGAGGTGGTGGCGGCGGGGCCGGACTGGGGCCGGCTGGAGTTCGGCGCCGGCCGCACCGCGCAGGTGGAGTTTGTCAGCACCAACCCCACCGGGCCGCTGCTCTTCAGCCACGGGCGCGGCGCCGTTGTGGGGGACACCGTCGCCCGCCTGCTGGCGTTCACCGGCCACGAGGTGCAGCGGGAGTTCTACCTCAACGACGCCGGCCGCCAGGTCCAGCTGTTCGGCGAGTCGATCCTGGCCAGCCGGCTGGGCCAGCCGGCCCCCGAGGAGGGCTATGCAGGGGAGTACATCGCCGACTACGCCGGGGAGCTCCCCGCCGAGGTCCTCGCGGCGGCCGAGAGCGGTGGCGAAGCTGCATCGGGGGTGGCGGAGTGGGCGATGGCGCGCTCCGTCGCCGAGTTCCGCCGGGACCTCGACGCCCTCGGCATAGGCTTCGACCGCTGGTTCAGCGAGCGCTCTCTGTACGGCGACTGGGAGGCCGAGACGATCGCGATGCTGGAGGCCACCGGCGCGATCTCGCGCCACGACGGGGCCACCTGGCTGCGCCTCGACGAGGACACGGAGGACGTGCTCTACAAGTCGAGCGGCGAGCCGACCTACTTCATGGCGGACATCCTCTACCACCGCGACAAGCTGGTCCGCCGCGGCTTCGACCGGGCCATCGACATCTGGGGCGCGGACCACCAGAACCAGGTGCGGCGAGTCAAGGACGTGCTTGCGCTGATGGGCGTCGACCCCGACCGGTTCCAGGTGGTCCTCATTCAGCTGGTGCGGATGAAGCGCGGCGACGAGTTCGTCAAGATCAGCAAGCGCGCGGGCAACCTGATCCTGCTCCGCGACCTCGTCGAGGAGGTCGGCGCCGACGCCGTCCGCTACCACTACCTCCTGCGCAGCACCGACGCGCCCATGGACTTCGATGTCGAGCTTGCCCGGCGTCACTCGAACGAGAACCCCGTCTTCTACGCGCAGATGGCGCACGCGCGGCTCAGCAGCGTCCGCGCCGTGGGCGCCGAGGCGGGGTTGACGGCCTCGGCCGCGGCGCTGGGCGGCCTCGGGGCAATTGGGGAGGTCGACCTGGCGCGCGAGCTGCTGGAGTTCCCGGACGTCGTCGAGGAGGCGGCCCGCAACCTCGAGCCGCACCACCTGCCGCACTACGCCCAGCGGCTGGCGGAGCGAATCCACACCTTCTACCACGCGGGCGCCAAGGACCCGGGTCTGCGTGTCGTCGGCGAAGATAGGGAGCTGTCCGAGGCCCGGCTGCACCTCTGCGAGGCGGCGCGGCTGACGATGGCGAACGCACTGGGACTCATGGGCGTCGCGGCGCCGGACAGGATGTAAGGAGATGCATTGGTAGAGATCAGCTTCGTCGGTCACGCCTGCTTCCGGCTGCGGGGACGCGAGGCCAGCGTCGTCATCGACCCCTACGGCAAGGGGCTGGGCCTGCCCACGCTCACGCCCAGCAAGTTCGCCGCCGACATCCTGGCCATCAGCCATGACCACCCGGGCCACAACAACCGCGCGATGGTCGGCGGCGACCCGCACGTGGTCGACAGCCCCGGGGAGTACGAGGTCAGGGGCGTGGCCATCCGCGGCGTCGCCGCCTACCACGACGACGCGCGGGGCGAGAAGCTGGGCCGCAACGTGATGTTCGCGGTTGAGATCGACGAGGTCACCATCGCCCACCTCGGCGACCTGGGCCACTCGCTGACCGAGGGCCAGCAGGAACAGCTCGGCGCGGTGGACGTTCTCCTCCTGCCGGTGGGCGGAGGCGCCGCCCTGTCGGCCACCCAGGCGGCGGAGGTGGCCAACCAGCTCGAGCCCAAGATAGTGGTTCCGATGCACTACAAGCTGCCCGGCCTCAAGGTGTCGCTCGACGAGCCGAAGCACTTCGCCGCCGAGATGGGGATCGACCGCATCGAGTACCAACCCAAGCTCTCGCTGTCGAACAAGCCGTCGAGCGACGAGATGCGGGTCGTGTTCCTGGAGGCGCGGTCGGCGGCAGGAGCGGCCTGAGCCGGCGGCGCCGCGCCCTGCCGAGCGCTTGACGCGGGAGGGATCGGCGGCCATCCTGCACGGAGCGAGGAGCGGGAGAACGAACACTAAGAGCAACCGTCCGGGGCGGGTGCGTGGCGGCGCACGTCGTTTGAGCGCGTTCCTGGCCATCGGGCTTGGGGTCGCGGGATGCAACCTGCCCGTACCGCTGCCCACGGCGCCCGGGCCCAAGGCGCTCAGCGCCGACCAGGTGTTCACGATCGCGAAGCCGGCCACCGTCCTGGTCCAGGTCAACTACCAGGCCAAGGTCTCGCTGCCGAAGCTGACCATCACCGACGCCAAGTTCGAGCAGGTCCGGGCCAAGCTCCAGGCCGACTACGACAGCGGTCGCAACCGCGACCTGACCAACCACGACGTCTACGTCAAGGCCTTTGACAAGGAGATCGACGACAACCCCGACAAGTACTACAGCGCCGGCACCGAGCTGATCACCCAGGACGTCCCCGAGATCGTCCAGGGGTCGGGGTTCGTGGCGACCGCTGACGGCTACATCGTCACCAGCGCCCACGTGGTTGCCACCAAGGACGAGGAGATCCGCACCGAGCTGACGGCGGACCTGCTCAAGGGCATCAAGGAGGGGACCCACCGCTCGATCGGCGAGGACACCAACCTCACCGCCGACCAGCAGGCGAAGTTCGAGACCTTCTTCGGCTCCTACGCGGAGAAGAACCTCAAGGTTGCCGACCTGCAGAAGGCGATCCATGTCGCGATCGGCCGAGGCACCCCGGGTAAGCCCCTGGAGACCAACGGCATCCGGGCCGAGATCGCCGTCGCGGGGGACCCGATCCCCGGCAAGGACGTCGCCATCCTGAAGATCGACACGAAGGACCAGCTCCCCACCCTCCAGGTGATCGACGACGAGAAGAACCTGAAGAAGGACCAGGAGATCACCGTGGTGGGCTTCCCCGGCGACAGCATCTTCAAGGACCAGGACACCGACCCGCGGGCCGTCGAGCCCAGCACCAGCCACGGCGGCTTCGACCCCACCGGTGACAAGCAGGAGGGCTACACAGCCCTCAGTGTCAACGCCGGGGCCAGCCACGGCCAGAGCGGGGGGCCGGCGCTTGATGCCCAGGGCCACGTGGTCGGTGTGACCGCCTTCATCCTCCAGGACCCCGACACCGAGAAGGTCACCCCGGACCTCAGCTTCGAGGTGCCGGCGAGCGTGATCCGCGAGTACCTCGACAAGGCCAAGGTCAACAACACTGAGAGCCCCGCGACCACGGAGTTCGTGCTGGCATTGCGTCAGTTCGAGCAGCAGCACTACAAGACGGCGCTGCCGATGTTCCGTGACGTGAAGTCCAAGTGGCCGGGCAACCCCTACGTGGACTCCTACATAACCCAGTCGGAGAATGGGATCGTCGAGAAGCGCGACAAGACCCCGCCGTCGCTCGGCGAGCTGGCGGCCTACACCGGCGGCGGCCTCGGCGGCCTGCTCCTGGTGCTGCTGGTGGTCTACCTCTTCCTCCGGCAGCGCCGCCGCCACCGCGCCCAGCTGGCCGCGCTGGTCGCAGCCGGGGGGTTCCCCGGCGGCGCCGCACCCGCGGCTGCCCTGCCCGCCGTGGCACCGGGTCCGCTGCCGGCGACGCCACCGCCACCCGTGCCGGACTCAGCTGCCGCCGGCGCCCTGGCGTCGGTGGACGCGCCGCCTCCAACCACGGCGCCGGAGGCCACCATCGTGCGCAGGCGCCGGGCGCCCGCAACCCCGGCGGGGAGCGACGCCACGATCGTGCTGCCGGCGCGCGCCACGCGGCCCGGGGCGAAGCCCGCCCCCAAGGCCGCCGCCAGGGCGGCGAGCAAGCCGGCGTCCAGTGCCGGGGCCAAGGCCGCGCCGAAGACCGCGAGCAAGCCAGGGCCCAGCGCTGCCGCCAAGCCCGCGGCCAAGCCGGCGCCCAAGCCGGCGGCGAAGCAGGCGCCCAGGCCAGGCCTCAAGGCCGCGACGAAGGCCGCCGCCAAGCCGTCGCCCACGGCTGCTGCCAGGTCGGCGGCCAAGCCCGCGCCCAAAGCCGCCGCCAGGCCGGCGGCCGCGAAGCGTCCCCGCGGCTGACCCGGGGGATTAAACAGAACGGGCGCCGCGGGCTTTCACCCACGGCGCCCGTCAGGGCCTTGGCGGTCTAGAGCCTTGAGAACCGCCTGCGGATCAGCACCGACGCCATCCCGGCAAGCGCCAGGATGAACAGGATCCCCACGCCCGCCTCGATGTAGGCGACGTTGCCCGTCGAGCGGGTGGTGTCCGGCAGCTGACCGCTACCGGCGCTGGTGCTGGGGCTGGTGGTCGCCCGCACTGACGCGGACGGGGAAGTCGTCACTGACGAACTGGCCACCACGACGTACGGGTACAGCATCGGCGCTGTGCTCCCGAGGGCACTACCGACGAGTACGGCGCCGAGGACGCCCATCGGCGCCAGTTGATGGCGGATTGCTGTGTTGATTCGGCTTCGCACTAGCTACACCCTACCTCCGTTGAGTCGATCCGTTGCGGTCAGTATAGACAAGCCGACCACCGCGACAAGCGGTATCAGGGTCACGTGCCACAGGAAATCGAACCCGCTGTGCACAGCCAGGCCCACCAGCCCGGCCACCAGCCCGGCCGTGATCCAGCCCCCTCGCGCCCTCTCCCGGATGCCTGAGACCAGGGCCCAGGCGACCCCGCCGACGACCACCAGGAACCCGACGCCCCCCTGCTCGGCCAGCAGCTGGAGATACTCGTTGTGGGAGAAATAGGCGTAGCTGGGGGGGCCTGTCACGTTCAACCTGAGTAGGAAATGGCCCGGGCCGGTGCCCAGCAGGGGGTGCTCCAGGAACAGGCGGATGCTCGCCTCCCACATCAGGCGACGGTCGTTGATCGAGGCGTCGGTGTTGAAGCGCAGCTGGCCAAATCGCGCCAGCTGGTCGGGGCGGACGGCGGCGACCGCCGCGAGGGCGACGACGGCCCCGGCGGCCAGGGCGCCGCTGGCGATAAATACGCCGCGCCTGGAGTTGACAAGGGCGATCCCGGCGCCCGCGAGGAGGCCCGCGGCGGCCACCAGCGGCTGCGGCTGCGCAAGGATCGGCAGCGATGGCAGCAGGCCCGCCCCGGCCACCGCCACGCCGAGTGCGACGGTCCAGTTCTCACGAACGATCGCCCGCCGGTTGCCGATCACCAGGAGAACCACGATCGCTACGGCGAATCCGACGAGGCCGCCGCGGCTTACCGTCGCCAGCAGGCCCAGCGTCAATGAGAACGCCGCCAGCCGCCAGGCCGCCCCGGCTCCGGGTGCCGCCACCCGGGCGAGCGCCACCATGGTCGGGACGAGGAGGAAGCCGGCCGTGGAATTTGCATACGTGAAGGTGGAGGCGGCCCGGAAGAACTGCATGTCGCCCTCGCGGCCGCCGGCCGGCGTGGCCAGCCGCAGGTCGTGCATCACCGCGCCGGCGATGCCGGTGAAGGCCACTATCACGGCCACCAGCGCGATCCCCGTGAGGAGCGTCTCCTGCTGCCGTGGCGAGGCGGTGCGGGCGACGAGGTCGGCACAGAGCAGGCCCCAGACCACCAGCAGGACGCCGTCGGCGCCGGCCGGGTAGCCACCCGCCCAGGCGCTGACGATCGCGGAGGCCGCCACCCCCAGCAGGAAGAGCGACACGGGGCTGACCAGCTGCGCGACGACGGCGCCGCGGCGAAGAGCCAGGAGCGCCGCTGCGGCGACCGTGAGGATCACGGAGAGATAGATGACCTCCTTGCGGTAGAAGGCGCCCTGGGCGATGGCGCCATAGGCGATCGCCACGAGCAGGATCGCCACCGGGACGCTCACCACCCGCCCCGCCTCCGCGGCCGCCGTCTCGCGCTCGGGGGCGCCCGCGCTCACCGTCGTCGACACGACGATCAAGCTACCGCAGACCTTTGGTGGGCGCCGGTCATTGCTCCCCGCGAGGCCTTTCGATAGACTTTCAAAAACCCCCCAAGGAGAGCACGTTGCCGAAGTTCGTCTTTGTTACCGGGGGAGTGGTTTCGAGTCTGGGGAAGGGCATCACAGCCGCTTCCATCGGGACCATCCTCAAGGCCCGCGGCCTGAAAGTCTCTCTCCAGAAGCTCGACCCCTACATCAACGTGGACCCCGGGACGATGCGCCCGCAGGAACACGGTGAGGTTTTTGTCACCGACGACGGCGCCGAGACCGACCTCGACCTCGGCCACTACGAGCGCTTCACCGACGCCACCCTGTCCAAGGCCAGCAACGTCACCACCGGCAAGATCTACTCGGAGGTGATCGCCAAGGAGCGCCGTGGCGACTACCTCGGCGCGACGGTCCAGGTGATCCCCCACATCACCAATGAGATCAAGGAGCGGATCACGCGGGTCGCCTGGGAGAGCAACGCCGACGTGGTCATCGTCGAGGTGGGCGGCACCGTCGGTGACATCGAGTCGCTGCCCTTCCTGGAGGCGATCCGCCAGCTGAAGAACGACCTGGGGCGGAAGAACACCTTCTATGTCCACGTCACCCTGGTGCCGTACATCGCGGTCAGCGAGGAGTTCAAGACCAAGCCGACGCAGCACAGCGTCGCCACGCTGCGCAGCATCGGCGTCCAGCCGGACGCCATCTGCCTGCGCAGCGAGCAGCCGGTGGCCAAGTCGCTGCGCGAGAAGATCGCCGGCTTCTGTGACGTCGAGATGCGGGCGGTGATCTCGATGCCCGACTCGGACTCGATATACAAGGTGCCGCTGGTGCTGGAGGACTCGCGGCTGGCGGAGGTCATCGGCGACGAGCTGGACATCGAGTTCGAGGAGCCCGACCTCGCCGCCTGGCGGGAGATGTGCCGTCGCATCGACGAGCCGTCGGGGACGGTCAAGGTGGCGCTGGTGGGCAAGTACATCACCATGCCCGACGCCTACATGAGCGTCACCGAGTCGCTGCGCCACGCGGGCTTCTTCCACGGCGTCAAGGTGGACCTGCGCTGGGTCAGCTCTGAGACGCTGGAGCAGGGCGACCTCAGCCAGCTCCACGACGTCGACGCCATCCTGGTGCCGGGCGGCTTCGGCCACCGCGGCATCGAGGGCAAGATCGAGGCGTCGAGGTACGCGCGGCTCAACCGCGTCCCCTACCTGGGCCTCTGCCTCGGCATGCAGTGCGCCGTCGTCGGCTTTGCCCGCGACGTCCTCGACGCCCCGGACGCCAACTCGACGGAGTTCAACTTCGCCACCGCGCACCCCGTGATCGACCTGCTGCCCGAGCAGCGCGACGTCGCCGACAAGGGCGGCACGATGCGCCTCGGGCTCTACCCATGCACTCTGCTGCCCCGCAGCAGGGCACAGGCCGCGTACGACGAGAAGATCGTCTACGAGCGCCACCGCCATCGGTACGAGTTCAACAACACCTACCGCGAGCAGCTGGAGGCCGCGGGCATGGTCTTCTCCGGCGAGTACAAGGCCAAGAAGCTGGTGGAGATCATCGAGCTGCGCGACCACCCGTTCTTTGTCGCCTCCCAGTTCCACCCCGAGTTCCGATCCCGGCCCAACCGTCCCCATCCCCTGTTCCGGGAGTTCGTCAAGGCCGCCGCCGAGCGGGCCGGCGCCCAGACGTCGGCCGCCACCACCCCCGCGGCGGAGCCCCGCCG
>JAXDLV010000181.1:0-3170 GCA_034666445.1 Chloroflexota bacterium | reverse complement strand
CGGTCATCCACGCCGCCAACTCCGCCGCGACCCTGCTGTACCCCGACGCCCGCCTCCGCCATGTGCGTGAACAGGCCCTCCAGCTCGAGGTGAGGCGCCGCCTCGATGCGCTGCCCCAGCTCCACCGCCAGGTTGGGGTCGGCGATCACCGTCTCGGCGCCCTTGAGGACGACAACCTGGCCCCACTCCCTGGCAAAGCGCTGGGCCACGCCGGCGCGGTCCTCCTCGACCTGCTCGACGCTCAGCCCCGTGAGCCGCGCCATCTCCGCCGGGTGCGGGGTTAGCACCAGCCGACGGCGCATGCGGGTGAACTGGCGCGGCTGCGACGCCAGGGCGTTGAGGGCGTCGGCGTCGATCACCGCCGGCGAGCGCAGCTGAGTCACCAGGTCGAGGACCATCCGTCGGGTCGAGTACTCGCGCCCCAGCCCGGGCCCGATGATGGCGGCGTCGCCGGCCCAGCAGTAGCGCTGGATCGGCTCCAGGCCGGCGTGGCCCAGCACCCCCTGCCCCACCTCCGGGACCTGGGTGACCACCACCTCGGTGCACTTGATCGCCAGGATCGGGTACAGCGTCTCCGCCGCGAGCAGCCGGACATATCCGGCGCCGGCGCGGGCGGCGGCGGTGGCGGACAGGAAGGCGGCGCCGGTGTAGCCCAGCGAGCCCGCCACCACCACCACCTGGCCGAACGTTCCCTTGTGGCCGGAGTCGGGGCGCTCCGGCAGCCGGAGCTCGGGGGGCCTCTCGCCGGGCGGCAGGATCTCGGGCTCGGGGTCGGCGATGGCGGCGATCGCCATGGCCACCCCGCCGTCGTGGGTGATGCTCACCGCGATGTCCGGCGTCGGCTCACGGGTGAGGCGCACCTCGGGGGCGCCCCGCCGCCCGGGCAGGACCTCGACCAGTGACATGCGGGGGAAGCGACCGCGCCCGCCCAGCGCCTTGAGCACGGCCTCCTTGGCCGCCCAGCGGCCGGCGAGCTTCTCGTGGTCGCCCTTGACGTAGTCCAGCTCGGCCTGGGTGTAGATCCGCTTCAGGAAACGCTCCCCGAACCGCTCGACGGCGGCGCTGATCCTCGCCACCGGGACGACGTCGATGCCCAGCTTCACGCCCGCCCTCCGGTCCCTACTCGACGGTTACGGACTTCGCGAGGTTGCGGGGCTGGTCGACGTCGCAGCCGCGCTCCACGGCGACGTGGTAGGCGAACAGCTGGAGGGCGGCGGCATTGACCAGGGGCGAGAGGACCTCGTCGACCTCGGGCACCTCGATGAAGTCCCTGACCAGGCCGCGCAGCTTCGGCTCGCGCCGGTTTACGAGAGCGAGCACCGGGGCGCCGCGGGCGGCGACCTCCTGGATGTTGCCGATCATCTTGTCGAGCATCGAGGAGCTGGTCGCGATCGCCAGCACCGGGAAGTTCTCGTCGAGCAGAGCGATCGGGCCGTGCTTGAGCTCGCCGGCGGCGTAGCCCTCGGCATGGAGGTAGCTGATCTCCTTGATCTTGAGCGCGCCCTCGAAGGCCATCGGCGAGTTGATCCCGCGGCCGATGTACATGAAGTCGCGGTACTTCGCGTACCTGCGGGCCACCGAGCGGATCCGGCGCGAGTGGCGCAGCACCTCGTCGATCGCGTCGGCCACCTTGTGGAGCTCCTGGGTCAGCCCGGCCAGCCGCTCTGGCGCCACGCGGTGACGGACCGCGGCGAGCCGCATGGCGAGCAGCACCAGCGCTGTAACGTGGCCGACGAAGGTCTTCGAGGAGCAGACCCCGATCTCGGGACCGGAGTGCATGTAGATGACGCCGTCGCTCTCCATCGTCATCGAGCTGCCCACGACGTTGCAGATGCTCACGACGGTCGCGCCCTTCTCTCGGGCCTCCCGGATCGCCGCCAGCGTATCCGCCGTCTCTCCCGACTGCGACAGCGCCACCAGCAGCAGCTTCTCGTCCAGCAACGGGTGGCGATAGCGGAACTCGGAGGCCGATTCGACATCGACCGGGAGGCGGGCCAGGTCCTCCACGAGGTACTTGCCGATGGTCGCCGCGGTCAGCGAGCTCCCCGCCCCGACCATGACAACGCGCTCGAACTTCAGCAGCTGCCGGTCGCTGAGGTCGAACTCCGGGAAGCTGACATTGCCACGCCCGTCGAGGTAGCCGCGCAGCGCGTTGCGCACCGCCTCGGCGTCCTCGTTGATCTCCTTGAGCATGTAGTGGCTGTAGCCACCCTTCTGGGCCTGGGCGACGTCCCAGTTGACGCGCACGATGCGGGGCTCGACCGAGGCCCCCGTGAGGTCCGTGACGACGGGTCCCAGCCGGGTGATCGCCACCATCTGCCCCTCGCCCAGCACCAGCGCCTTCTTGGTGTAGGGAATGACCCCCGTGAGGTCGCTGCAGATGAACCACTCCTTCTTGCCCAGGCCGACCATCAGCGGCGCGTTGAGGCGGGCGCCGATCAGCAGGCCAGGGTCATCGCGGGAGAAGATCACCAGCGAGTACGCGCCCTGGAGCCGGTTGATGGCCTGCCGGGCGGCGTCGACCAGGTCACCGTTGTAGTACTCCTCCACCAGGTGAGGCACCACCTCGGTGTCGGTCTCGGTGCGGAACTTGTGGCCCTTGGCCTGGAGCTCCTTCTTCAGCTCGGCGAAGTTCTCGATGATGCCGTTGTGGATCACCATGATCCGCTCGCCGCAGTCCCAGTGGGGGTGGGCGTTGATGGTGTTGGGCTTGCCATGGGTGGCCCAGCGGGTGTGGCCGATCCCCAGCATGCCTTTGAGCGGCTTGCCGGCGGCCAGCTCCCGCTCGAGGTCCGCCACCTTGCCCGCCGTCTTGACCACCCGCGGCTTGGTGTCGGCCGACTCCAGGACCGCCACGCCCGCGGAGTCATAGCCGCGGTACTCGAGGCGCTTGAGGGTGTCCATGATGATCGGGGCGGCTTCGCGGTCCCCGAGGTACCCGATGATGCCGCACATATCAGTAGACCGTTGAGATCGTGGAGAGGGTCGCGGTCATTGGGCCAAGTTTACGGCCCCCGCGCTCCCCGCCCCGCGAAATCAGCCCGGCGGCGTCGGGGTCGCAGCTGGGGTCGGCGACGGCTGCAGCCGGGTGTCGTTGACCAGCGTGATGTGGACGGTGAAGGGCCCCTTGCTGATGATCGTCACCCCCCGGGGCACACGCAGCGTGACCG
>JAXDLV010000180.1:0-6714 GCA_034666445.1 Chloroflexota bacterium | reverse complement strand
AACTTCGTCCTGACCGACGGTGGCGGCATTGTCGAAATCCAGGCCACGGCGGAAAAGACCGCCTTCAACGAAGCACATTTCTTCGAACTGCTGACGCTGGCGCGCAAGGGCACCACCGAGCTGGCGGCGATCCAGCGGCAGGCGCTGGGGATCTGAGCGCGCCGCCGCGGCCGCGGCTGCTGCTGGCCACCGGCAACGCCGGCAAGGTCGAGGAGTTCCGGCGGCTGCTGGCCGGTGCTGAGGTCGAGCTGGTGACGCCCGCCGACGTCGGGCTCGACATCGAGGTCGACGAGGATGGCGCCACCTTCCTCGCCAACGCCCAGAAGAAGGCGAGGCTGCACGCGGCAGCCGCCGGCATGGCGGTGCTGGCCGACGACTCCGGGCTGGTGGTGGACGCCCTCGGCGGGCGCCCCGGCGTCGAGTCGGCACGCTATGGAGGCGCGGGCCTGGATGCCGCCGGGCGCTACCGCCTGCTGCTCGAGGAGCTGGAGGGCGAGGTCCACCGGGAGGCGCGGTTCATGTGTGTCCTCTGCCTGGCGCGACCGGGGGCGCCGGTGCGCGACGTGTTCATGGGCCGCGCCGAGGGTCGCATCGGCCGGCGCCCCGTGGGGGAGGGGGGCTTTGGCTACGACCCCGTGTTCGTCCTTCCCGACGGCCGCACGATGGCTGAGCTGCCCGACGACGAGAAGGACCGGGTCAGCCACCGCGGCCGGGCGGTCAGGGAGATGCTGGGCGCCGTGGACCTCGCCGCGTGGGTGGCCGCGACGCCGGCCGTCAAGACTTCGTAGCGCGGCCTTAATATGCCGCTCCTCCCGCGCCGCGCATAATCCGCTCGCGATGAGACAGATCGTCTTCGTGGTGCTGGATGGCATGGGCGACCGGCCCATCCAGGCGCTGGGCGACCTCACCCCCCTGGAGGCGGCGGCGACCCCGGTGCTTGACGGCATCGCCGAGCGCGGCCGCCAGGGGATGCTGGACCCGATCGGGCCCGGTGTGGTGCCCGCCTCCGACACGGCCGTGATGAGCCTCCTCGGGTATGACGTCGCGGAGCAGTACACGGGCCGCGGGCCGCTGGAGGCGATCGGCGCCGGGATGGAGCTGCGCGAGGGTGACCTCGCCTGGCGGGCGGGATTTGCCACCGTAGACGCCGACGTCAACGTGCTGGATCGCCGGGCGGGCCGGAGCCTGCTGGACGCCGAGGCCGTCGAGCTGGCCGCGGCGCTGCAGAAGGACGTCCACCTCCCCGGCGCCAGCGTCCATTTCCGGTCGACCGGTGGGCACCGCGCCGCCCTCGTGGTCCGTGCCGCCGGGGAGCACCTGTCAGCCGCGGTGACCAACGCCGACCCCGGCTACCTCCGCGAGGGGCGCTTCACCGTACCAGTGGCAGACCCCGACCCCGCCGCAGGCCAGGTCGACCCCCTTGACGACACGCCGGCCGCGCAGCGCGCCGCGGACCTTACCAACACCTTCCTCGAGCAGGCGTTCCGCGTCCTCGACTCTCACCCTGTGAACCAGCGGCGCCGCGACGACGGCTACCTGCCCGCCAACTTCATCCTGCTGCGGGAGGCCGGCGACCGGCCGCCTCAGCTGGCCCACTTCCTGGACCGCTACGGGCTGCGCTTCGCGGCGGTGGCGCAGATGCCGGTGGAGCGGGCGATGGCAACCCTCACCGGCATGACCGTGATCGATCCCGGGCGGATGACCGGCGCGATGGAGCACGACTACACGCTCTGGGCCCGCCATGCGGCCGACGCGCTGCGGTCCCACGACGGCGTTTACGTCCACCTCAAGGGCCCTGACCTCGCGGGTCACGCCGGCGATGCCGCCGCCAAGGCGGAGACACTGGCGGCGATCGACGGCTACTTCTTCGGCCGGCTGGGCGAGACCGTCGACCTGGAGGCGGTCACCGTGTGCGTAACGGCCGACCACGCCACCCCCTGCGAGCTGAAGGTACACACGGACGACGCCGTGCCCCTGCTGGTGTCCGGCGGGGTGGAGCCCGACGGCGCCGGGAGCTTTGGCGAGGTCAACGCGTTCCGCGGCGGGTTCGGCCGGATGGTCGGGCCGGAGCTGATGCCCCGGCTGGTGGAGATCGCGAAGGGCTGACCTCGCCCGCGGTGCCGCCGTGGGCTAACCTCACCGCATGGCGACGCTGGTCCTGCTCCGCCACGGCGAGAGCACCTGGAACCTCGAGAACCGCTTCACGGGCTGGCACGACGTGCCGCTCTCGGAACAGGGCGTGCGTGAGGCGCACGAGGCGGCCACGATGCTCGTGGAGGCCGGGATCCTGCCGGAGGTGCTCCACACCTCGTTGCTGCGGCGCGCGATCGACACCGCCAACATCTGCCTCGACGACATGGAGCGCATCTGGATCCCCGTACGTCGCTCCTGGCGTCTGAACGAGCGCCACTACGGCGCCCTGCAGGGCCTCAACAAGCGCGAGACCACCGAGAAGTTCGGCGAGGACCAGGTCAAGGTCTGGCGCCGCAGCTACGCCACGCCGCCGCCCGCGCTCGAGCGGGACGACGAGCGACATCCCCGCCTCGACCCCCGTTACCGCAGCCTGCCGCCGGAGGTGCTGCCCGCATGCGAGTCGCTGAAGGACGTCGTGGCGCGCATGATGCCGCACTGGCAGGACGGCATCGTCGCCGACCTGCGCGCCGGGTACTGCGTGATGGTGGCGGCCCACGGCAACTCGCTGCGGGCCCTGGTGATGCACCTCGACGGGATGTCCGAGGAGGAGGTGCTGGAGCTGAACATCCCCACCGGCATCCCGCTCGTCTACGAGCTGGACGACGACCTCCGGCCCACCGCCAAGCGCTACCTCGGCGACCAGGCGCTGGTCATGGCCAAGGCCGAGAAGGTGGCCGCCCAGGCCGCCGCGGGACGACCAGGGCCCTAGACTCGCTCGGTCCACGGGGAGTGGCGCAGCCCGGTAGCGCACCTGCTTTGGGAGCAGGGGGTCGCCGGTTCAAATCCGGCCTCCCCGACCAGCGAACCAACCCGGGAATCGTGTGACGACGCAGTTGCAAGTCGGGTCGGAAAGGCGTATTTCTTAGGGCGAGGGGTGAGACTAAGGAGTAACCTAGAGCCCGACAGTCTCATGAAACGTTATATCGGCTTGGTGATGTCCGTGGCCGTCCTGGGGGCGGCGATCCCGGCTACACAGGTGGCCGCGGCGGCCCCAGTGAACAACGCCAGCCACCTCTACAGCCTGGATGGGTGGGGCGGGATCCACTCTGTGGGTGGCTCCCCGGCGATGACCGCGAGCGCGTACTGGCCGAACTGGGACATCGCCCGCGGCATCGCGGTGTTCAACGACGGCACGGGCGGCTACACGCTGGATGGCTGGGGCGGCGTGCACCGCTTCGGCAGCGCGCCCGCGATCTCCGACGGTGCTCATGCCTACTGGCCGAACTGGGACATCGCCCGCGCGATCGTGATGGCGCCGTGGGCGACGGCCGCCAAACCGGCCGGCTGGACGATGGATGCCTGGGGCGGGATCCATGCCTTCGGCGGGGCGCCGGCGGTGGCGGACTCGTCGCACGCGTACTGGCCCGGCTGGGACATCGCCCGCGGCTTCGTGGTCTTCCCTGACAGCCCCGCCGGCAAGGTGAGCGGCTACATCCTCGACGGCTGGGGCGGGCTCCACCCGTTCGCCGGCGGCGGCGCGGCGATGCCGTCCCCGGTGCAGGCGACGGCGTACTGGCCCGGCTGGGACATCGCCCGGTCGGTGGCCCTGGTGCCCAACACGCATATCGGCTACGTCCTCGACGGCTGGGGTGGGCTGCACGCGTTCGCGCCCTCGGGCATCGTCCTGCCCAAGGCCATCGCCGACGCCTCCCACGCGTACTGGGGCGGCTGGGACATCGCCCGCTCCGTCACCACCTGGACCGCGGGCGCCGGAGGCTGGGTGATGGACGGCTGGGGCGGGTTCCACGCCTTCGGCGGCGCCCCCACCCCGGGCGGCAGTGCCTACTGGGCCGGCTGGGACATAGCCAAGAGCTCGGCGGGGGCGGGATCGGGGTCATCGGCAAGGCCGGCGCCCCCGCCACCTACCTCCAGGACCCTGGGCGTGCCCATGATCCGACAGGTCTACAACCTCAGCTGTGAGTCGGCGGCGCTGCAGATGGCCCTTGCGTACCGCGGCATCAACGCCAGCCAGACCGACATCCTGAACGTCATCGGCGCCGACCGCCGCCGCCCGGTCACGGACGCCTCCGGCTTCCACTGGGGCAACCCGTACACCTCGTTCGTGGGCGACGTGAACGGCAGCGAGGCCAATTACACCGGCTACGGCGTCTACGCGCCGCCGATCGCCCGGGCGGCGACCGCCTTCGGCGGCAGTGTTCTCTTCCAGGGCGAGGGCTTCGCCCCGGCCGAGGTCTACAAGGCGATCCTCGCGGGCCACCCGGTGGTCACCTGGATCAACTACGACTACGCCTACCACGCACCCCGCTTCTACCATGCCTTCGACGGCCAGGTCGTCCAGTTCGGCGCCCCCTGGGAGCACGCCGTGACGGCGGTCGGCGTCAACGCCGGCTCGATCCTCATCAACGATCCCCTCTCCAGCCCGCGCTGGATCTCGAAGGCGACCTTCGAGTCGACCTACGGAAGCTTCAACCACATGGCGGTGGTCATCGCCTAGCAGGCAGCCGGCTCGTCAGAAGGGCCGGAAGAGCCTCATCCCGAGCAGGAACAGCTCGTCCACTGGGATGTTGAAGAAGCGGCAGATGGTGAAGACCGCGCCGAAAAAGACCTGAGTGACCGGCCCGCCCACCCAGAGCAGCAGAAACAGGCCCATCAGCACCAGGTTGCCGTAGCGCGCCGCCGCCATCCGCGCGCCAATGCCCAGCCACGGGGCGATGATGCCGAACCCGTCCAGCGGGGGCAGCGGGATGAGGTTGAGCACCAGCGAGGTGACCTGGAAGAACGCCAGCACGACCAGCGCCGCCCAGAAGTCGATGTTGTCCGGCCCTACCAGCACCCGCCAGTCGAGGAAGAACGGCGCCACCACGACGAGCGTGAACACCAGCGTCCCCACCGGCCCGGCGACCGAGACGAAGCTCTCCCACACGGGGCTGCGCAGCGCCCGGCGATCGATGTAGACCGCGCCGCCGGGAAGGCCGATGCCGCCCAGGAGGATGAACAGCAGCGGCAGGCCGATGCTCAGCATCGGGTGGCTGTACTTCAGCGGGTTGAGACTGAGGTAGCCGTTGTGGGCGACCGAGTGGTCGCCGCCGATGTACGCGACGAGGGCGTGACCGAACTCGTGGACGCACACCGACGTGATCCAGCCGCCGACGACGAAGAGCAGCATCAGCGGGAAGGTGAGGATGTCCGGGGCCTCCATCCAGAGCCCGACCCCGCCCAGCGCCATGGCCCCGACGGGGAGCAGGAAGGCGGGGCTCGGGCGGATCACCGACAGCGACGGCATCGGCGGTCGCTCCAGGTGCCGGGCCGGGCGCGTCGCGCGGGCGTCATCCATCGACAGCACCTTGCCCCGCCCCTGCACGAACTCCCGCAGCTCCACCATGCTGATCCCCGCGCCGTTGAGGACCTCGCCGGCGATGCCGCCCGCATACGTCAGCGCGAGGAGGAGGTGGAAGGCGTCGACCTGGCGATGGCCGAGCATCTGGGCCTCCTTGATCGCCTCCACCACCACCTGGCGCGCGTGGGGGGAGGGGACCGGGGACGAGGTCGCCTCGCCATGGGGCACGCGGCCCTTCAGCTCGGCGACAAGCGTCGCGGGCGTCACCTCGAGGTAGCGCAGCGCGTCCTGGGCGACGCCGTCGCCGGTGGCCAGGACCGCCAGCAGCAGGTCCTCGGGTTCGAGGGTTGGAGAATGGCGCGCGGAGGCGACCTCCGCGGCCGTGTCCAGCACCCGCCGGGCGCCCGCGGTCATCCCATCCACGGGAAGCACCGAGCTCATGCCCGGCCGCCCGGCGTATTCGACATCGCTCGCAGTATAGGCAGGCGTCATCACGCGCCCGACGTGGGCGAGCTGGTATTTCTTCACAGCAGACCCGCCCCCCGTCTGGCCATAATGCGGCCGATGAGTCTCAGGTCCCGGCGCCAACGCGGGCAGGCCATGCTGGAGTTCGGGCTGATCCTGCCTGTCTTCCTGCTGCTGACGCTGGCGGTGTTGGAGGTGGGCCTGATGTTCTTCACTATCGGCGCCGGCCGCTACATCGGCGGCGAGGCGGCCAGGCAGCTTGCCCAGGCGGCCAACCGTTCGACGGCGGACCAGGAGATGCTCAAGGTCATCGACGGCAGCGCCCTTCGCACCACCACCCGGGCGGAGGTGGTCAGCGTCTCAGTGGAGCAGATGACCTCGGCGGGTGCCCGCACGGGCAAGCTGCAGGTCTACACCCCGAACGGGGCCGCCTGGGTCCCGACGGGCAACTGGCCGCCGAGCGATCGCATCGTGCGCACGGGTTGCCTTGACAAGGCGATGGTCACCATCAACTACCTCTACCGCCCCAAGACGGGACTGTTCGGGAAACAGCTGACCATCCAGCTGAAGATCCAGTACCTCATCTCGATGGAGCCGCAGTTGGTGGACGCGACGCCGTGCCCCCCCGGACTGTGATGCCGCGCCGGCGACCACGCCCGCGTCAGCGGGGCCAGTCGATGATCGAGTTCGCGATGATCGCGCCCCTCTGCCTGGTGATGCTGCTCGGCAGCGTCAGCACCGGCAACTACGTCGTCGAC
>JAXDLV010000179.1:0-16284 GCA_034666445.1 Chloroflexota bacterium | reverse complement strand
GAGGCGGCCATGGCGCCGCCTCCACCGCCGCGGCGCCGGACGCGCCCGTCGGGACGGGCGCGGGCGGAGCGCGTCGCGGTCAAGCGCGCCCGGGGCGAGACCAAGCGCCTGCGGCAGCCACCGCCGGGCAGCGAGTGAGAGCCCGCCCGGCGGCCCGGGCGGGCTTTGCTACGTTATGGGCACCATGGCGCCCCGGACTTTCAGCGTCGACGAGGCCAACCGCCTGCTCCCCGACGTGCGCCGCCTGGTGGAGCGCATCGTCGAGCTGACCCCCCAGCTGCCGGAGATGCACGAGACCGTGAAGATCGCCGAGCTGAAGTTCCGCCGCGAGACCGCGGGCGAGGCGGAGCAGGAGGAGCTGGCCCGGGCGGTGGCGGCGCTGCCGGCGGCGGAGATGTCAGTGGCGGTGGCGCTGCGCAGCCTCGAGGAGATGGATGTACGGCTGAAGGATCCTGTCAGCGGCCTGATCGACTTCCCCGCCGTGCGCGACGGCGAGGTGGTCGAGCTGTGCTGGCGGCTCGGCGAGGACGCCGTGGCCAGCTGGCACCGCGTCGGCGAGGGGTTCGTGGGGCGCAAGCCCCTCTAGACCGGCTCCCGCTCCACGTCGCGGTGCTCCAGCGCGGGAGCGTCCGCGAGGGCCGCGTCATACCGCCAGAGCGCAGGGAAGGCGCGCCCGATCACCGCGCACAGCACGACGCAGGCCAGGCCGCCCGACAGCAGCGAGACCTGCGGTGACAGCGCCTGTCCCATCGCCCCGGCGCGGACGTCGCCGATGAACGGCCCGCCCACCACCACCATCGAGTTGGCCGCCGACATCCGGCCCCGAAGCCGGTCGGGGGCGATCGTCTGGAGGACGGTGTTGCGGGCCACGGCGCTGATGATGTCGGCCGCCCCCGCCAGCGCCAGCAGGACGAGGCCCAGCCAGAGGGAGAAGCCGGCGAGGGCGAACAGCGCGATCCCGGCGCCCCAGATCGCCGCGGAGTAGATCACCGCCCGGCCCTGGCGCCGGATGCGCCCGACGAAGCCCGACATCAGTGAGCCCGCCACCGCGCCGACGCCGGGCGCGGCGTAGAGCAGCCCCAGCCCCACCGGGCCGGCGTGGTAGGTGGCCTCCGCCAGCGCCGGGAAGAGCGCCCGCGGCATGCCGAAGATCATGGCGTTGAGGTCGATCGCGAAGCCGCCCATGATGGCCCGCTGGCGAAAGACGTAGCGGAAGCCCTCGACGATCGACTGCAGGGGCGGCTCGTGCTGGCCTCCGGCAGGCGGCTGGGCGGCGATCAGCGCCACGGCCCCGATCGAGGCTGCGAAGGTCAGGACGTCAATGGCGTAAGCCGCCGGCAGGCCGAGGACACTGATCACCACGCCGCCGATCGCCGGCCCCACCGCCAGGCTCGCCTGGAACTGGGCGAAGTCCAGCGACAGCGCCGACGCCAGTTGCCGGCGGGGCACCAGGTTGGGGATGATGGCGGCCTCGGTCGGGAGGTTCACCGCCGACACCGCCGAGATGACCGCCGCCATCACGTACAGCAGCCAGACCGCGCCGAGGTTCAGCGCCGCCGCGGCGACCAGCACCATCGATGACGCCGCCAGCAGCAGCTGGGTGATAAGCAGCAGGCGGCGGCGATCGAAGCGATCGGCGATGGCGCCGCCGACCAGCGACAGCGCGACATACGGCACCAGCTGGGCGACCCCGATCAGGCCGACCGCGATGGACGAATGGGTCAGCACGTAGACCTGGTACGGCACCGCCACGACGGTGATCTGCCGGCCCACCAGCGAGACCAGGTTGCCGGACCAGAGCAGCCGGAAGTCGCGGGAGTCGCGGAGCGGCGTGACGTCCACCGCGAGGCGCCGGGCCAGCCCGGTCGCGCGCTTCAGCATGCCCGATTGTCATCAATGCGTCAGGCGCATACTGGTCGCCATGACGGTGACGGTGGGACGCGCCACCTACCAGACCACGTCCTCGCGGGGGCTGCGCTTCGACAGCGTCCCGATGAAGCTGTTCCAGAAGGCCAAGAAGCTCGGCATCTGGGACCCCGCGGACCTCGACTTCTCCCAGGACCGCGCCGACTGGGCGGCGTTCACCGACATCGAGCGCGACTGGATCCTGCGCCTGCTGGCGCTGTTCCAGGCCGGCGAGGAGGCGGTGACCGTCGACCTCCTGCCGCTCATCCACGCGGTGGCGTCGGACGGCCACATCGAGGAGGAGATCTACCTCACCAGCTTCCTGTGGGAGGAGGCCAAGCACGTCGAGTTCTTCCGCCGCTGGCTGAACGAGGTGGCGGAGGTGGACTACGACCTCCACCGTTACGTCACCCCGAGCTACCGTCAGCTGTTCTTCGAAGAGCTGCCCCGCTCGATGAACGCGCTCCTGACCGACACCTCCCGGGAGGCGCAGGCGCGCGCGTCGGTGACCTACAACATGGTCATCGAGGGGATGCTCGCCGAGACCGGCTACCACGGCTTCCGCCGCGCGCTCAAGCAGAACGGCAAGTGCCCGGGCATCTGCGCCGGCGTCGAGCTGACCGCCCGCGACGAGTCCCGCCACATCCGCTACGGCGTCTACCTGCTGGAGCGCCTGGTCAGCGAGGACGACTCGCTGTGGGAGGTGGTGAAGGGGCGGATGAACGAGATCTTCCCCATGGCGCTGGCGGTGACCCCGGAGTTCTGGGACGAGTACGAGGCGCCCTACCCCTTCGGGCTGACGATGGACGAGTTCGTGGACTTCGCCGCCCAGAAGTTCGACGCCCGCATGCGCGTCCTCGAGCGCGACCGGGGCAAGTCGATGGCCGAGATAGAGACCGCGGTGACCGCCGACCTCGAGGCCGACGAGCGCGAGCTGGCGGAGGCCTTCGGTTAGGCCTCGGCGTTGAAGCGGGCCGCCTCCTCGGAGCCGCCGGTGGCGTTGCCCGCGCTGTATGAGTGCGCCCCCGCGCCCGCCAGCCGGCCGGCATCGACGATCAGGTACTCCTCGCGGATCGGCCGCTGCTCGAACCAGCACTCCAGGATCTCGCGCACCCCGGCCGCGTAACGGGCCTGGGCCGACAGCGACGAGCCGGAGATGTGGGGCGTCATGCCGTGGTTGGGCATCGTCCGCCAGGGATGGTCCGCCGGCGCGGGCTGGGGGAACCAGACGTCGCCGGCGTAGCCCGCGAGCTGGCCGCTCTCCAGCGCCCGGACAACCGCGTCGCGATCACAGATCTTGCCGCGGGCGGTGTTGACCAGGTAGGCGCCACGCTTCATGCGGCCGATCATTGCGTCGTCGAACATGTGCTCGGTCTCGGGGTGAAGGGGGGCGTTGATGGTGACCACGTCGCACACCGGGACCATGTCGGCGGCTGTCTCGTGGAAGGTGAGGCCGAGCTCCGCCTCGACCTCGGCCGGCAGCCGATGGCGATCGGTGTAGTGGAGGTTGACGTCGAACGGCTTGAGGCGGCGCAGGACGGCGGTGCCGATTCGGCCCGCCGCGACCGTGCCGACGGTCATGCCCTCGACGTCATAGGAGCGGGCAACGCAGTCGGCGATGTTCCAACCCTGCTTGACCACCCAGCCATACGACGGGATGTAGTTCCGCACCAGCGCCAGGATCATCATCACCACGTGCTCGGAGACGCTGATGCTGTTGGAGTAGGTCACCTCGGTGACGGTGATGCCGTGGTCGATGGCGGCCTGCAGGTCGACGTGGTCCGATCCGATGCCGGCGGTGATGGCCAGCTTCAGCCTGGGCGCCCGGGCGATCCGCTCGGCGGTCAGGTACGCCGGCCAGAAAGGCTGCGAGATGACGATGTCGGCGTCATCCAGCTCGCGGTCGAAGGCCGAGCCGTCACCGTCCTTGTCGGAGGTGACGACGAAGGTGTGGCCACCGGCCTCCAGGAACGGCCGCAGCCCCAGCTCGCCGGAAACGCTGCCCAATAGCTCACCGGGGGTGAAGTCGATGCCCTTCGGGCTCGGCACCGCCTGGCCGTTCGGGTACCGCTCCAGCCGCGGCACATCGTCGCGGGCGTAGCTCGTCGGGTACCCGTCCACCGGGTCGTCATACAGGACACAAAGGACCTTCATCACCGGCACCTCCTCGGAGTCAGCTCGCCACCGTCTGGGGGCGGCGGGCGCGGGAGGCGACGTCCTCCAGGGCCTCGATCAGCACCGGGACGTAGCGCTCCGGGTGGTCGCCAACGACCGTGTGGTCACCCTTGACCTCGAACAGCCGGGCGCCGGGGATGTGCTGCGCCAGCTTGCGCTGGAACGAGGGCGGCACCAGCCGGTCACGGGTGGGGCAGATCACGTCGACCGGGACCCTGATCGTGCCCACCCACTCGCGGGAGTCGAAGCGACTCATCTCCCGGCCGGCCTCCGCGATGTCGCGCGGGTCGCCCCGGTCCAATTCGCCGATGATCCAGTCCACCACCTCGTTGCCCGCGGTCATGCCGTTGCGGCGCAGGATGCTCGCCCAGAACCGGTGCGACGAATGGGTCAGGGCGAACTGCAGCAGGGACATCGTCCGCCAGAACACGCGCATCCGGTAGTTGTCGCGCCACTGGTCGGTGGTGGCGCACAGCACCGCCCCGACAACCAGGTCGGGACGCCTGCGGGCCATCACCTGGGCGATCGCGCCGCCCATGGAGTACCCCACCACGAGCACGGGGCCGGTGCCGAGCTCCTCCAGGAGCGCGACGGCGTCGTCGGCGCAGTCCTCGATCCGGAACGGCTGGGCGCTGCGAATGCCGCGACCGTGGCCACGATGGTCCACGGCGATGACCCGGTAGCCGGCATCCTGCAGCGGGTGGTAGACGGTGATCCAGTTCAGGTCGGCGCCGAACATCCAGCCATGCAGAAGCAGGACCGTCCCCACCCTCGCCGACTCTGCGCCGCTGTCCCGGACGAACATCTCGCCGCGCTCCGGGACCAGCACCACCCGGCCCGGGGGGGCCAGGCTCAACAGCTGGGACATCGCGGGAGATTCTACGCGGGCGGCCCTCCCGGGAACGTTGGTTACCTTCGAGGGCTAAGGTCGGTTATCTAACTAATGGGCCATGCGTTAGCGGTTGAGCGCACGGCGGGCGCATCGGGGGAGCAGGCGGCAACCCCGATCTCGCCGGCCGTCCTGTGCGACCTGTACGGCGACCGCGTATTCAAGTTCGCATCCATGGTCTCCAGGAACGAAGTCGAGGCCGAGGACGTGGCACAGGAAGCCCTCCTTCGAGCCGTCCAGGGCCTCCGCAGGTTCACGGGCGACACAGTGAGTCTCGAGGGATGGCTCTGGCGAATCGTGGTGAATGTCGCCAGGACCCACGGTCGGCTCGCGTTTCGACGCGGAGAGCTGTGGCGGCGTGTCCGCGGGGAGGCACGCATCGAGACACCCATGAGCCCGGCAGACATGGCGATTCGCATGGTCGCCGATCAGGAGCTGCTGACGATGGTGAGGGCGCTACCCCCGCGGAGCCGGACCGCCATCGCCCTTCGCATTGGGGCGGATCTTTCCTACGCCCAGGTCGCGAGGGAGATGGGGGTCTCGGTGGCCGCCGCCAAGATGTCCGTCCAGCGCGGGCTGAACATCCTGCGTACCCGCCTGGCCGAGGACACCCGGGATGGCTGACGACCCCGTTTCCGGGCGCCTCTACCGCATGGATATCCCCCTGCCGACCGGCGTGCGGGCAGCGGTGCTGGAGGGCAGGAGGGCGCGGCCGCGGTGGCACATGGCTGCCCCGGCCGTGATCGCCATGGCGATGCCGGCGCTGCTGCTCGTGGCTGTCGTGGCGACCCTCGCGGTCGAACTGACCGGTTCGAGGCCCGGCACCACGCCCCCGCCGGCATCGGGCCCTGCCGAGCCGGGCGTCCAGCCGCGCTTTTTTGTCGACCCCTCGACGGCCGGCCAGAGTAATCGGCTCCAAGGGGTCGGGTGGGACGGCGTCCGTCTTGGCGACACGCTCACGTTGCCCCTCGGGTTCGACGCCGCCATTGCACCGGATGGGTCAAAGCTCCTGTACCAGACCGGCGACATCGTGGACGCCACCGGGCGCAGGGTTGGCGCCGTCGACCTCCAGCGCAGCGTGGCGATCTTCCACTGGGCCGATGACAGCGTCAACGCCTGCCAGGTCGTCACGTCGACGGCCCCCGACCAGCCGGGTTGGGCGCTGCTGTATGGGCCCCCGGAACGGCCGGCGACGATTGAGGTGTTCCCCGGCGCGACCACGCCCCACATCCTGGTCTGCAGCGCTTCACAGCACAGGGCAGTGATCGACATCCGCGGCAACACCCCTCACGTGGAGGCGTGGGACCTGAGCGCCAGGTCCTTGATCCGGAGGCTGGATTCCAATATCGGCGTCTACTCGCCGAACGGGCTCTGGGTCGCCGGTGGAGCGCTGACGTACTTCTCCGACGGGGCGGTCCCGGGCGCACCGGTGGTCGTCACCAGCGTCGATACCGGTCAGCCGGTGGCAACTCTTAAGACAGCGTTCGCAGGCGGGTTCTCCTACGACGGCACACGCCTTGTGCTCTCGTCCTGGACACGCCGGGATGCCTCCGATGCACGGCTCGAGATCCTCGATTGGCGCGCGGGCGTTGTGACGTGGACGACGGAGAACGCTGCCAGGGTATCCGGGAACGCCCTCGGCCTGCCGGGGACGGGGGACTTTGTCATGAACCTGGTCGACCCGAGCGGGCAGCCGCGCACCGAGTTGCCTGGTGTCCTGATCGTGAGAAGCGATGGCACCGTCACCAGCGTGGCCGGCGTGGGGATGCTGAGCCAGCATCCGTCGCTGGTGAACCAGGCTCTCACCAGGTGCTCGGACCGCTGCGGGTAGGGCTGGTCGACGGGGTTACCCCCGTGTAACCTTTAGGCACCTTGGCCATCCTCCCCCGGATCAACTCGCCCGCCGACCTGCGGCGCCTTGACACGGGCGAGCTCGAGGAGCTGTCCGAGGAGATCCGCAGCTTCCTGGTGAAGCGCGTCGCCGAGACGGGCGGGCACCTGTCGCCCAACCTCGGCGTGGTGGAGATGACGCTGGCGCTGCACCGCGTGTTCGAGAGCCCCCGCGACGCGATCGTCTGGGACACGGGGCACCAGTCCTACGTCCACAAGATCGTCACCGGGCGGCGCGACCGCTTCGACGAGCTGCGCCAGGCGGGTGGCCTGTCCGGCTACCCGTCCCGCGCCGAGAGCGAGCACGACATGATCGAGAACAGCCACGCGTCGACGTCGCTCAGCTACGCGCTGGGGATGGCCGAGGCCCGCCTGCGCAAGGGCCAGGACGGCAAGGTGGTCGCGATCATCGGTGACGGCGCCCTCACCGGCGGCATGGCCTACGAGGCGCTCAACCACATCGCCCACCTCCAGCCACCCATCCTGATCGTGGTGATCATCGACAACGGGCGCTCTTACGCGCCGACCGTCGGCGGTCTCGCCAGCCACCTGTCATCGCTGACCGTCAGCCCCTCCTACGAGCGCTTCAAGGCGCGGGTCAGCCGCCGCCTGCGCGAGCTGCCGGTGGTCGGCGAGCAGGCCGACGAGGCCGCCTATCGCCTCAAGGAGTCGGTGAAGCAGCTGGTCCAGCCGACCACGTGGTTCGACAGCCTGGGCCTCAAGTACGCCGGCCCGGTCGATGGCCACGACCTCACGGCGCTGGAGGACATCTTCACCCGCAGCCGGTTGCTGCCCCACCCGGTGGTCATCCACGTGGTCACCGAGAAGGGCCGCGGCTACGGCCCGGCCATCGACGACCAGATCGAGAAGCTCCACGCGGTACCGGTGTCCGACCCCACCACCGGCAAGGCGCTCAAGCAGGAGCTCACCTGGACCAACGTCTTCAGCGAAGCGATGCTCTCGGCGGGGGCGCGCTACCCGGAGGTGGTGGCGATCACCGCGGCGATGCCCTCCCCCACCGGGCTGCTCGACTTCAGCAAGGAGTTCCCCGAGCGGTTCTTCGACGTCGGCATCTGCGAGCAGCACGCCGCCACGTTCGCCGCCGGCCTGGCGATGGCGGGGATGCACCCGGTGGTGGCGATCTATTCGACCTTCCTGCAGCGCGCCTTCGACCAGACCCTGCTCGACATCTGCATGCACAACCTGCCGGTGACGCTGGTGCTGGACCGCGCCGGCGTGACCGGCCCCGACGGCTCGTCCCACCACGGCGTGTTCGACCTGACCTACCTGCGGGCAATGCCCAACATGGTGATCGCCGCCCCCGCCGACGCCACCGAGCTGTGCGCGCTGCTGGAGACCGCGCTGCGCCTGGACGGCCCGATGGCCATCCGCTACCCCAAGGGAACCGTCACCGAGACCCCTGACCTGCCCGTCGAGCCGCTGCCCCTGGGCCGCTGGGAGGAGGTGCGCAAGGGCACCGACGTCTGCTTCCTGGCAATCGGCCGGATGGTCAGCGTGGCCCTCGACGCCGCCGCGATCCTCACCGCCGAGGGCATCGAGGCCGGCGTGGTCAACGCCCGCTGGCTGAAGCCCGTCGATCCCCGGCTGGTCACCGACTGGGCGGTGCGCTACCCGACGCTCATCACCGCCGAGGACAACGTCGGCACCGGCGGCTTCGGCGCGGCGGTCCTGGAGACGCTGGCGCCGTCAGGCCTGGCCGGCAAGGTCCGCGTGGTCGCTTTGCCGGACGCCTTCCTGCCCCAGGGTCGGGCCCAGGACATCCTCGCCGAGCACGGGCTCGACGCCGCCGGCCTGGCGGGCGCCGCGCGCGACGCGGTCAGGGCTCGCGCCGAGAACCCCCAGGCGTAGGCCGCGCCCCGGCTACGCCGGGAGCCAGGCGCCGGTCGCCTCCCGCGATTCCCGCACGCGGTCCAAATGCGGGCCCACCCACTCCGCGGCCCGCAGGTCGAGGCGGAACATCGGGCTGTCCTCCATCGCCTCGCGCTCATCCTCCGACATCCCCGCCAGCGCCTGCTCCCGCCAGCCGCCGGGGTCACGCCAGGCCTGGTCCAGCTCGTCGAGCGCGATCTCCACAGCGGCGCGGGCGCTGTTGTCGGCGGGCGGCAGGCCGTAGCGCGACGACCACTTGCGGGGGTCGCCCTCGAGCGCTATGACCACCTCGTAGACCGCGCTGGCGGGGTTGGCGCCCGCCGCCTTGATGCCGCGCGGCAGGGCGTCGATCCGCAGGTCCCCCAGCGCAAAGCTCTCCGGTGGTGAGCTGACCGCCTCCGCCTCGCGGTCCCAGGCAGCGTCCTCGCGACTGCGGCCCCTGAAGGTCCGCAGGAACCAGGCCCGCGCCCGGGTGCTGAGCCCGGCGCTCTTCACCCCGCGCGCCGCCCTCCGCGCAGCCGCCGCCTGGCAACAGATAGGCCCAGAAGGCCGAGGAGGCACGTCGCCGCCGCGAGCAGCCGGAGGTCGCCCGCGCCCGCCGTGTTCGGCAGGCCGCTGGGCGGCGGCGCCGGGACGAAGCTGTCCGTGCGCGCGCACTCCGGGATGTGAACCGTAAGCGGCCCGTCCGACGTGATGTCCAGGCTGACATTGCAGTCCACGCGCGCCCGCGCGGTGTTCACGGTGATGTCGCTGATGTTCTGCGCGTTGATCGTGAGCGTGTCCTCGACCGGGATCGTGGGCACCTCTCCCCATGTTTTGCCCTGTGTCGTGTATACGCAGCACGCCGGGATGCTGCCGGTCAGCACGCCGCCGCCCAGCTGCGTGGCGGACGCCGTCGGGTCGCCCACCCCGAAGCCGTGGGACAGCACGTCGATGGTGCCAATGGGGGCGTCACCCCCGCCGTCCCGCAACGCCACCCCCGACAGCCAGTAGGCGTGGTCGGCCGTGGTGCCGAAGTCGGCGTAGTCCATCGCAGGGTTGCGCACGTAGGTGACGTGGGCGGGGTCCCGGTCGACCGTGGCCGCCCCCAGGAACTCCGACGCCGGGCCGAAGTTGTCGTGCAGGGCGAGACCGAGGTGGCCGGTGCCGGGTGGCATGTTGAAGAGCCAGAACTGGTAGCGGTAGCCGAGCTTGTCAAAGCTGGTCGTCTGCGCCAGCACGGCGTCCAGGCCGGCGGGGTCGTTGTTGGCCTGCACCTGGGCGCCGGGGTAGGGCACCAGCTCGTCGTTGACGGAGTTCCACAGCAGGAAGGGGATGTTGCGCAGCGAGGCCAGCATCCGGTTGGTGTTACTGAAGTCGCCGCCGGTGGGGGCATTCGGAGGCACCCAGATCCCCACCGCCGGGGGGCCAACGGTCGGTTGCGCGATCGCAAAGAGGTCGGGGTACTGGGTGGCGAACTTGTAGGTGGCGTAGCCCCCCATCGAGTACCCGCCGATGGCGCTGAAGGCGGGGTCCAACCTGAACCTGGAGGCGACGTCGGCCCACGCCTCGAAGGGATCGGCGCCGCCCAGGTTGTGGTACCAGTTGTCCGGCCCGCGGTCCTCGGTGGTGATGACGATCGAGGTGTGCTGCCCGTCGCGCTCGCCGAAGCCGGACTGGTTGTTGGTGCCGTAGTACTGGTTGTAGCTTCCGCTGAGCGAGTGCGGCAGCAGCGTCATGCCGTACCCGGCTGCCGGCATGGTCGTGGGGACATAGATCGCGTAGGGCTGGACCTGGCCGAGGTACTCCGGCGGGCAGGGACTGGGGGACGTCGCCGAACACCCCTGGTTGAAGTCGACGCCCGGACCGAGGTCCCAGTGGCTGGAGAACAGGCGGTCCATCGCCCCGGTCGCGGGCACCGCGGAGTCGTCCTCGCGGACGAGCGGGTCGGGGCTGAGCATCTTCGCGAAGTCGATGTCGGCGTGGAAGGGGGTGAGGTCGCCGTTTCGCAGCGCCAACCCCTGGGCGTAGTCGCGCCAGAACGTCGGCTCTGCCAGGGAGCCGTGCACCGGGTCAGCCCACGTGGCCAGCGGATGGTACGTCTCGCTGTTGGGGTTGTCTCGTCGCGTGTCCCTGAAGGCGATGTTGAAGAACGCGCTCGCGGTGGCGCTGCTCAGGTCGCCCAGGCCGCCGGGGTGGGTGTTGTCGGCGTTGGCCTGCGGGACCATGTACTGGCTCGCGCCCTCGTCCCAGGTCCCCACCCCCGCGGTGGTACGGATGACGTCGCTGCCCGGGTCCCAGGTCGAATGGGGCAGGTCGACCTGGAACTGGTGACGGGCCAGGTCGACGTTGACTGCGCCGGGGGGCAGCGGCGTGTTACCTGACCCGACGACCTCGACGTCACCGCCGGTGCCGTGGACGGTGATGAACACGGTTGCCGCCGCGGTGGCGTGGGCGTTATGGGGGAAGGGGTTGGTGGTGGCGCCGCAGACGCCCGCGGGGCAGCGTCCCAGCGCGATGGTGAAGGCCACGGCCTCCTGCTGCACCGCGCCGGCGGTCAGGGTGTTGAGCGTCACCCGGAACGCGGTGCTGGTGGTTTGTGGCTTGACGCGCAGCTCGAGCAGGTCGGCCGCGTTCTCCGCGAAGACGTCGCGGGCCTGCGGGTAGGTGTAGGTGCCGAACGAGGGGTTGATGATGACCTCGCCGCCGTTGCCACCGCTCTGCGCCGCCGCCCCGTTGCGCACGTCACCCTGGTCGCGGTTGGCCCCGCCCCCGGCGCCCCCGCGGTCGTCGTAGATCCAGTCCTGGTACAGGAACTCACCCTGCCGGTAGGCCGTGGCGCCGGAGACCAGGATTGGTGGGGCGTCCCAGATGCCGGCGGGATCGTTGGTCAGCGGCGGGGCGGTGACCACGGGGGCGTAGAGGATGTCGGGTCCCGGCCGCGGCGCCGCGCCCCCGTAGAGCGAGCCGGGGTCGGCCGCGACCGCGCAGGGCAGGAGGGCGAACACCAACGCGCCGCAGGTCGCCAGTGCCCGGACCAGCCGTCGGGCGGTCCGCGGCGACTGGGTTAGGCTGGGAAGCACGTGGCCACCACCCGAGGTCGTCGCACCAATCCCCTTCGCCACCGCCCCCAAGGTTGGCGGCTGGCCATCGTCGGCGTCAACTCCGCGGCGCTCGCGCTGGCATTCAGCACGCTGTCGCCGGCCCCCGCCGCCCGGGCAGAGAACCCCACCTTCCCGACATCCGTCGTCGATGTCTCGGGGACCGCGGGCCTGGCGGAGGGCGAGGAGTTTGTCGCCGCCAACCCGTTCAACCCGATGGACGTCATCGTGGGCTCGAACCAGTGGCAGCCGTACAGCGGCAACCCCGGTAACGTCGGCGTGGGACCGAGCGGCGCCACCGACTGCGCCGTGTTCGACTCGCATGACGGCGGCCTCACCTGGACCGGGCAGCGCCTCGACAACGGCGGCATCGGCACCGTCCCGATCCCCCCACCGGTGTCATCCATCCCCAACCCGATCGGCTCCCAGTTCGAGGACTTCGGCAACGTCATCTCCGCCGACCAGAGCATCGTCTTCGACCACCACGGCAACGCCTACTACCAGTGCATCTACCTCGGGCTGTCCAACGCGGACCCGCAGGTCTGGGTCTTCCGCAGCACCGACGCGGGGCGGACGTGGGGTCCGAAGGTCGTCGCGTTCAGTGAGGTCGGCACCCAGATCCAGATCGACCGTCCATTCCTCGCCGTGGACAACAGCGGGGGCCCTCGTGACGGCGCCCTCTACCTGGCCTACGAGACGATGTTCTACCAGGCCTACCTGCCCGAGGTGTACGTCGAGCGCAGCGACGACCAGGGCGCCACCTGGAGTTCCCCGGTGCGTGTCGATGAGGACGCCAACCGCGCCCAATGGGATCCGCGGGAGTTCCCCCAGGTGGGCGCCGACGGCACCCTCCATGTCCTCTACGACGCCTCGCCCCTGACCTCGCCCTGCCCGTGCGATCCCTCCACGCCGGCGCTGGTGGTGGCCAGCTCGGAGGACGGCGGGGCGACGTTCCGCCACTCCACCGTCGACCCCGAGGTCCATCGCATCAGCAGCCAGGACGAGGCCTTCAACTACTTCCAGGAGCTGGTCGCGGCCTTCGCCGCGAGCCCGGCCGACCCCAACCGCCTGGCCGTGGCGTGGCCGGACGCGGGCAGCGGCGAGGACCGCATCCTGCTCCGCCAGAGCCTCGACGGCGGTCGCACCTGGCAGGACGCTGCGGACGCCACCGACGACCCTCCGGGCGGCGGCAACCAGCACGACCACGCCACCCTGGCGTACCTTCCCGATGGCGCCCTCGCGATCGCCTGGCGCGACCGGCGGGCGAGCGGCGGCTCGCTGACCTCGCCCTTCGAGGTGTTCCTCCGCCTGGCGGTGCCGGCCGGTGACGGGCTGGCGTTCGGCGACACGGTGCGCCTGACCGATGCCGTCCAGGCGCCGACCACCGGCCACCACGGCAACATGCCGACGGAGTACATGTCGATCGCCGGCGACAGCACCGGCATCCACGCCAGCTGGGACCAGCTGGATGCCTCGGTCGCCTTTCCCGACAACGTCTACCGCCACGTCGCGACCGCAGACCTCCCCCGACCAACCACCCCGACGGCGACCCCCGGCGAGGCGGACATCCCTCTCCCCAACACCGTCCCGGCGGCACCCGCGTGGGCGGCCGGGATCATGCTCGGCGGCCTGGCCGCCGCGCTGGTCGCCGGCGGGCGGCGCCGGCGGCGCGCCGGTTCCCGGCCTGAGGCTTACTCCGCCAGCATCGCGCGCAGCCGGTAGGCGTCGCGCGGGGCGTGGCCGCCGATGTCGTTGTTGAAGTAGACGTACACCGTCTCGGCGCCCTGGCGGCGGAAGCGCCGGATGCGGTCGGCCCACTCGGTCAGCTCCTTGCGGCCGTAGCCCATACCGGTCTTGCCATGGTGCATCCGGATGTAGGTCCAGTCGGTGGTCAGGTGAGGGTCGACCGGGAGGCCCATCCCCACCGGGAGGCAGAGGGCTACGCCGGCGGTCTCCAGCAGGCGGTAGACGTCGGGCACGAGCCAGCTCTTGTGGCGAAACTCCATCGCATGGCGCTGGCCGGGGTAGTTCTTCAGCACCTCGAGGAAGCCGGTCAGGCGGTCCAGCTTCATGGTCCACTGCTTGGGGAACTGGTAGAGCAGCGGGCCGAGCTTCGGCCCCAGCCCGGTGGCGTTGTCCATCAGCCGCTTGAGGGGCTCCTCCGGCGCCTTCAGCTTCTTCATGTGCGTCAGGTAGCGGCTGGCCTTTACGGCGAACAGGAAGTTCTCGGGGCTCTGCTCCCGCCACTGCTCGAACGCCTCACGCTCCGGCAGCTGGTAGAAGGAATTGTTGATCTCGACCGTGTCGAAGTGGTCGGAATAGAAGTCCAGCTCCGAGCGGTCCGCCATCCAGCGGGGGTAGATGTCCTCCCGCCAGTGGGCGTAGCTCCAGCCCGAGGTGCCGACGCGGACCGCCTCGGCGGCCCGCCCCGGCGACCGCGGGCTACTTCTCGGGGTTACTTGCGCCTTCGGGATGGGGCTCCTCGACCTCGCCGCGCCAGGCGCCGGTCTCCTGGCCGCGCTTCTCGATGAACTCCTTGAAGCGCTCCAGGTCCTTCTCGACGGTGCGGTCGAGCACGCCGACGACGTCGCCGATGGTCTCCACCGGGCCCTCGGGGTCGTAGTGCATGTGCAGCTTCACCAGCGTCCGGTTGTCACCGGCGGCCTCGAAGCGGACGTCGCCTGCGTTCTCGGCGCCGTTTACGCTGCGCCAGGCGATGCGCTGGTCGGGCTCCTGCTTGGTGATCGCCGCCTCCCACTCCTTCTCCTTGCCGGCAACGTCGGCCCGCCAGATCAGCTTGGTGTCGTCCAGCTGGCGGACCTCCTTGACCCCCTCCATGAACTGGGGGAAGTCCTCGAACTGGGTCCACTGGTTGTAAGCCGTGGACACCGGGACGTCGACTTCGATGCTCTTCTCAACCTCGGCCATCAGCCACCTCCGGTGAACATGTCATGACGCTTGAATGCGATAGCATTGATATCAGCTTATCTGATTATTGTCCTGATAGAAAGGGAGGGCCGCCATGAGGATCGCCTGCCTGCTCGACCGCGACTTTGAGGACTCCGAGTTCCAGCAGCCCTACGACGCGTTTCGCGACGCCGGCCACCTCGTGACCATCGTCGGCCTCAAGGCCGGGGCGGAGCTGGCCGGCAAGAAGGGACACGTGAAGGCGACCACCGATGCCGCCGTGGCCGACGTGTCGGCCGCGGACTTCGACGCCCTCCTCATCCCTGGCGGTTTCAGCCCCGACCATCTCCGCGCCCATGACGAGGTGGTGGCTTTCACGAAGGCGTTCTTCACCGACGAGCGCCCGGTGATGACGATCTGCCACGGGCCCCAGCTGCTGATCACGGCGGGAGTGGTGAAGGGCCGCAGGATGACGGCCTGGAAGACGGTGGCCGACGACCTGCGACAGGTCGGCGCCGACGTCAGCGACGAGGAGGTCGTGGTCGACGGCTCCCTGGTGACATCGCGCAAGCCCGACGACATCCCCGCGTTCGTGCGGGAGTCGCTGCGCGTCATGGAGCGGGTCGGGGCCACCGCGTAGCCCCGGCTGCCCCGCTCTCGGTTGGGCGCCCTCAGTGGGCGCCGGGCTCGACCTCCGGGTGCTCCGGTGTCCCCTGCTCCTCGTCTTCGCGACGGGACGGGTCCTTGGAGTCCTCGACGATGTCCTTGGGGAACTGGACGTGGTCGATGATCGTCTCTTTGAGGAAGGCCTTCACCTCGGCCCCGGTGTCACCCTCGGCCTGGGCCTCGATCTGCTCCTCCTGGGCCTCGTCGCGGGCGTCGAGCACCTTGCTCTGCTCGCCGTGGTTGTGGTCGTCGTGGGTGTGACCCTCGTGGTCGTGGCCTTCGTGGTCGTGCTCCTCGGTGTTCATCCGTCACCTCCTTGTTCGACGAGCAGCGGGTCGCCCACCATGCGGCGGCGCCACTCTATGGCGCTGAAGCCCTCGAAGGCCTCGGCCTCGCCCTGGCACGTGGGGCAGACACTGGGCCGGCCGCGGCTCCAGCGCTGGTAGCCGCAGCCACCGCAGCGCCAGATCACATCGGTTGCCGCCAGCGCTCGCCTCAGCTCCGGCCAGAGGTCCTCGCGGGAGACCGCGCCGGCCTCCAGGTCGACCGTTGCCGCCGCCTCATCGTCCATTCTGAACATGATAGCGGAACTATAACTTTTGGGTTGCAGCCCTGGGATCGCGGCTCTCTCCCGGCAGCGTACGCAGGGTGGCGGCGACAACCCTCCCGAAGGCGCCCCGCCCGCCCGCGAGCAGGCGCTTGGCGTCAAGGCCCGCGACATCCTTGACGGCCGCGCTGCCGAACGTGGCCATCCCGCCGCCGGGCAGCACCGCGCTCACGGCGAGGAGGGCGGCGCGGACGGGTTCCCGGTGCCCCAACATGTCGACCAGCTCACCGACGGTGCCGTCAACATCGAGCAACGGGCAGTGCATCCCCGTGGCG
>JAXDLV010000178.1:0-9349 GCA_034666445.1 Chloroflexota bacterium | reverse complement strand
GTTGTGCGCAGGGCGGCCTCGTCGCGGAAGTACTGGACGATCTCCTCCGCCTTGCACTGCTCGCCGCGGGCGTCGCCGGGAAAGACGCTCTCCACGTCGCGCAGCCGCTCCTCGAGGTTGGCCAGCTCCTCGCGCCGCAGCTGGGCGGCCTCGCGCCGCTGGAACTGGCCGAAGGAGCGCTCCATCAGCTTTTCGGCCTCCTCCATGGAGCGATGCCGGAGCAGGTTGAGGGCCATGTTGTACGTGGGGGCGAATTTCGACTGGACCACCATGTCCTCGCCCATGGCCGCCTCGTAGATCACGCCGATGTCCACCTCGGGGTCCTTGAGGATCACGCCGTGGCCCACCTTGTCGATGCCGCGGCGCCCGGCCCGCCCCATGAGCTGGGCCAGCTGGCCGGATGTCAGCGACGGGAAGCCGCGGCCGTCGAACTTGGTGAAGGACGAGATGACCACCGACCGGGCGGGCATGTGGATACCAAGCGCCAGCGTCTCGGTGGCGAAGACCACCTTGATCAGCCCCGTCTGGAACAGCTCCTCGACCAGCTCTTTGAGGAACGGCAGCAGCCCGGCGTGGTGCACTGCGATGCCCTGGGCCAGCAGCTCGTGGTTGAGCATCCCCCGGTACAGCGACGCCTCGTCCGCATCGGCCACCTCGGCCATCTTCTCGGCGACCTTCGCGGCGATCTGGTCCTTCTCCGCCGCGGTGGTGAGGTCGAGGCCGTGGACGGTGCACCGCTGGAGCGCCTCCTCGCAGCCGCGCCGGCTGAAGATGAAGTAGATCGCGGGGAGCATCGAGCGCCGGTTCAGCTCCTCGATCACGCGCAGCATGTTGTTGTTGTCGAGGTGGCGGTGGCGGGGGAGGTGGTTCTCGGTGGCGCGCTCCTCCTGGGCCCGGTCCCAGGTCGCCCGGACGACGTTGCCCTTCTCGTCGAAGAGGGGGTGCAGCTGGCTGTGCATCCCCAGCCACAGCTTGAGCTCGGTGGGTCGCTCCCGGACCACCACGGTGCCCATCTCGCCGCGGTGGGTGGCCATCCAGTCGACCACCTGCTGGTAGTTGGAGATCGTTGCGCTGAGGCCCACGAAGCGGATCGTGTCGGGGGCCTGGATCATGATCTCCTCCCACACCGCCCCCCGGGGGTAGTCGTCGATGTAGTGGATCTCGTCGAGGACCACGTAGCGCACCTCGCGTAGCCGCGCGGGGTCCTCGTAGATGAGGTTGCGCAGGATCTCCGTGGTCATCACCACCGCCGGCGCCTGCTCGTTGATGGTGTGCTCGCCGGTGACCAGCCCGATGTAGCTCTCGCCGTACTTGCGCTTGAGGTCGCGGAACTTCTGGTTGCTGAGGGCCTTCAGCGGGGTGGTGTAGATGACCTTCACGCCATCCTCGAGCGCCTCGAAGATGGCGTAGTCGGCCACAACCGTCTTGCCCGACGACGTGGGCGCCGCGACCAGCACACCGTGGTGGGTTCCCATCTTCTCGATGGCCTCCACCTGGAAGCGATCCAGCTCGAACGGCATGGTGCGCCGGAACGCCTCCAGCCGCGCGGAGGCGTCAGCTGTGACGGTCATGCAAGCAATTCTCAGCCCGGGGGTTGGGGCGAGGCATCTCTGCTATATTGCAACCCTTCCCGGCCCGCCCAATTCGCCCGTTCGGGACGCGGGCCCCGCGCCCGGGATTCGCTCTTGATCGTCCCAAGGCGGAGAGAGTTATGAGCACAGAGACGAGAACCGAGAGCGACGAGGCCGCCGCGGTCGCCGCGGCCCCCGCGGAGGCCCCGGCTGCCGCCCCTGGCCTGACCTCGGCCAAGGCCCCCGACGTCCAGGAGATCGAGGTCACTCACCAGAGCGTCCCCGAGCTCTTCCAGGAGCAGGTCCGCAAGCGCGGCAACCGGCCCGCGATGTACTTCAAGTCGTCGGGCCGCTGGCAGCCGATCAACTGGGACCAGTACGGCGCCGCCGTCCGCCGGGTGTCGGGCTACCTGATGTCCGAGGGCGTTAAGCACGGCGAGCGGGTCGGCATCCTCTCCTACAACCGGCCGGAGTGGCACATCGCCGACGTCGCCACCCAGCACGTTGGCGGCACGGTGGTCGGTATCTACCTGACCAACTCCGCGCCCCAGTGCCAGTACATCCTGGAGCACGCCGAGGCGCCGATCGTGTTCGTCGAGAACCGCGACCAGCTGGCCAAGATCCTGGAGGTAAAGAAGAACCTGCCCAAGCTGCGCCGCATCGTCCTCATCAGCGGCGAGACCGAGCCCGACGACGGCGAGGCGGTGGTGACGTGGCAGAAGGCGCTGACCGCGGGTGAGGCCTACGACAAGGAGCACCCCGACGACTTCGACGCCCGCTGGCGGGCCATCAAGCGCGACGACCTGGCGACGTTCATCTACACGTCGGGGACCACCGGGCCCCCAAAGGCGGTGATGCTCGACCACGGCAACCTGCTGTGGACCGCGGAGAGCATCAAGCACACCATCGACCTGGCCGACCCCGACGAGGACGTCACCATCTCGTACCTGCCACTGGCCCACATCGCCGAGCGGATGGCGGGCCACATCCTGCACCTCCACAACGGCCACAGCATCTACTTCTGCGAGCGCCTCGACCTCCTCGGCGCCAACCTCGCCGAGGTGCGCCCGACGTTCATGTTCGGCGTGCCCCGCATCTGGGAGAAGTTCCAGACAGCGGTGGAGAAGCAGCTGGCCGGGGCAACCGGTGTCAAGGGCGCGATCGCGCGCTGGGGCCTCAAGCAGGGCCTTGCCAACGTTGACAACGCGGTCGCCGGTGGCGCCCCCAGCGGTGGCGCCAGGCTTGCCGACCGCCTGGTCTTCGCCAAGATCCGTGAGGCGCTCGGCCTCGACCGGGTCAAGCAGCTGTCCACCGGCGCCGCGCCGATCTCGGAGAAGACGCTGCGCTTCTTCTGGGCCCTGGGCCTCCCACTGTTCGAGGTCTATGGCCAGTCCGAGGGCAGCGGTCCCACCTCGACCAACCGCCTCGGCCACGCCCGGCTCGGCACCGTGGGCCCGGCCATGCCCGGCGACGAGATCCGGATCGCCGGGGACGGCGAGGTCCTGATGCGCGGTGGCAACGTGTTCCGCGGCTACTTCAAGGACCAGAAGGCCACCGACGAGACGCTCAAGGACGGCTGGCTCCAGAGCGGCGACGTCGGCATCATCGAGGAGGGCGGCTTCCTCCGCATCACCGACCGCAAGAAGGACCTGATCATCACCGCCGGGGGCAAGAACATCTCGCCCTCCAACATCGAGGTGTCCCTCAAGCGCCAGCCCTTCGTGGGCCAGGCCGTGGCGATCGGCGACCGCCGCCCGTTCATGGCGGCGCTGCTGACCATCGACGCCGAGCAGGTCAAGGCCCTCGCCGACAAGGTCGGCGCCGAGGCCGACGGCGAGGTGCTGGCCAAGAACGACAAGGTGCGCGAGATCTTCCAGGCCGGCGTCGACCAGGTCAACGCCTCGCTGAGCAACGTCGAGAGGATCAAGAAGTTCACCATCCTGCCTGCCGACCTCTCGGTCGACGGCGGTGAGCTGACGCCGACGCTGAAGGTGAAGCGCAAGGTCGTCAACGAGAAGTACGCCGACCGCATCGAGTCGCTCTACCGCTAGCGCGGCTGGCGCGCAACCGCGTGGCTGACGGCGCGCTGGTCGTAAGCACCTCGCCGGCGCCGCCGGAGCTCTTCCAGGGAGCGCTCCCGGAGGGGACGCAGGTCGTGCGCGCCGGCGCCGAGGAGCTGGCGGCGCTCGCCGGGGAGGCGGACATCATCATCGGCGACTGGGAGCACCGCGTCCAGGTCGACGCCGCCACCCTGCAGATGGCCACGCGCTGCCGCCTGGTGCAGCAGCCCAGCGCAGGTTACGAGAACGTCGACGTCGCGGCGGCGGACGCCGCCGGAATCCCGGTGGCCAACGCCGGCCCGGCCAACTCCGCCGCCGTCGCGGAGCACGCCGTGATGGGCATCCTGGGATGCCTGCGCCAGCTGCGCGAGGCGATCGCGGATGCCGAGCGCGGCGGCTGGGATGGCCAGCGCTGGGTGGCCAAGGACCTCGGCGACCTGTACCAGAGCACGGTTGGGATCCTCGGCTTCGGCGCCATCGGCCAGGCGATAGCCCAGCGTCTCGTGGGATTCGGCACCGAGACCCTCTACAACAAGCGGACGCGTCTCGAGGCCCCGGAGGAGGACGCGCTACACGCGGTCTACGTCGAGCTCGACCAGCTGCTGCGCCGCAGCGAGGTCCTGGTAGTGGCGCTGCCGCTCAACCCCGTGACCCGCGGGCTGCTCAGCGCCGAGCGCCTCGCGATGCTGCCCGCGGGGGCGATCGTGGTCAACATCTCCCGCGGCGACGTCATCGACGAACGGGCGCTGGCGGACGCGCTCCGCTCGGGCCGGCTGGGGGGCGCGGCGCTGGACGTGTTCAGCGTCGAGCCGCTGCCGGTGGGCCACGACCTTGGCTCCCTGCCCAACGTCCTGCTCACCCCCCACATCGCCGGCGCCACGGCGCAGTCGAAACGCAACATCCTCATGAACAGCATCACCAACGTGGCCCGCGTGCTCCGCGGCGAGGCCCCGCTCTACGTCGTCAACCACCCAGGCGAGCGCCGCGGGTGAGCCCCGCCGGCTCCACCCGGGTCCTGGTGGTGGAGGACGAGGACGCCCTCGCGAAGGTGCTGGCGATGCGGCTGCAGATGGAGGGCTTCGAGGTCAGCCGGGCCGCCGACGGCGCCGAGGCCCTGGCGATGATCAAGAAGTCGCGGCCGGACATCGTCCTCTGCGACCTGATGATGCCGGTGATGGACGGCAAGGAGCTGACCCGCCGCCTGAAGTCCGACGCGAAGCTGAAGTCGATCCCAATCCTCATCCTGTCCGCGCTCAAGCGCGACAAGGAAGTCGAGGAGCTTACCCGCCTGGGCGCCGAGGGGTTCGCGTCCAAGCCCTATGACTCGAAGGAGCTGACCGAGCGGATCCGCGCCCTCGTCGGCGGGTGACTATCCCGGGGCGGGGAGCCCCGAGCCCAGCACGGTGGCGCTGAGAACGATCGCCACCAACCCGACGATCGCGCAGATCCCGAGCACCGCCAGCGGGATGCCGAGCCAGAGGACGAACAGCTGGGTGTTGCGCTGCTGCTCGTCGACGCCCTCGGGCACCGGCCGGCCGATGTCCAGCGTCAGCCACAGGTAGCCGGAGAGCAGGATCCCTGCCGCCAGCGCGAGGACGCCGGTGGAGATCGTGCCGAGCATGCCGAGGTTGAGGAACCGCGCGCCCGTCATCGACCAGGCGAAGCCGGCGGCGAGGCTGGCCACGATCGACAGCAGGTAGCGGTAGATGGTGCGCCAGAAGCGCAGCTCTACCGGGGCTCTCTCCTCGTCCCCCGCCAGGCCCTCGGCGGGCGGGGCGCCTGTCGCTGCCACCCGTCGAGGATAGGCCGCGCCCTAGTCCAGCGAGTCCTGGAGGATGCTGCGGAGCGCCTCCAGTGCCTCGAACTCGTCCATCGAGGGCTGGTGCGCGGCGGCCGCCATGTGGGGGTACTTCATGCGCTGAACGGCGTCGATCAGCACCTGGAGCTGGTCCTCGCTGAGCTGCACCCGCACGTAGGCACGGTCCTTGCTCAGGGGTGCCCGCGCCGGCAGCGACGTGCGCGGCGGCTGGACGGCGCGCCCGGACAGGCGCTCTGCCGGGGCCGGCTCGTCAGCCTGCGGCTGGGGCGCGATCACGCCCGCCGCCTCCTCGGGCTCGACCTTGGTTGGTCGGAACAGCTCGTCGGATCCCGCCAGTGAGATGCGGTTGAACTTAGGCATGTGCCAGGACCTCCTCTGCCAGCTGCCGGTATGCCTTGGCGCCGTCCGTGTTGCCGGCGTACTCCAGGATGGAGCGGCCGGCGGGCGGGCACTCGGCAAAACGGATGCTGTCCTTGATGAAGAAGGGGAAGACCTCGGCCCCATAGGCTTGCTTCACCAGCTCCAGGACCTCCTGGCTGTGAAGGGTGCGGGATTTGTAGATCGTTGGCAGGATGCCCCCCACCTTGAGGCGTGGATTGAGCCGGTTCCTAACCCGCTCGATGCTCCGCTGCAGCTGCTGCATCCCCTTCATTCCGAAGTACTCGCACTGCAGGGGGATGATGACCTCGTCCGAGGCCACCAGGGCGTTGATCGACAGCAGGCCCAATGACGGCGGGCAGTCGATGATGATGAAGTCGTACCGGCCCATCAGGGGCCGGAGCTTGTCCTCGAGGATCCGCTCGCGGCCCATCTCGGTCACCAGCTGGATCTCGGCGGCGGCCAGCTCGATGTTGGCGGGCAGGAAGTCCACCCGCATCAGCTCGGCTCGCATGACCACGTCGCGGGCCTGGACCTGGGGGTCGACCAGCAGGTCGTAAACCGTTGTCTCCAGCTCGTCGGGGCGGCGGACGCCCATGTTCACCGTGAGGTGCGCCTGCGCGTCGAAGTCGATGAGCAGCACCTGCTGGTTCAGCTCGGCGAGCCCGGCGCCCAGGTTGACCGCCGTTGTCGTCTTCCCCACGCCACCTTTCTGGTTGGCCACGGAGATCACCTTGGTCATAGGGGAATGAGTCTAGCGTGAATTCAGGGACCCCTCTCTCGAACTCGCCGGGGGCCGCCGGTGGGGGCCTCTCGGGGGCGTCCGTATACTGCCTGTGATGTTCCTGCTCCCTGCGCTGACGTGCGTGATCAGCCTGGTGTTCGCGGCGCAGGTGCTGAACCAGTTCCGGGTCCGCGGGAGGTCCCACCAGCTGGCCTGGGGGCTTGCGCTCCTGTTCTACGGGCTGGCGGCCGTCCCCGAGGTGCTGGGCTCGCTCTACGGCTGGAACGAGCTCGAGTACCGCGCCTACTACCTTCTCGGCGGGGTGCTGCTGGTGCCCTGGCTGGCGCTGGGCACGTCGGAGCTGCTGCTCACCCCCACCATGCCGCGCGCCCGGCTGCTGTACCGCCTGTTCGTCGCCGCGGTCAGCCTCGTGGGCCTGGCCGCGGTGCTGCTGGCCCCGCTTCACGCCGGTCACCTGGCCGACCTCCATGCCCCCGGCAACTGCACCATGTGGTGCTCGCCCGCCTCGGAGTCCGGCTACACGCTGGCCAACGGGCTGGCCGCCCTCTCGGCCGCCGCCGGCAACATCCTCGGCACCCTGGTCCTTGCCATTGGCGCCGGGCTCAGTGCCTATCGCACCTACCGCGCCGGGCTGCCCCGCCACCTGCCAGTCGGCAATCTCCTGATCCTGGTGGGGGCGCTCATCCCCGCGGCCGTCGCCAGCCTGACGCGGTTGGGCAACTACGAGTTCTTCTACGCGGCCCAGGCGCTCGGCATCGCGATCATCTTCGCGGGCTTCCTCGCCATCGCGGCGGCCACCCAGGCGCGGCGCCAGGTAGCCTGACCCGGCGGTGTACATCGCCGACCTGGTCATCGTGCTGGTCCTGCTGAGCGCGGTCTACATCGGCATCGCCCGGGGCCTCTGGGGCCCGCTGCTGACGGAGGGGGCCTTCGTCTTCTCGTTCTTCCTGACCACGCGGCTGGTGGCGCCCGTGGCGGGGAGCTTCATCGGCTCGGGGCCGTGGCTGACCACGATCCTGGTGCTGGTGTTCTTCTTCGTCGCGATCGTGGTCCGGATCCTGGCGCGGCCGCTGTACTACACGCTGCAGCGGCTGCCGGTGACGCGGCGCATCGACGCACCCGCCGGCGGGGTGGTGCACGGGTTGGCAGGGCTGGTGATCCTCTACCTGCTGCTGGGTCCCCTGCTGGACTTCGACCGCTACGTCTACCCGCTGGTGGCGGGGGGCGTCGCCACCGCCAGGCAGATCGAGGACTACCGCCAGGCGCTGGAGGACAGGCCGTACCTCAAGGGCGTCGCCGACGAGGAGCAGCTCAAGCAGGCGGAGGCCCAGGCGGCGCCCGTCCCGATCACCTCCGACAACCTCCGCAAGGTCGAGCGCCTCCTCGACTTCTACGTCAAGAACATCCGCGAGCCGATGCTGGAGTCGCGGCTGGCGCCTGCGGTCAACGACATCGGCGCCCAGCTCCCGGTGGTGGGCAGGGCCCGGCCGTACATGCAGGGTTCGCGCTACTCGCACTGACACCCCGCGTCCTCGCCGCGCGTGTTTGAATTGCCGTCGCATGCTTGACCTCGCGCTGACCCCCGAGCAGGAGCTGCTGGTGGAGACCACCCGGCGCTTCGTCCGCTCGGAGTTCCCGGCGATCATCAAGGAGAACGATCGCCTCCAGCGCTACGACCCCGAGACGTTCCCCAAGCTCGCCCGGCTCGGCCTTGCGGGCGTGTCGGTGCCCAAGCGGTACGGCGGCGCCGGGATGGACTACCTGGCGCTGGGGCTGGTGATGGAGGAGCTCGAGTACGTCGACGCGTCGATCCGCACCGCGGCGTCGGTGCACAACGGGCTCTGCAGCACCGGGCTGCTGCAGTGGGGCAGCGAGGAGCAGAAGCAGCGCCTCCTGCGGCCGCTGGCCGAGGGGACGAAGATGGGCGCGTTCGGTTTGACCGAGCCGGACGCCGGCAGTGACGTCGCCGCGATGAAGAGCTTTGCTCGGCGCGAGGGCGACACCTATGTCCTCAGCGGCGAGAAGGCGTGGGTCAGCTTCTGCGACTACGCCGACTACTTCCTGGTGTTCGCCTACACCGACCGCGAACGTTCGCACGGCGGAATCACCGCCTTCCTCCTCGAGCGCGAGGGCGCGCGCGGGTTCACCACGTCCGGGTACCACGACAAGCTCGGGCTGCGCGCCGGCAACACCGGCGCCCTGGTGTTCGCCGATGTCGAGATCCCCGCCGCCAATCGCATCGGCGAGGAGGGCCAGGGCTTCAAAGTGGCGATGAGCTGCCTCGACGCCGGCCGCTACACCGTCGCCGCCGGCGCCGCCGGCGCGATCAAGGCGTGCCTCGACCTCTCCGTCGACTACTGCCACGAGCGCCAGACGTTCGGCAAGGAGATCGGGCGGCACCAGCTGGTCCAGGCCCGGATCGCGGCGATGCAGCGGGACTACGACATCGCCCGGATGCTGTATTTCAAGGTCGCCTGGCTCAAGAACCAGGGCGTGCGCAACACCCGCGAGACCGGCCTGGCCAAGTGGTTCAGCACCGAGGCGGCCTTCAGTGCCGCCGACTCCGCGATCCAGGTGTTCGGGTCGTCGGGCTACTCCGGCGAGTACCCGGTCGAGCGCATCCTGCGCAACGCCCGCGCCCCCCGAATCTACGAGGGCACCAGCGAAATCCACCAGGTGATGCAGGCGGAGTACGCGCTGGGCTACCGCCAGGACAAGGAGCTCGCCAACCCGCTGCCCGCCTGGGACCCGAGGGAACGGGAGGGGTCGTGAGCCC
>JAXDLV010000177.1:0-4638 GCA_034666445.1 Chloroflexota bacterium | reverse complement strand
ACCACGCCCGAGACCTTGGCGAAGAGGACCACGTAGATCACGACGTTGCTATGCCCCTGCCAGGTGCCCGACACGGGCCAGGCGCCCACCCCCATCGTGTTGTAGTCGCCCATGATGTTGGCCCGGTGGCCCGACGAGTTCATGAAGGAGCTGTTGGCCGCGCTCGCGCCGCCGCCGGTGTTCCAGGCGATGTTCTCGCCCCAGGCCTGCATCGCAACCGAGGAACGGGCGATGTCGGCGAACGAGGCGTTGCAGGGGGGGATGCCGTGCGCGAAGTAGCCCCGCTCACCCATGTCCTGGGCACGGCCGTGGAACGTCTGGCCGCCACCGCAGACCTGGTGGGGGGCGCCGCGTGCGATGTTGAAGAGGCTCGAGTTGGAAACCAGCGAGGACAGGCCGGCGTTGTTCCGGTCCTGGTTGGTCATTGAAAAGAGCTGCTGCTCCAGCCCCCCGGGGTCGTAGGCGGGGCCGGCGGCCGCCGCCGTCGACGGGGTCGCCAGTGCCAGCGCGCCGGCCATGAGTGCCACCGCGGCAAACGCCAGTTTCCGGGCGTGCTTGATCGAAATAGTTCCTCCGAGCCCAGTTCCCGATGACTCCGGCGGCCCTGCCTGTAGGCATTTCCCCAGGCCGCCCGCGCCTCGCTTGAAGGCGCTGGCTCTACCTTAAGGAGCGCGTGTGCCCCGGCGTCAAGTTAAATGCCAAATCCGTCCACGAATGAGACGGATAAGTCACCGATACCGGCGCCTATGAGAATGCGTAGACATATGAGTCACGCCCGGGGCTGTGGAAAAACCCGACCTGGGCTGGGGAAAAACCGCGAGGCCCGGGGGGGCCTCAGGCGGTCTGCTCGGGCAGCTCCTCCACCACGTCGCGCTCGCCGATGATCATCTCCGGCTCCTCGCCTGCGTTGATCGATGCCTCGGTGATGACGCAGCGCTTGATGTCGTTGCGCGAGGGGACCTCGAACATCGAGTTGAGCAGGGCCTCCTCGATGATCGACTTGAGACCGCGGGCACCCGTGCCGCGGGCCAGTGCCTTGACGGCGATGGCGCGCAGGGCGTCCTCCTCGAACTCCAGCTCGACGTCGTCCAGCGCGAAGAACTTCTTGTACTGCTTCACGAACGCGTTCTTGGGCTCCGTGAGGATGCGGATGATGTCGGCCTCGTCGAGGTAGTCGACATTGACCATGATCGGCAGGCGGCCGATGAACTCGGGGATCAGCCCGTACTTCAGCAGGTCCTGGGGCTGCAGCTCGCGGAGCAGCTTGGTGCGGTCCTTGTCGCGCCCCTTCTGCGCGGTGGCCCCGAAGCCGATGACCTTGTGGCCGATGCGGCTCTCGATCAGCTGCTCGATGCCGTCGAAGGCGCCGCCACAGATGAACAGGATGTTGGTGGTGTTGATCTGGATGAAGTCCTGGTGGGGGTGCTTGCGGCCACCCTGCGGCGGCACGTTGGCGATGGTCCCCTCGAGGATCTTCAGCAGCGCCTGCTGCACTCCCTCACCGCTGACGTCGCGGGTGATGGAGGGGTTGTCGGACTTGCGCGCGATCTTGTCGATCTCGTCGATGTAGATGATCCCGCGCTCCGCGCGGCTGATATCGAAGTCCGCCGCCTGGATCAGGCGGAGGAGGATGTTCTCCACGTCCTCGCCCACGTAGCCCGCCTCGGTCAGCGACGTGGCGTCGGCGATCGAGAAGGGGACGTCGATGATCTTGGCGAGCGTCTGGGCAAGAAGCGTCTTGCCGCAGCCCGTCGGGCCGACCAGGAGGACGTTGGACTTCTGCAGCTCCACGTCGCCCGGCACTTTGCTGTGGGCGATCCGCTTGTAGTGGTTGTAGACCGCGACGGAGAGGACCTTCTTGGCGTGGTCCTGGCCGACGACGTACTGGTCGAGCTGGGCGCAGATGGTCTGCGGGTTGGGGATCAGGCCGGCCTTGCCACGCTTGGTGGTGGTGGCCCGGGTGTCCTCCTCGAGGACCTCCTGGCAGAGGTCGATGCACTGGTCGCAGATGTAGACGCCCGGACCGGCGACCAGCTTGCGAACCTGGTCCTGGCCCTTCCCGCAGAAACTGCAGCGGGTGTGGCGCCTGCGCTCTTCTCTCTCGTTCACCTGTGACCCCGCTTGACGGCTCTAGGTTGTGGCTTCCGCTTTGGCCGGCTCTGCCTTCTCGCCGGTCTTGGTGTCGATCTTGGGATCCCGCTCCAGCTTGGTGTCGACGGCCTCCTGGATCGCCTCGATCTTCTCGTGGCGCTGGATGATGTCGTCGATCATCCCGTACTCCTGGGCCTCCTCGGGGCGCATCCAGCGGTCACGGTCGGAGTCCAGCGCGATGCGCTCGATGTCCTGGCCGGTGTGGTGGGCGAGGATCTCGTTGATCCGAGACTTGAGGAAGAGGACCTCCTGGGCCTGGATCTCGATGTCCGCCGCCTGGCCCTGGAAGCCGCCTGAGGGCTGGTGGATCATGATCCGGGTGTTGGGCAGCGCGAAGCGCATGCCCTTGGTGCCCCCGGCGAGGATCGGCACCGCCATCGACGCCGCCAGCCCCATGCAGATCGTGCTGATGCGCGGCTTGACGTACTGCATCGTGTCGTAGATGGCCAGCCCGGCGGTGATCACGCCCCCGGGGCTGTTGATGTAGATGTTGATGTCCTTGTCGGGGTCCTCACCCTCGAGGAAGAGCAGCTGCGCCATCACCAGGTTGGCGATCTGGTCGTCGATGGGGGTGCCGATGAAGATGATGCGGTCCTTGAGCAGCCTCGAGTAGATGTCGAACGCGCGCTCGCCCCGGCTGGTGCTCTCGATGACCATGGGCACGAGGTAGCTCTGGGGCTGGTCCATTGATTCCATATTACTCACCGTCCTTCTCAACTCCATACCGTCTGTTGGCGCATCGTCACCAACACGACTCATATATCGACCATTCCGTCGGCGCGCGGCGGCTCGGACTCCGGCGTGGCTTCGGGCGCCGGTTCGGGGACGGGTGCGGCGGCTGTCACACCGGCCGCCGGCGGCGGGTCGACAACCTCGGCGGCGGCGGCGGCCTCCGGCAGGCCGGCGGGTTCCTCGCCGGGACCGGGTGGCGTCCAGTCCTCGCCGCGCGCCGTCGCGGCCAGCCAGAGGAGGGCCCACTGCAGCCGCATCCGCTCCCGCACGTAGGCCTGCACCCGGTCTGAGGACACCAGCCGCTCGGCGTCGTCGGCGCCCTCCAGGGTGCGGGTGGCCTCGGCGGCGACGTGCTCGTCGCTGGGCACCAGTCCCTGGCGCTCGGCGAGGGCGTCGAGCACCAGCTCCTCGCGGACGCGCTCGGTGGCCGTGGGGCGGCGCTCCTCGTGCATCTTCTCGACGTCCAGCCCGCCCTGCTCTACCAGCCTGTCGAAGTCGATTCCCTGCTGCCCCAGGTTGATGGCGAGGTTGCGGATCTCGCGGTGGATCTCCTCGTCGACCAGGAGCTCCGGCACCTCGAACGTCGACGCCGCCACCAGGGCGTCGAGCGCCCTCTTCTGCTGGCCGAAGACCGCGTCCCGCTCGGCGGCGGCCTGCAGCCGTGAGCGGAGGACCTCGCGCAGGTCGGTGAGCGTCTCGGCAACGCCGGTCAGCTTCGCCAGCTCGTCGTCGGCCTCCGGCAGGCGGGGCTCCTTGACCTCCTTCAGGGTGACGCCGAAGTCGACCTCCTGGCCCGCCAGCTCGGCGCGACGGTAGTCGTCGGGCAGGTGCACGGGGATGCTCTTGGTCTCCCCGACCTTCATTCCCTCGAGCCCCTCGTAGAGACCGGGGAGGAGCGCCTCCGGGTTGACCTCCAGCTGCAGGTTCTCGGCGGGGGCCTCGTCGACCGCGGCGCCGGCCTTCGTCACGTTGAGGTCGATGACCAGGTGGTCGTCCTTCTGCACGCCGCGGTCCGGGGCGGGGGCCAGCTCGGCCATGCCCTCGCGCAGCTGCTGCAGGCTCTCATCCACCTGGCTGTCGGTGATCTCGACGGTTTCCATCGGGGCGCTGATCGCGGCGGGGTCGCCGAGGGTGACCTCTGGCTTGACGGTGACCAGGGCACGCAGCCGCGCGGGCTGGAGGCGCTCGAAGGTCTGCACCTCGACCTGGGGCGTCGCGATGACGTCGAGCTTGTTCTCCGCCACCGCCTGGCCTATGGCGTCGGGCACCAGGTGCTCCAGGGCGTGCTCCCGGAGGGCGGGCCAGCCAATCTCGCGCTCGAGCACAGGGCGGGGGGCCTTGCCGGGCCGGAAACCGGCGACGCGCACGTTCGGCGCGAGGTGGCTGAACGCGGTTTCGATGGCGCGCTCGACCTGCTCGGTGGGCACCTCGATGGAGAGCTCGACCACCGACCCAGGCCGACGCTCGAGGCTCACCTGCATGGCCACTGGAGTCTATACCCGGTTTGCCTGCCCCCCGATACGGGCGCTAGGATCGTCAGCCGTAGATGGCGAGCCCTAAAGACCGGGCCCGGCAAACGCCGCCACCGTCGCGGCCCGGCCCGAGGAAGCCGGCGTCTGATGGGGCGACAGGCCGGCCCGCAGCGTCGAGAGTGGTGGCCAGGTCCAGCGCGACCGGGCCAGCGCCGGCACCTGCCCTGAAGAAGGCGGCGACGAAGGCCGCGCCACCGAAGGCCACGCCGCCGAAGGCCACGCC
>JAXDLV010000176.1:0-4824 GCA_034666445.1 Chloroflexota bacterium | reverse complement strand
CAGCAGCACCGGGTGGACGTTGCCGTCACCCGCATGGGCCACTGTGGCGATGTCCAGGCCGGCCGCGGCCGCCACCTCCCGGGCGCGCGCGATCATTTCCGGGAGGAGCTGCCGGGGAACGGTCACGTCGCAGATGTAGAACAGCTTCCCCGTCGCCCGGTACGAGTGCCCGGCCGCCAACCGCCCCGCCCATAGCCGGGCGCGGTCGGCATCGGTGGCGGCGACGCGGAGGTCGGGGTCAAAGCGACGCAGCACCGCCTCCAGCCGCGGCACGTCGCCGGCCACCTCGGCCGCCTCCCCCTCCAGCTCGACGAACAGGATGGCCGCCGCCGCGAGCGGGTAGCCGGACGGCGTGTGAGCCTCGCAGAGCTCGACCTGGCGGCGGTCGCAGAACTCCAGCTTGGCGGGCAGAAGCCCGGCGGCGATCACCGCGCTCGCGGCCTCGGCTGCCGCCTCGACCGTGGCGAAGGCCGCCAGCGCCGTCCAGGTGACGGGGGGCACCGGTTGCAGCCTGACGGTGGCCTCGGTCACCAGCCCGAGGATCCCCTCCGAACCGATCACCACGCCCACCAGGTCGACGCTGTCATCGAGGCCGAGGCGCAGCACGCGGCCTTCTGAGAGGGCCAGGCTCACCCCGGCGACGTGGTGGAACGTGACCCCGTGCCTGATGCAGCGCGGGCCGCCGGCGTTCTCGGCGATGTTGCCCCCGATCGTGGAGATGGCCGCCGACGCCGGGTCGGGGGCGAAGCGCAGGCCCATCGGCGCCACCGCGGCCTGCAGGTCCGCGTTGATCACCCCCGGCTCGACCCGGGCGCGACCCGCGTCGCGGTCGATCTCGATGACCCGGGTCATCCGCGAGACATCGATGACGATGCCGTCCGGCGTCGGCGCGAAGCCCCCGCTCAGGTTGGTGCCCGCGGCGCGCGGGAAGATGGGGATGCCACGGGCGCCGGCATAGCCCACGACAGCCGCCGCGGCCTCCGCGGTCGCCGGCCGGACGACGACACCGGGCCGGCCGCGCAGACCCACGAAGTCGGTGCCCGCGGCGTCCAGGTCCTGCTCGTCCGCGGACACCGCCTCGGGGCCGGCAAGGCGGAGCAGGTCGGCAAGCACTGGCCTGGCGATCAAGGCACCCACTGTACGTCTCCTCCCGGGGCGTTCATACTCCTGCCCCATGCCGAAGGAGGTGCGGCCGGCCGACCCCAACTGGTTGATGGTCGACGGGTCCAGCCTCATCTTCCGGGCCTTCTACGGGGTCCCCAGGACAGTCATGGCGCCGAGCGGGATGCCGGTCAACGGAATCCGCGGCTTCCTCGACTACCTCAGCCGGTTCATCGTCGACCGTCATCCACGCAACCTGCTGGTAGCAACCGATGAGGACTGGCGGCCGCAGTTCCGGGTCGACGCGATCCCCAGCTACAAGTCGCACCGCACCGCCGAGCCGATCCCCCCTGACCTCGAGGTCCAGATGGAGCCGATCATGCGCGTGCTCGACGCGTTCGGCATCCCCGCCGTGGGGGCGGCGGGGTATGAAGCCGAGGACGTCATCGCCTCCATCGCGAAGAAGGTCGGCGGGAGCATCGAGATCCTGAGCGGCGACCGCGACCTGTTCTGCCTGGTCAGGGATCCCGACGTCAAGGTGCTCTACCCGCAGACCGGCGGGCGCCTGACGATCGTCGACGAGGCGTACATCACCGAGCGCTACGGCATCCCCGGCCGCGCCTACGGCGACTACGCCATCCTTCGGGGCGACCCCTCGGACGGCCTCCCCGGCCTGCCCGGTGTCGGGGAGAAGACCGCGGCCGCGATGATCAAGCGCCACGGCAGCATCGAGGGCGTGCTCTGGGACGGCAACATCTCCAAGGCCGCCGCGGAGTACATCCGCAAGGCGATGGAGGTGGTCAGGCCAGTCGAGTCGATCGCCCTCGAGGTCCCCGACGCGGCGGTGCCGGCGGCGCCCCGCGATCCGAAGCGCCTGGCGGAGCTGAAGCAGGAGTTTGGCCTGGGCGGCGCGGTGGAGCGGCTCGAACGGGCGCTGGCAACGCGGGCCCGGGGGACGGCAGCCGGGGGCTGACCCCGGCGTCAGCTCCCGGGCGCCTCCGGGGTGTTGCCGGCCGCGCGTGCCTCGGCGGCGACCTCGCCCTCGGGATGGTCGAGGTGGCGGAGGTGCTGGAACTCGCGCTCCGCGAAGTGCTCGACCGCGTGGAACTCCTTCTCGGCCAGGTGTTCGGCCGCGCGCAGCTCCATCGCCGCCAGGTGCTCGGCCACGTGGATGCCTCGGACCATGGCGTGGAACTCGCGCACCAGCCCGCGGATGAAAGCGCCGCCCAGGAAGCCGAAGGACAGCAGCCCGACAAAGGCCATCGCCGCCCACACGCTCTGCTGACCCTTGCCGTCCAGGTCCCAGTAGACGTCCTCGAGGTGGAGCCAGAGCGCGAACTCGTCCAGCGTCAAGGCCACGCCCACGCCGAACGCCAGCGACGTGATCCGCGACATCCAGTTGGACTTGTCGTCGCGGGTCCCCAGCTCGACCATCCAGAGGTAGCCCACCAGGATCAGCAGCAGGATTCCCCACACCAGGTGGTGGACGTGGGTCCCGCCGGCGCTGACGTTGTGGACGGGGCTGATCCCGATCTTGATCGAGTAGGTCAGGAGGCGGGTGAGGACGAGCGCGAGGAGGAAGCCCACGGTGCCCAGGAACAGGCGCTCCTTGCGGGGGTTGTGGGGCATGTGCAGGTGGTAGACGTTGTGGAAGCGCCTGAAGCTGAAGCGGGCCACGTGGCCCGGCCCGACGGGGGTGGCGGCGGCCGCCGCATGCTCGATCGCGTGCTCCTCGTGGGCGTCGATCGGCGCGTCGCTTGAGGCCCCCGCAAGCGGCTCCCTGTCTCCCGGGCTGTCCCCCATGGCCCCCCTAAGCTATCACTGGCGCCGCGGACCGGGACCGGCCCGCCGCGCCCCGCGGCGCGGCGCCGTCTTACCCCCGTCGCGGAGGAAGCCGCGGGTGAGCTCCGCGGTTCGAGCGCGGTGCTCGTACTGGGGCACGTGGCCGCAGTCCTCGATCACGATCGACGTGGCTCGCGGCAGCGCGTCGGTCACATGGTGCTCGAAAGAGGCCGGCACCAGCCAGTCCTTCTCGCCCCAGATGAACAGGGCGGGCCGCTCCATCGCCGGCAGGCGGTCCCAGAACCCGCGCTCGCCGCGCGGCTCCTCGAGGTACACCTCGCGGGCCGCCGAGAAGAACGCGATCCGTCCGCGGGGGGTGCCGAAGACCCTCAGGAACTCGTCGGCGAAAGCGTCGTACCAGCCGGGCTGGAGGCGCTCGGGGTCGCTGAACATGGACCGCGCCATCCCCACCACCGCGCCGTGGGTGAGCAGCATCGGCACCATCGCCAGCTCGGGGCGCAGCAGGCGCACGAAGGGGGTGTACTGGCGCCCGGCCAGGAACGCCGGTGAGGGGCAGTAGAGGACCATGCGGTCGATGCGGTCGGGGAGCTGGAGACCCGCCTCCAGGCTGATCCGGCCGCCCAGCGAGTTGCCCACCAGGTGGGCGCGCTCGACGCCCAGCGCGTCGAGAAAGTCGCGCAGCCAGCGGGCGAAGAACGGGAAGCCGTAGGTCGTGAGGGGCTTGGCGGAGCCCCCAAAGCCGGGGAGGTCGGGGGCGATAACGCGGTGGTCGCGGGCCAGGTCCCAGAGCGTCGGCAACATCGAGGCATTGGTGGCGCCGAGGCCGTGCAGCAGCACCACCGGCGGCCCCGAGCCGGCCTCGAGGTAGAAGGTGTCGATCCCGCCGGCGCGCACCGTCGCCGGTCGGGGGAAGCGCCGGCTCCGTGGCCGCGAAGCGAAGATCCCCTCGATCTGCAGCGACAGCGCTATGTTGCCGCGCACCCTGAGCCGGCCGTCCAGGAAGGCCTCGACCCCGGAGATGGTGCCCTTGATGATCGACTCCAGAACCTCGGGGTCGCCGTGCAGGTGGGTCTGGCTGCCGCGACCGAAGAGCCCGACGCGACCCTCCTGGATCTCGACGATCCAGTCCGAGTCGCTCTCCATCCGCAGGGAGACCTCGACGTCGCCGAAGGCCTGGATCCCCGGTTGGAGGACCGCACGGCGGTTACGTCGGGAGGCGGAAGCGCCACGAGACCGGCCCTGGAGAAAGTCGACCAGTGCCTCTCCCCCGGGATCTGTCTCGGCGCGTAGTGCGTTCAAATCGTATTCAAATGACGGGCGCCGGCCCGTCGGCGCGACTGTAGCATTAAACGGTGGCGAATCCATCGGTATTGTTTGGTTAGCCGGTGGAGAGAAAAAAGGACATGCGCGGTGGCGCCGGGACGGCGCCGGGGGTGAAGGTCGGGCTGGTGCTTGGCGCCGGTGGTGTCATGGGCGGCGCCTGGCTCACCGGCGGCCTCGAGGCCCTCGCCCGGGAGACCGGCTGGGACCCGTCCAGCGCCGAGAACATCGTCGGGACCTCGGCCGGCGCGATGATGGGGACCCTGCTGGCAGGGGGGATCCCCCCCTGGTTCATGGTCGCCCACTCGGCCGGCGAGAGCTTCGACGGGCTGCTCGACGCCCAGGGCCGCCCCGCCGCCAGCGCCGACCGCTCGGCAGGCGCCCGCTTCCGCCCCGACCGGGCCATCCCCCGCCTCGTCGCGGGCTCGCCCCAGCTGGCGATCAACACCGTGCTGGGCCGTGGCCGTGCCGGCGCCTACGGGCTGCTGCTCGGGCTCGGCCCGCGGGGGCTGATCTCAACCGCCCCGCTGAAGCACATCGTGCGCAGCGCCGTGCCCGAGGGCTGGGTGCCCCACCCCAACCTCTGGCTGGTCGCCACCG
>JAXDLV010000175.1:0-7958 GCA_034666445.1 Chloroflexota bacterium | reverse complement strand
CAGGTGTCTGCGGTGGCCTCGCTGAGCGACGCCCAGGTCTGCCATCCCGGCGTCGAAGGCTGGGAGGCTGCCGGGCGGCTCGACGGCTTCCTCGCGCTGACGCGCCGGGCCTGGCGGGACCGCGGCTTTGGCGACTTCTGGCAGCACATGCTGGTCGCCCAGGGCAGCGCCGAGGTGGCGCTGGACCCCGAGGTCAGCCTCTGGGACCTGGCGGCCATCAAGGTGATCGTCGAGGAGGCCGGGGGTCGCTTCACCGACCTCGCGGGGCGGGCCACCGCGTCCGGCGGCAGCGCGGTTTCCAGCAACGGGCTGCTGCACGACGAGACCCTGGCGATCCTCGCGGGGAGCGCGCCGGGGCCCGCAGCGCGTGGCGCGGGGGACAGGCCCTAGGCCAGCGACACCTGGACGGGCAGGCCGGGGTGTTCGGCGTGCTTGCGACTGCGCTTCTCGGCCTCCAGCCAGACCTCAGCGCGCTCGATCAGCTCGGCCACCGTTTCGGCGCCGTCCCACTGGGCCGCGCCGGAGCTCAGCTCGATGACGCAGTCGAGCTTCTGGGTCGCATCGGGCAGCCGGTCCTCGACCCGCTGCACCACGCGGCCCGCGTCCTGCAGGGTGGCGTGGTGCATCAGCACCGCGAAGCGGTCATCGCCGACGCGCGCGGCGACGTCGTTGGTACGGAGCTGGGAGTCGAGCACGCGGCTCAGCGCGATCAGGCCGGCGTCGCTGGTCTCATCGCCGAACGTCTGCCGGATCGCGGCGAGACCGTCGACGTCGATCAGCACCAGGGTCAGCTTCTCGTCCTGGGCCATCGCCTCCACGGCCAGCTCGCCGAAGCGCTCGCGGTCGTGGACGCCGGTCAGCGGGTCGATGCCGTCGCCCGTGTCGGCCGGCAGGGTCGAGGCCGCCTGGGCCAGTACCAGCCAGTAGGTCGCGCTGTTGGTGTGGAGGCGGCTGCCGGTGAGCTGCACGATCGCGTGGGTGCCGTCGGCCCGGCGCAGCCCGATCGAGCGGGGACGGCTGAAAAACACCTGCGGGGTGCCCAGCCGCTGGTCGGGGGAGGCGCACAGCTCGATCCAGGCACGACCCTGCAGGTCGGGCTCCTTCCAGCCGGTGGCCGCCTCGGCCGCGGGGTTGGCGGCCACCAGGCGCAGGGACTCGTCGAGCACGAAGATCGGCTCGCTGGCGCCGTGGAACGTGCGGTTGACCTCGCCCAGCGGCGAGGGCCCGTCGACCTGCACCAGCTCCGACACGGGCGTGCGGCTGAGGGCGACGTCGAGGGCCGAGTTGCGCATCACCAGGTGCTTGCGGTCGGCGCTGAGGATGCCCGAGAAAGTCTCGACCACGATGGGGTCCCACTGGCTCCCGGCGCCGTCGGCGAGCTCCTGGAGGACCTCGTCGGGCGACATGCCCTTGCGGTAGGGCCGGTCCGAGACCATCGCCTCGGTGGCCTCGACCACGCTGACGATGCGGGCCCCGATGGGGATGTCCTCGCCGTGGATGCCACGGGGGTAGCCGGTGCCGTCGTAGTCCTCGTGGTGGCTCCAGACCACCTCCGCCACCTCCTCGAAGTGGGGCAGGTTGCTCAGCAGCTGGTAGCCGATGTCGCAGTGGTGCTTGACCTCCTCGTACTCCTCCTCGGTCAGCCGGGCGGGCTTGTTGAGGATCGCCTCGGAGACGCCGATCTTGCCGAGGTCGTGGAGCAGCGCGCCGAGCTCGGTCACGCGCACCTGGTGCTCGTCGAGGCCCATCATGCGAGCCACCTTGCCGGCGTAGTTGGACGCCTGCACGGAGTGGCCGTAGAGGTAGATGTCGCGGGCGTCGATGACTGACGCCAGTGTCTTCAGCAGCCCCTCGTTGGTGCTGTCCAGCTCGGCGTTGGCGTCCAGCAGCGCCTGGTTCGCCTTGTCCGCCTCGGCGTGCGCGCGGCGCAGCTCAGCCATCTGGCGACCCACCCGGCTGGTGTACTGGCGCATTGCCTCGCGCACCGCCAGCAGCGGGGCCACGTAGACCGCGGCGCCGCCCCAGCCGAACAGCAGGTAGGCCGCGCCGAGGGTGAAGCCCACGGCGGCCGAGACCAGGATCTGGACCGGCATCCAGCGGAAGTCCTCGTAGATGTCGCGGAACGGCCGGCCGGTGGTCATCCGGATGATGCCCACCAGGATCGGCCAGGCGACGACGAAGTACGCCGCCAGCGCCGCGGCGCAGGCAAGGACGTCGGTGGGGGTGTTCGCCTCCCGGCCCAGCTGGCCGCCGGCGGCGTGGTAGGCGAGACCGGCGGCCCCGCCCTCGAGGGCGAACAGCCCGATGTTGAACAGCGTCTTGCGGGTCGCCGGACGCGGGTGGCGCAGGACCCGCGCGGACGCGGCGCAGATGCCGGCCAGCGCTGCACCGAACGGTCCCACCACGACGACCGCGCCAAGGATCACCGCCAGCGAGAGCGACACGGAGAGGGGCGAGTCCTCGGTGATGGACACCCCCATGACCTCGGCGACCGCCGCGGCCGCGCAGAACACCAGGATGGCGGCGAGGTCGAGCTGCGGTGTCGCCTGCAGGGCCAGCCCGGTCACCGCGACGCCGGCGAGCACGACGGCGGCGACGAACCCATCGACCATGCGCGCGTGATGCGCTGTCAAAGCCGAACCGGCGGGAGCCTTTGCGCTCCCGCCGGTCGTGGCTACCAGTCCGGGGTCACTCAAGGGGTGACCCTCCGACCGCTACGGCTCATGAGAACTCGGCGCTGTTCCAGGCGACGGAGTTCCAGGCGACGCTGTTCCACGCGACTGAATTCCACGCCACCGAGTTCCAGGCGACGCTGTTCCAGGCCACGCTGTTCCAGGCGACGCTGTTCCAGGCGACGGAGTTCCAGGCCACGCTGTTCCACGCCACCGAGTTCCACGCCACGGAGTTCCAGGCGACGCTGTTCCACGCCACGCTGTTCCACGCGACGGAGTTCCAGGCGACGCTGTTCCACGCCACGCTGTTCCAGGCGACGGAGTTCCACGCCACGCTGTTCCACGCCACGGAGGTCCACGGCGCGGTGGTGAACACCGGGTCCGGCCAGCTGGTGCCCGCGAACAGCAGGTTGTTGGTGACCGGGTCCAGGGACTGGCTGAGCGGCACACCGCCGTTGGCATCGCCGTCATCGCCGGTGGCGTTGCCGGGGTTGATGTTGCCGATCGCGCTGACGTCCGCGAACCCGCCCGGGGTGCCCAGGCGGCTGGTGTAGGCCTGGTCACTGAAGGACGTCGCGTGCCCCGTGATCAGCTTCTTGATCTTGTTGGGGGTCAGGTTGGGGTTGTTCTGCAGCATCAGCGCCGCCATGCCCGCAACCTGCGGCGCCGCCATCGACGTCCCGCCCATCTTGAAGTAGCGCACGCCCACGACGTTGGTCGGGTGCTGCACCATGAGCAGCGAGCCGGGGACGTTCAGCGAGACGACATGCGAGCCGTCGGCCACCACGTCCGGCTTGGCATAGCCGTCCTGGGTGGTGCCGTAGAGCGCCCAATCGGCCATGTCGGAGCCGGCCAGCGTCGACTGGTAGAAGTCGTCCACCGAGCCGACGGTGATGATGTACGGGTCGTTGCCCGGCGCGTACTGGACGGTGTCGGTGCCGGTGTCGGTGTTGCCCGCCGCGGCGACGACGGTGACGCCGCTCTTCCAGAGCTTCTCGACCATCGCGTCCAGGGCGCTCTGGTGGTAGCTCTGGGGCACGGTCGACATCAGCGAGAGGTTGACCACCTTGATCTTGAAGCCGTGCTGGTTGGCCTGGTAGATCCACTCCAGCCCGGTGATGACGTCGCCCTCGTTGGCGCCGCCGGTGTTGTCCGCGACCTTGACGCCGACGATCAGCGCGTTGGGCGCGACGCCGATGTACTGGCCGTTGCTGTCGTAGCCGTTGCCGCCGACGATGCCGGCGACGTGGGTGCCGTGGCCGACGTGGTCAAGCGCGTCGGTCGAGCGGCTGTTGGTGTTAATGGTGAGGAGCCGGTTGCCGACGTTGCCGGGGACGTAGGGGCTGGCCTTGGTCAGGTCCTCGTGGGGGAAGACGCCGCTGTCGACGACCGCCACCTGGACCTCGGTGCCGTCAAGCCCGCCGCTCCACGCCGCGCCGATGCGGCTGAGGGTCTCGTAGCGGTTGGCGAGGTTGCTGGAGTTGACCGCGTTGGACATCCAGCGCACTGGGGCGTTGAGGTTGATGCGCTTGACGCGCGAGTCGTGGTTGAGGCGTTCCGCCAGCTGCGGCGAGACGGTCGCCTGGAAGCCGCTGAGGGCGCCCATCTGGCGGTCGATCGAGCCACCGCCGTCGCGCACCATCTGCTCGAGGCCCGCCGGGTCGCCCTGGGTCTCGACGATGACCGAGAGGCTGCCGATCGGGTGCGCCTGGAGGTACGAGGACACCGACGCATTGATGCCGGCGGTCTCCGCCGAAGTACTGGATACGGCGAAGCCCGCCGTGAGCAGCATCATCCCTGCCACCAACGCCGTGGCCGGCTTACGAAGGTGAAGTGGCAGCAGTTTCAAGTGGATCTCCTGTCGGATGGTTTTCCCCGCGAAGCTGCATTCTGTCGGGCCGCTGTAAAGAACCTGTTCAGAAACGATTAAGTTGGGCCGCCCCAGGGCCCACACACTTGTGCCAGCTTCGTGATCTCGGTGTTGCAGATCGCGCCCGGCCGCCGCGTGACGCTTGCGCTACGCTGGCCGCAGGATGTGGCAACGGCTGAGACAGCTCCCGCTGCCCGCGCTGGTGGCGATCGTGGCGCTCCCATTGCTGCTGCTGGTCGGCGGTGGGCTGGCACTCGTCGCGGCCCTGCCGAGGACCCCGGTGGCGGTCAACCCGTCACCCTCCGTGTCGCTCAGCCCGGAGCAGTGCGCCGCCCTCGACTTGCCCGCGGGGTGCACGTCGCCGTCACCCTCGGCGGAGGTCACCCCATCCCCCTCGGAGTCGCCGTCGCCCTCGGCTTCAGCGACGGCATCGTCGGCCCCCGCGCCGGTCCCCAGCAAGAGCGCCCCCAGGCCGGCGCCGACCCAGGCCGGGTGCCCGGCTGTGTCCAGCGGGCCACCGCCTACGATGTCCGCCAGCTTCCCGACCGCGCTGGCCTTCGCGCCCGATGGGCGCCTCTTCTGGGCCGAGCGCACGGGCACCGTCAAGGTGTGGCAGGGCGGGGCTGCCCACACTTTCGCCACCGTTCCCGCCTCGACCTCTGGCGAGCGCGGCCTTCTCGGCCTGGCGCTGACCCCGTCGTTTGCCTCCGACCACCTCGTGTACGCCTTCTACTCCCGCAGTGACGACACCACCCAGCAGCGGATCGTGCGCTGGACGGACTGTGGCGGCACCGCGACCAACTACCAGGTGATCGTCGACAACCTCCCCGCCGGCACCAGCGGCAACCACAAGGGCGGAAGGATCGCCTTCAGCCCGGATGGCTACCTTTTCGCAACAATCGGGGACAACGGCGTCCCAGATGCCGCCCAGGACAACTGCGATGCGCGCGGCAAGGTCCTGCGGTTCACGGCCTCCGGGCAGCAGGCGGGTGGAATATGCGGCGCGGTCTTCGCCAAGGGGCTGCGCAACCCCTTCGGCCTAGCGATCGCACCTGACGGCACCGTCGCCGTGACGAACAACGGCCCGTCACGCGACAACGGCATCGACTGCAACGCCTGTGGCGACATCTTCGACATCGTCGGTCGGGACCCCGGCAAGGTCTTCCAATGGCCGAATTGCTGGGGCTACAACCACCAGGTCAGCGGGCGACCCTCATGCGCCGGGATGCAGGGGCCCAACTACAGCACCGAGGGCGGCCCGTACGCCAAGAGCGACCCCTACTTCATCGCCCCGACGGGGCTGACCTACGCCAACGGGCACTGGCTGTTCTGTGTCAATGGCAGCGACAAGGTCTACCAGTACAACTTCCAGGGGAATGTCTCGGACACCGGGCTGGGGGCCTGCTGGCTGGATATCAAGCAGGCCACCGACGGTCACCTCTATACGTCGAGCCAGAACGCGATCACCCGGCACTGACGGCGCGCAATCGCGCCAGGAGGGAAAGAGGGAGCCGGGCTGACCTGTGGCGGGGTTCGGTGGTGGCCCGCGACCTCGAATGGGCCTTGCAGGCCGCCGTCGAACCAGGGCAGGGCCGGATCTCCCTCATGGCCAAGCTATCGCCGGGTCCCGAGGTCCGCAAACAACGGTTGTAAAGGTTGGCCTCTCATGACCGCTGCCTAGAGTTGGGGGGTGGACAGGCGATCGCTTGCGCCGCTCCTCGGGCTCCTGCTTGCCTCGTGCGCCAGCAGCTCCGCGCCGTCGGCGCAGGCCACCCCGAGCGCCAGTCCGGCCGCGTCGGCCGCGGCCAGTCCAGCGGCCGCCTGCCCCGAGGTCAAGAGCAACCCGCCCACGGCCACACTGAACGCCGCCTACCCGGTCGCGCTGGCGTTCGCGCCCGACGGCCGCCTCTTCTACGCCGAGCGCGGCGGCGCGGTGAAGCTGGTCACCAACGGCGCGGCGGCCGACTTTGCCAAGGTCGACACCGTCACCACGGAGCGGGGTGGCGGCTACAGCGAGCGGGGACTGCTGGGCCTGGCGGTCAGCCCCACCTTCGCCCAGGACCACTTCGTCTACGCCTGGTACACGCTGACCGACTATGCCCACGCCCGGGTGGTGCGCTGGTCGGAGTGCAACGGCGCGGCGGCCAACCTGACGACGATCGTCGACAACCTCCCGACGGGCGGCGACTGTTGCCACAAGGGCGGCCGGCTCGCCTTCGGCCCGGACGGCATGCTCTACGTCACCCTGGGAGAGAACCACCAGGCCAACGCCGCCCAGGACAAATGCGACGTCCGCGGCAAGGTCCTGCGCTACAAGCCTGACGGTGGCGTGCCCGAGTCAGGCAACGTGTGCGGCCCGGTCTACGCCTACGGACTTCGCAACCCGTTCGGCATCGCCTTCTCAGCCGACGGCCGGATGATGATCACCAACAACGGGCCCTCGGGCGACGCCGGCGCGCCGGGCAGCGGGTTCGACACCGTCGACGTGGTCGAGGCAGGCGCCAACTACGGCTGGCCCAAGTGCTACGGCTACAGCCACCCGATCGGTGGGGGTAGCTGCCCCGACGGCAGCCGCGGCCCGGACTGGAGCAGCGAGGCCGGCGCGAGCCTCGCGCCCACCGGCGCTACGTTCACCAGCGGCGAGGCCCCGATCGCCGGCAAGTTCGTGTTCTGCAGCTTCGTCCAGAACAGGGTCAAGGTCTACAACGGCCCGAAGGACGTGAGCGACGGCCCCGCCGGCTGCCAGCTGGACGTCAAGGAGGGGCCGGACCACGCCCTCTACTTCTCGGACACCGCCCACATCTACCGCTTCGCGGGCTGAAGGCAATCAGTCCAGGGCGCACTCCGTCAAGGAGCAGGCGCCCGCTACGACAAGGAAGTTGAGCACGGTCAACGCGGCGCCCAGGAGCAGCCCCCGCCAGAGAATGCCGTAGACGCGCAGGGGCATCCCCGAACGCCTCTTGACGGAGGCGTAGATGTCGGCAGCGATCATCCAGCTCCCAAAGATCGCCGCCTGGACCACGCCCACGCCTTCGCCTGCGGCGATCCCGATGATGAGCGCGTTTGAGGAGCCACGGGTCGGGCCGGGCCCGTTGACCACCGCAAGCATCGCGATGAAAGGTACAAACGTCCCGGTCAGGACCGCCAGCAGCAGGTAGCCGACGTTCCAGACGCGCAGGAGGGGCGGGACGTCGAGGAAGGGGCGCAGGGGCGAGCGCATGGTCAGGCGCCCGGCGCGTCAGTCGCGGGGGTCGAGCTCGGTGTCGTCGGGGGGTGGCTCGGGCGCCTTCTGCGCGGGCTCCTCGTCGTCCTGGGCGGGCGCGGGCGCGGGCGCCGGCGAGGGGCCGGAGCCGTTGGAAGCCGGGGTCTCCGGCGCGACCAGGTCCGAGCCCATCGCGTGGTAGCCGCCGTCGACA
>JAXDLV010000174.1:0-17156 GCA_034666445.1 Chloroflexota bacterium | reverse complement strand
CGCGCTGCTGCTCGGCGCCATCGTGCTGGTGGTGGCGCCGGCCATCCGCAGCCGGGCGCGGAGGCGGCGGGGCTAACCGCTCGCCCCGGCTACTCGGCCGGGCGGTCCTCCTCGACGGCAATGGCCGAGTCGCCGTCGCCATCGTGGGGCATCGCGATGGGCACCAGGTCCTCCGGGCCGACCTTCAGCTCGTGCAGCAGCGCCTCGGTCTCGACGGGGTCGTGCGGGTGCACGGCCGTCGCGTTGGGCTCCGTCCGCGGCGTGGGCCACGTCTCCAGCCGCGGAGCGCCGTCGTCGTGCTTGCCCAGCGGTAGGGGCACCTTCTCGACGTCGCGCAGGTTGGCGGCCACCACCTGGGCGACGTCGGCAACGTCGATCGGCAGGTTCTGGCTGGTGGCGCCCTCCATCATCATCGTGAGGCAGAAGGGGCAGGCGGTGGCGACGATGTCGGCGTCGACCTCGTGGGCGTGCTGGATGCGCTCGCGGTTGATGCGCTTGCCGAGCGTCTCCTCCATCCACATCCGGCCGCCGCCGGCGCCGCAGCAGAATGCCTGCCGGCCGTGGCGGTGCATCTCGATCTGCTCCAGCCCGGCGATCTTCTCCAGCACCCGCCGTCCCGGCTCATAGACGTCGTTCCAGCGGCCCAGGTAGCAGGGGTCGTGGTAGGTGACCGTCTTGCCCTTGAGCGAGTCGAGGGCCACGCCGGCGAGCTTGACGCGCCCGGCGTCGATGAGCTCCTGGATGAACGTGGTGTGGTGAACGACCTCGGCCTCGAAGCCGAACTCCGGGTACTCGTTCTTCAGGGTGTTGAAGCAGTGGGGACAGCCGGTGAGGACCTTCTTGACCTTGTAGGTGTTGAAGACCGCGATGTTGGCCTCCGCCTGGGTCTGGAAGAGGTACTCGTTCCCGATCCGCCGCGCCGGGTCGCCGTTGCAGGTCTCCTCCTTGCCGAGGATGGCGAAGTCGACGTCGGCGCTCTGCAGGATCTTGACGATCGACGTGGCCACCTTCTGGTTGGCCTCGTCGAAGCTTGCGGCGCAGCCGACGTAGTAGAGGTACTCGGCCTCGGGGTGCTCGGCGAACGTCTTGACGCCGAGGTTGGCGGCCCAGTCGGCGCGGTTCTGGTTGGACAGCGAGTACGGGTTGCCCGACATCTCGATACTGCGCAGCGCCGACTCCGCCTGCTTGGGCAGGCGGGACTCCTCCAGCACCAGCGAGCGACGCATCTCGGCGATCTTGGGGACATGCTCGATCAGCACCGGGCACTCGTTCATGCAGGCGCCGCACATGGTGCAGGACCACAGCGTCTCCTCCATGATCGTCGCGCCGATCAGGGGCTTGTGGTCGGGCACCTCGGCGTCGATGGCGGCGGCCATCTCGTCGCGCTTCTCGGCGTCCACCCCGGCCAGCCTGATCAGCTGTGGGGTGCGCTCGTGGAGGTGATCGCGCATGTCCATGATCAGCATCTTTGGCGACAGCGGCTTGTCGGTCAGGTAGGCGGGGCACTGGTCCTGGCACCGGCCGCACTCGGTGCATGTGTAGAGGTCCAGCAGGTGCTTCCAGCTGAAGTGCTCGATGCGGCTGTTGCCGTAGTGGGTGGCGTTCTCGATGTCGATCGTCGGCAGCGCCCCGATCGGCTTCAGGTTGCGCAGGAAGATGTTCTCAATCGCGAGGTAGATGTGCTGGTGCTTGGACGTCGGCAGGTAGGCGAGGAACGCCAGCACAACGGCGACATTGGACAGCAGGAAGACGTGGTGCCAGAAGTCCGCGTTGCCCGCGCTGACGCCGACGGCGGTGAGCAGCGCCGAGACCAGCTGCGACACCGGCCGCCAGGCGGTCGACGGGTCGTGGCCGTAGGCCGGGTCGCCGTTGAGGGTGAGGCGGCTGCCGGTCACCAGCAGCTGGGTAATCATCACCAGCGAGATGCCGACGAGGATCCGGACGCCGTCGTCCTCGTGGCTGCCCTTGTAGCGAAGCGGGTGGATGAAGAAGCGGTTGTACAGCGCCATCAGCACCCCGGCGATGACCAGCACCGCGAACACGTCCTGGATCAGCGCGATGATCGTGTTCACCAGCGGGGGGTCGGGCTTGAACCGGGGCAGGATCGCCTCAGCGAAGACCTGGATGATCGATGTGCCCAGCAGGACGAACCCGTAGAAGATCGCCAGGTGGAGCACGCCCGAGTACTTGCGGCGAACCATGCGGTCGTGGGCGCCAACCCCCTTGACCACCGCCATCACGCGGTCGGGGATGCGGTCGAAGCGGTTGTCGGGCCCGCCGATTCGCAGGACGGTGACGAACTGCAGGATCTTGAAGAGGAAGAAGCCGCCGGCGATCACCAGCATCGAACCGGCGATCGACGTGAAGACGAACGTGCCGGCGGCGTTCATTACTTCCCGGTGAACCCCGGCTTGCGCTTCTCCATGAAGGCGCTGATGCCCTCCACCGCGTCAGCGCTGCGGCGCACGTTGACGAACTCGCGCCGCTCGACCTCCAGCGCCTCGGCGATCGGCAGGGTGGCGCCCTCGTGGACGGCGCGCTTGATCGCCGCGACCGCCAGTGGCGCCGACGCCGCCAGCTTCTCGGCCAGCTCCCGCGCGGCGGTCATCAGCTCCGCCGCGGGGACGACGCGGGTGAGCAGCCCCAGCTCGAGCGCGGTGGCGGCGTCGATGTTGTCGCCGCTGAAGAGCAGCTCCATCGCGCGTGAGCGGCCGACCAGCCGAGTGAAGCGCTGGGTCCCGCCGAAGCCGGGGATGATCCCGAGCTTGATCTCCGGCTGACCCAGCTGGGCGGTGTCGGCGGCGAGGCGGATGTCGCCGGCCATCGCCAGCTCGCAGCCGCCGCCGAGGCAGAAGCCGTTGATCGCCATGATCACGATCTTGGGCATCCGCTCCATCTGGAGCGTGATCTCCTGCCCCTTCCCGGTGCGGTCACCGACCTGGTCATCGGGCGTCTTGAGGAACTCCGTGATGTCGGCCCCTGCGATGAAGAAGCGGTCCCCGGCGCCGGTGAAGATGACGCAGCGGACGGCCGCGTCCTTCTCGGCCTGGGTCAGGGCCTCGCCGATCTCCGCCAGCACCTGGTTGGACAGGGCGTTGGCGGGAGGATGGTCGACGGTGATGGTGGCCACCGGCCCCTCGGACTCGTAGCGAACGAATTCCAAATTGGCTGCCATTCTAGAAAGAACCTCTGGCCCCCTGCGGAAACTGGCGCGGAGAGTGTACCTGACGCGAGTGTCAGGTTGGTTCATTGGCCAGGACTGGACGAAGTTGGTGGCTACGAGTTCATCGCGGTTCGGGACGCGGCGAGACGGGATCTGCGGCCGCTTACGCAACCCTAGCTAGCACAATTCCAGGCGCCCGCAAGATGCAGCTCGTCGGTGATGGACCCTCGTCCGGGAACGGTTTCGGGCTGTATGAGACCCAGGGTGGCATCAATCGAGCCGCCCTTTTCGCTGCGGGCGACCTCAACGTTGGCGTGTCGAAGCGAAAGCCAAACCTGGCGCGTCCCCGCCCGCGAATCGATCTCGAAAACCTGAACTGCCCGCCACACCTTGCGATCAGCTTTTGCATGGGGCGTGCTCTCGGCCGGCGACACATACATGCCAGCGCCGTCATAGTTCGAGAAGTAGAGGATGACCTCCTGCTCCTGCGCCCGTGCATGCCCATCGGTGAGCAGAACAAATAGGTTCTTGTCGCTATCGATAGCAAAGCCCGGGACGCGCGCATGCAGCACATCGTCGGGGCCGTCAGGCACATCGCGCTGGCATGTCCCTACGTAGGACCCTCGCATCTCGACCGGCGCTGCAGTCGCTGTGGTGTGCTGCGAGCTGTTGACCAGGGTCTCGATGCCCCACACGAGGAAAAAGACGACGACAATACCCCCGGCCGCCAACAGGCCCGCTCGGATAACGCTCACGGCCCTCACAATAATGCGGGCTCCGGGCGCACTCGCTGCTCTTAAAAAAAGATCCTCGCCCGGGTCGACGGGACGCCCCGGCTGCCGGCGCCGGCGTCAGGTGGGAGTCAGCTGCTTCCTATCGGCCCGGAGCATGGACGCGCCCACGAGCGCGAGCGCAGCGGCATCGACGATCACCGAGACCGCGACGATCCACGAGAAGAGGTCGAGCTGAAGCGGAAGGTAGGAGTCGCTGAGGTAATACCAATTGGGCATGATGTGGGCCGCGAAGACACCCAGCCCGGCCAGGGCGCCGAACACCGTGGCGGCCAGCGGGGCGACCGGGTGCCGCCGCAGGACCAGCGCGAGCACCAGCACCGACCCGACCAGTCCCGCGGTGCCGGCCACGTAGACCTGGGGTGTCAGGATGCGGCCCTGCCGCAGGTGGTCGATGAAATGCAGCGAATCGAGGGCCACGTAACCGATGGCGAACAGCCTCAGCCAGTCGGCGCGGGGCCAGCCTTTCATCGTGCTCACGACGACCCGATCATATTTGTCCGCCCGTCCGAGACCGCTGCGCCTATTCCTCGGCGCCGACCACGGATAGCTCGGGTTCGACGTCGAGTGATGCGGTGTCGGCGGCGAACTGCTCGAGGTAGAGGCGGCTGTAGAGCCCGCCCTGGTTGACCAGCTCGGCGTGGGTGCCGCGCTCGACGATCTCGCCGTGGTCCATCACCAGGATCTGGTCGGCCTTGAGGATCGTGCTCAGGCGGTGGGCGATGGCGAGCGTGGTGCGACCCTGCATGAGGCGCGCGAAGCCGGCCTGGATGAGGCGCTCCGAGTGGGTGTCGAGGGCCGAGGTGGCTTCGTCGAGGATGAGGATGCGGGGGTCCTTGAGGAACACGCGGGCGATCGCCATGCGCTGCTTCTCCCCGCCCGAGAAGCGGTAGCCGCGCTCGCCGACGACGGTGTCGAGACCCTCGGGGAGCGCCCGGATGCGCTCCGAGAGGGCGGCCGCCTCGATGGCGTTCCACAGCTCCTCGTCGGTGGCGCCGGGGCGGGCGAAATCGAGGTTCTCGCGGACGCTGGCGTGGAACAGGTACGTCTCCTGGGTCACCATTCCCACCAGCTCGCCGAGCGCCTCGAGGCCAAGATCGCGCACGTCGTGGCCGTCGACCAGCACGGCGCCACGGTCAACGTCGTAGAGCCGCGGGACCAGGTAGGTGGTGGTCGTCTTGCCCGCGCCGCTGGGCCCCACCAGCGCCACCAGCCGGCCGGCCTCGGCCCGGAAACTGACCGCGCGCAGCGCCTGCTCCCCCTCCTCCCCGACGTAGCTGAAGGTGACGTCGCGGAACTCCACCTCGCCACGAACCTCGCGCGGCGAGAGCTGCAGGGCGCCGGGCTTCTCCTCGATGTCGTGCTTCATGTCGAGGTACTCGAACACCCGGTCGAACAGGGCGAAGGCGCTCATCACCTCGACCTGCACCTGGAGCATCTGGCCGATCGGGAAGAAGAGCCGGCTCTGCAGGGTGGTGAACGCCACCAAGGTGCCGATCGACAGGGTGCCCACCAGCGGCATGTCCACCGGCGCGCCATGGTTGCCGAACAGCAGGTAGCCGGCCAGCAGGTAGACCAGCGCCGGCGAGATCGAGAAGAAGGTGCCGATCAGCGCCATGAAGCCGCGGCCGATCATGCCCTGGCGGATGAAGAGCCGCGCCAGCCGGCTGTTCTCGCGCTCGAAGCGCTCCGCCGACGTCCGCTGGCGGCCGAAGGTCTTTGTCAGGAGCACACCGCTGACCGACAGCGTCTCCTCCACCAGCGCGCTCATGTCGGCCACCGTGCGCTGGGTCTGGGCGCTGATGTCGCGGCGGATCTTGCCGACCCTGGTGGTCAGCCAGATGAAGAGCGGGATCAGGCAGAGGGAGAGGACGGTGAGCGACGGTGACAGCAGCCACATCGCGATCACCGTTGTCAGCAGGATGGCCACGTTGCTCACGATGCTGGTGAACGTCTCGGTGACCACGGTCTGGACCCCGGCCACGTCGCTGGAAAGGCGAGCCTGGATCTCGCCGGTGCGGGTGGCGGTGAAGAACTTCAGCGCCATCGCCTGGAGGTGGCGGTAGAGCCGGTTGCGCAGGTCCTGGATCACGCGCTGGCCGATGATCGTCGTGAAGTACGTCTGCACGATGCCCAGTGCGCTGGAGAGGATCGGGGTGGCGATCATGATCGCGACGTAGAGGACCAGCAGCCCGAAGCCCGTCAGGCCTAACGGCCCGATGACGGTCGTGCCGGTGACGCCCGGCGTGAAGATGTCGTCGAAGATCACCTTCTGCATCAGGGGGTTGATCACCCCCAGCAGCGCCGTGATCAGGACCAGGACGGTGCTGAAGGCGACCTGGGGGATGTACGGCTTGAACAGCGCGCTGACGCGCCGAACGTTGGCCGCGCGCAGCGGCTTCTCGCCCTCGCGCAGCTCGAAGTCGCCGCCGCCCATCATGCCGTGGGCCATCCGTCGTGCCATGCCCCAACCCTAACCGGCGTGCTCGGGAGCCACATTCCCCGACCGGGCAGGTCAGAGGACCGAGCGGTACAGCTCTTCGAGGACCAGTGGGTCGCGCCCGTCGCGCAGGTTGAAGGCCGCGCCGACGTCGTGGGCGGCGTCGCGGCTGAGGGCGGGGATGGCGGTGTCGACCACCTCCGCGTCCAGTTCGCCGAGGCGGCGCGGCAGGGCGAGGTCCCGCATCAGGGCGTCCGTCGCCTCCACCAGCGCCTCGGCCGCGGCGGCGTCGGGGGTGGCCGGCGCCGCCAGCCCGGCCGCACGGGCGGCCTCGGCGTAGATCGCGGTGCATTCCGCCAGGTTCCAGCTCATCGCCGGCGCGCAGAACAGCGCCACGGAGACGCCGTGGTGGATGCCGAAATGCGCCCCCAGCGGGTGGCCCAGCGCGTGGATGATGCCGTACGGCGTGGTCGACAGGGCGAAGCCCATCGAGCAGGCCGCCGCCAGCATCTGGCCGCGGGCGGTGATGTCGTCGGGCGCCGCCACCGCCTGGCGCAGGTGGCGATGGACGGTGCGCAGGACGTGGTGCGCCAGCGCGTCGTTGAACGGCTGCCGTCGCGTCGAGTGGAGCACGTCGATCGCGTGGGCGTAGGCGTCCATGCCGGTGGCGGCGGTCAGCCGGGCGGGCAGGCCGACGGTCAGCTCGGGGTCGAGGATCGCCAGCCGGGGCGTGAAGGCATGCTCCGCCAATGGGATCTTGAGGCGCCGCTCGTGGTCCGACACCACCGCCGCGAAGCTGGCCTCGGAGCCGGTGCCCGCGGTGGTCGGAACCGCGATCACCGGGAGCAGCTCCTGCTTGACGGTGTTGGCGCCGACGTGGTCGCTGACCTCGTCGCCGCAGACCAGCAGCATGTCGATCGCCTTGGCGGCGTCCATCGAGCTGCCCCCGCCGATGCCGACGAAGAGGTCGGGCTGGAAGCGCCGCGCGGCGGCCACGCCGAGCTGGATGTTCTGGATCGACGGGTCCGACTCCACCTCCGCGAACACCTCCACCTCCAGCCCCGCGGCGCGCAGGCTGTCAAGCGCGGCGCCCACGATCGCCGGCATCGCCGCCAGCGCCGGGTCGGTCACCACCAGCACGCGCGTGCCCAGCAGCGCGGCCTCCGCCCCCAGCTTGGCCACCTTGCCCGCGCCAAACACGACGCGGGTGGCCGCGCGCCAGCTGAACTGGAGGTCGTCCCCGTAGGTCATGACGTCAGCCCCCCGCCGGGGTCAGGGAGTGAGGACCACCTTCATCGCCTCGCGCGTGCGGAAGAGCTCGTAGCCCTGCAGCGCGTCGTCGAGCTTCATGCGATGGCTGATGATCGAATCGGGCTGCAGGTCGCCGGCCTCGATGTGCTCGATGACCCGGTCCCAGCGCCCGGGGATGTTGGCGATGCCGCCCATCCGCAGGTCGATACCCTTGTTGAAGATCATCTGCAGCGGCACCGTCGCCTCCGGCTCGGAGTGCACGCCGATGACCGCGATGGTGCCGCCGGGGCGAACCATGTCGAACGCCGGCACCAGCGCCTGGGAGCTGCCGACGCACTCCAGCACCACGTCCACGCCGCGACCGTCGGTGGCGTCCTGGCAGGTGACCACGGCGTTCTGGCTGCGGAGGTCTATCGGCTTGGCGCCAAAGCCCGACGCCATCTCCAGCCGCTGGTCGACGGAGTCGATGGCGTAGACCGCGCTCGGCTTGAAGGTGTTGGCCGCCTGGATCGCCATCAGGCCGACGGGGCCGCAGCCCACCACCGCGACGGTGTCGCCCTCCTTGATGCCGGCGATGTCGGCGACGTGGAAGCCGGTGGTGAGGATGTCGCCCGCGAAGAGCACGCTCTCGTCGCTGAGCTTCTCCGCCACGTGGTGAAGGGCGAGGTCGGCATTGGGGACGCGCACGTACTCGGTCTGGCCGCCGTTGACGTCGCCGACGAAGATGCCGTAGCCGAAGACGCGGACCTCGTCGCACTGGCCGAACGCCCCCCGCTTGCAGTACCAGCACTTGCCGCAGGGGATCAGGAAGCTGGCCAGCGCCCGGTCGCCGGGCTTGAAGTTCTTGACCTCCGGCCCCGCGTCCTCGACGATGCCGATGAACTCGTGGCCCAGGATGCCACCCGGCATCATGCCGGGGATACGGCCCTCGAGCACATGGAGGTCGGAGCCGCAGATGGCCGTGGTGGTGACCTTGAGGATCACGTCGGTCGGGTCCTGGATGGTCGGCCGGGGAACGTCGCTCATCTCCAGCTTGCCGACCTCGACAAAGGTCACCGCTTTCATCAGCCTCGGAGTCTCCTTACTATCCCGATCAGGATGCGAATCATAGGGTTAACCGGCGGCATCGGCAGTGGCAAGTCGACGGTCAGCGCAATGCTCCGCGAGCTGGGCGCGGCGGTGGTCGACGCCGACGCCGGTGCCCGCGCGGTGGTCGAGCCGGGGCAGCCCGGGCTGGCAGAGATCGGCGAGGCGTTCGGCCCGGACGTGCTCCGCCCGGACGGCAGCCTGGACCGCGAGAAGGTGGCCGCGCTGGTCTTCAGCGACCCCGAGGCCCGCGCCCGGCTGGATGCCATCACCCACCCCCGCGTGCGCGAGTGGATGGCCGAGCGGGTGCAGGAGGCGGTCGCCGCGGGGAGCGAGCTGGTGGTCCTCGACGTGCCCCTGATGTACGAGTCCGGCCTGGAGGGCGGTGTCGAGTCCGTGATCGTGGTCTGGGCGTCGCCCGAGACCCAGGTATCCCGCGCCGTCGAGCGCGGCATGACCGAGGCCGACGCCCGCGCCCGGGTGGCGGCGCAGATGCCCATCGACGAGAAGCGGGCGCGCGCCGACCACGTGGTCGACAACTCCGGCTCGGTCGACGCCACCCGCCGCCAGGTGGAGCACCTGTGGGCGGAGCTGACGGGGGACTCGGCCTAGGTAACCTCCCAGCGGAAGAAGCGCACCGCCAGGGCGACCATGATCACCAGCCATACCGTCATCCCCAGCAGGTCGCCGGCGATGTTCCAGAGGTGGAGCCCGTCGAGGCTGATGCTGCGGATGGCGTCTGTGACGTAGGTCAGGGGCAGCAGGTTGCTGATCGCGTGGAGCCAGCCCGGCATGTTCTCGCGGCTGAAGAAGATGCCCGAGAGGAACATCATCGGCAGCACCGCGATGTTGGCGATCGCCGGCACCACCTGCTCGTTCTTGGCGAAGCCCGCGATGGCGAATCCGAAGGCGATGAAGATCGCCGAACCCATAATGGCCGCCACCATCAGCTCGAGGATGTTGCCCGTGAGGTGGAAGTGGAAGGCCACCAGCCCGACGATCAGAAGCACCGCCACCTGCGCCGAGGCCATGATCAGCCGTGTGGTCACCTGGGCCCCGAGGAACTCCGTGACCTTCATCGGCGTCGCCATCAGGCGGCGCAGGACGCCGTTCTGCTTCTGCTCGACAAACGCGAAGGCGACGCTGAAGATCCCGGTCTGCATGATCGACAGGGCGATGATCCCGGGCACCAGGAAGTCGGTATAGGTCTGGTTCTGACCAGGGAGGTCCTGGAACTTCGGGTGGTAGACGCCGCCGGGTGCGCCCAGCGCCCCGAAGCTGGCCTGGTCCAGCTGCTGGATGACGATCGCCTGGGCGATGGCCGCGTCCTGGGGCTTGGCCTTGTTGGTGTAGATGGTGATCTCCACCGGCGCGGGTGCCCCCTGCTCCGTCTTGGGGGCCTCGCCCATGGCCTTGGGCAGCACCAGCACGAGCGCCCGCTCGCCCTTCTGCAGGGCGGCCCGTTCAGGTTCCTCGTCGCCCATCCGCAGCTTCAGCAGGGTGACTCTCTGGAGGCTTTCGATGACCTGCTTGCTGCTGTCGTTGTGGGCGTTGTCGACCACCCCGACGGTCTCGCTGATGTTGTTGGCGCCGAGGTTGAGGAGGCCGAAGATGACCATGATCATCAGCGGCACCAGGAGGCTGAAGAACATCGCCGACCGATTCCGGTAGTACGCCTTCAGCGAGGACTTCAGCAGCACCGGGAACGCGGTCATCAGTCCTCCCGCAGGTCCTTGCCGGTGAGGTCGATGAAGACGTCCTCGAGGCTTGCCGCGCGCTCCATCCGCTCGCTGCGAAAGCCCTTGTCGAGCAGCCGCTGGACCAGCGCCTCGGGGGTGTCGAGGGTGATGATGCGGCCCTCGTCCATGATCGCGACGCGGTCGCAGAGCGTCTCCGCCTCCTCCATGTTGTGCGTCGTCAGGACGATCGTCATGCCCTCGTGGCGCAGGGTGAGGACCAGCTCCCAGAGGTTGCGCCGGGCCTGGGGGTCGAGCCCGGTGGTGGGCTCGTCGAGGAACAGCACCCGCGGCTGGTTGACCAGCGCGGTGGCGATGGAGAAGCGCTGCTTCTGGCCCCCGGAGAGGTGCTTCCAGTAGGAGCGCGCCTTCTCCCGCAGGTCGACCTTGCCCAGCATCTCCAGCGGGTTGACCTTGCGCCCGTAGAGCGCCGCGAACAGCTCGATCAGCTCGGTCAGGCGGAGGTTGTCCTGGAACGAGGAGGCCTGCAGCTGCACCCCGATCAGCGACTTGACCCGGGTCGGGTAGCGGGCCACGTCGACGCCGGCGACCACCGCCCGGCCGGAGTCGGGACGGCGCAGGCCCTCGAGGATCTCTACGGTGGTCGTCTTGCCGGCCCCGTTGGGTCCGAGCAGGGCGAAGATCTCGTGCTCGCGAACCGAGAACGAGATGCCGTCGAGGGCCACCAGCTCGCCGTATGTCTTGCGCAGGTCCTCGACCTTGATGGCGAGGCCCTGGGCCGAGCTGGCGTCGAGCACGCCCGTGCGCGGGAACTGCGTCACCGCCAAAACCGTCCTCCTCCGGGGTTGGGCCTTAGATTATGCCTGCGGCCCTCAGGGCTTCGATTTCGCTCGCGCTGTAGCCCAGCTCGGCCAGGACGGCGTCGGTGTCGGCGCCCTGCTCGGCGACCTCCAGGTCGGCGTGGTAGCCGCTCTCCAGGCGCACCACCGGCGCCGGCTGGGGGACGCCACCGTCGGTCTCCAGCCAGAGCCCCCGGGCCTGCACATGCGGGTCGGCCACGGCCTCCGCCAGCGAGTTGACCGGCTCGAGCATCACGTCCGCGTCACGCAGCAGCTCCGCCCACTCCGCCCGGGTGCGCGCCGCGATCACCGCGGCCACCTCGTCGATCATCGCCGCGGTGTCCTCGAACTGCCGCTCGACCAGGTCGGGACGGTCCACCAGACGGCAGAACGCTGTCCAGAATTTCGGTTCCAGCGCCGCCAGCGCCATCCAGCGACCGTCGGCCGCGGGGTACAGCCGGTAGCAGGCGTAGCGGCCGTTCAGGTGCATTCGCCCGGCCTCGGCGGGCTCGCCGTCGGCCAGGTGGCGCGCGACGTGGGGCGACACGAAGGCGCTGACGCCGTCGAACATCGACACGTCGAGGAAGCTGCCCTGGCGCTCGGGGTCGCGCTCCCGCTGCAGCAGCGCGGCCACCACCGCCAGGGCGCCGCCCATGCCGCCGGCCCCGAGGTCGGCCACCTGGAACCCCGGGATCGCCAGCGTGCCGTCGGCGGTCCCGGTGATGCCCTGCAGGCCGGCGAGCGAGTTGTAGCCCAGGTCGTGGCCGGCCCGCTGAGCGTAGGGGCCGTCCTGGCCATAGCCGGTGATGGCGCAGTAGACGAGGTGGGGGTTGCGCGCCCGCAGCGCCTCGTAGCCGACGCCGAGGCGGTCCATCACCCCCGGGCGGAAGCCCTCCACCAGGGCGTCGGCGCCGTCGACCATGCGCCGCAGCACCTCGCGGCCCTGCTCCTGCTTGAGGTCCAGCCGGACCGCGCGCTTGCCCCGGTTGAGGGCCCGGTACATCGCCGAGGAGTGGCCCACCAGCGGCGGCATCCAGCGCATGTAGTCGCCGCCCCCGGTGTCCTCGACCTTGATGACCTCCGCGCCGAGGTCGGCCAGGACCCAGGTGGCGAAGTCGCCGGGGAGGAGGCGGCAGAGGTCGACGACCCGCATGCCGGCGAGCGGCGTGCGGGGGGCGCCGTCAGACAGCGGAGTAGTGGATGACACCGTCCCGCACGTCGTGGGAGACGCGGCCGTCGCGCTCGAGCAGCACCACGTGGCCGATGATCTCGCGCACCGCCAGGTGGGTGTCGCGCGGACGGAGGTTGGTCCAGACCTGGTTCACCACCTCGAACAGCGTTGCCGGCCCCGGCCGCAGGATCGCGTCGACCTTGTCCGCGCGTCGGTCGTGGTGCACCAGGATCTCGTCGACGCGGCCGGCCAGGTCGGTCATCTCGTGGCCGTGGCCGGGCAGGACGAGCGTGGCCGGGAGGTCGCGCACCCTGGCCAGCGACTCGACGTAGTCCGGCAGGCCGCTGCGCAGGGTCGAGGGGTTGTAGTCGTAGACGTCGGGGTTTGGTGTGATGTGGCGCAGCACGTGGTCGTTGGCCAGGTAGATGCCGCTGGCATCGTCGAAGAACGTGATCAGCCCCTCGGTGTGGCCCGGGGTCTCGATCACCCGCCAGGTCCGGCCGCCGGCAGCCAGCTGGTCGCCCTCGCGGAGCAGGCGGTCGCTCTCCACCGACACGGCCGCGGCGTAGATCGCCCGGGCCCACTCCTCGTTGACCACGAACAGCTCGTCGGGGATGCCGAACGCCTTTGCCCAGCTGCGGAACTGGTTGCGGCTGCCAATGATCAGCCCCTGCCAATCCGCCATGAACGGCCCGTCGAGCACCGACGACACCACGGTGCAGCCGCTGAGCGCCTTGACGTCGGCGCCGAGGCCGAAGTGGTCGACGTGGCGGTGGGTGAGGACCAGCTGCTCGACGTCGGCCAGCTCATTGCCGGTGCGGCGCACCAGTGCCGCCAGGTCGTCGATATCGAAGGCGACGCGGGAGCCGGTGTCCACCAGCGTCAGCGGGTCGCCCACCAGGAGGTAGACGTTGACCGTGCCAACGTCGAACGGGATCGGGCAGCTGAGGCACCAGATGTCATCCGTCACCCGGCTGACGCCGTTGGCGGGCTCGACCAGGAACTCCTCGACCTGCGGCGTGGACGCGCCCGGGACGGGCGCCGGCTGAGCCATGACGGTGATCCTACCGGCGCCCCGGGCGCCCGATAGAGTTGCTCCCGTGCCGGGTTCGGACATCGATGCGTAACGACCAGTACGCGGCCCTCCTCAACCGCATCGCCGACCTCCTCGAGATCCGCGGCGAGGTCTTCTTCAAGGTCCGCTCCTACCGCGAGGCCGGCCGCCAGATCGAGCAGCTGAGCGAGCCGGTCGACGTCCTCCGCGCCGAGGGGCGCCTGGACCAGGTCCACGGCATCGGCAAGGCGATCGCCGACCGGATCAACGAGTACGGCGACAGCGGCAAGGTGGAGTACCTCGAGAAGCTCCAAGCCGAGGTGCCGCCCGGCCTGCTGGACTTCCTGCGCATCCCCGGGCTCGGCCCGCGCACCGCCAAGGACATCTACGACGTGCTCGGCGTCAGCACCCTCGAGGGCCTCGAGGCGGCCCTGGCCGACGGCACCATCCGCAAGGTCCCCCGCATCCGCAACAAGGCGGAGGAGAACATCAAGAAGGGGCTGGAGGCGCTCCGCGGCCACGGCAGCGGGCCGCGCGCGTTGCTGCCGAAGGCCATGGCAACCGCCGATGCGATCGTGAAGGTGCTTGGTGACCTGCCACAGGTTAAGAAGGTGTCGGAGGCCGGCAGCGTGCGGCGGCGGCGGGAGTCGATCGGCGACATCGACATCGTTGCGGCCGCGGCCGACGCGGCGCCGGTGATGGAGGCGTTCTGCACCATGGGCTACGTCGACGACATCCTGGCGCGCGGCGAGACCAAGTCCAGCATCCGCACCAGCGACGGGCTCCAGGTCGACCTCCGCGTCGTGCCGCCGGAGCACTTCGGGGCGGCGATGGTCTACTTCACCGGCAGCAAGGCCCACAACGTGCACATGCGGGCGCTGGCCCGGAAGCAGGGCCTGACGCTCAACGAGTACGGCCTCGCCACCCTCAAGCCCGCCGACGCCGAGGCCGAGGCGGCGGCGGTGGAGGCCGAGGCGGCCGCCGTAGGGGCCGAGGTCGAGGCCCCGAAGGCCTCGAAGGCCGCCGCCCGGGCGGCGATGTCGATGGCCAGCCGCCGCTCCCGCGCCGTGGTGGCCGACGCCAAGGCGCCGCCATCGAAGACCGAGGAGCAGGTCTACAGGGCGCTGGGGCTGCCGTTCATCCCGCCGGTCATGCGCGAGGACCGCGGCGAGATCGAGGCCGCCGCGGCGGGGACGCTGCCGCCGCTGCTGCAGCTCGACATGATCCGTGGCGACCTCCACAGCCACACCAACAACAGCGATGGCAAGAACACGATCGAGGAGATGGTGGCGGGCGCGGTGGCGCGCGGTTACAGCTACCTGAACATCACCGACCACTCCCGCTCCCAGGGGATCATCACCGGCATCGAGGGCACCACCTACCGCGACCAGGTCGCCCGCGTCCGCGCCGCCGCGAGGGAGCTGGAGAAGAAGCACCGCGGCTTCCGGGTGCTGGCCGGGGTGGAGATGAATGTCCTCCCCGACGGCAGCTTCGACGTCCCCGAGGAGATCCTCGCCGAGCTCGACGTGGTCGTGGCGTCGGTGCACTCCCAGCTGCGCCAGCCCCGCGCCGAGATGACCGCCCGGCTGTGCGCGGCGGCGCGCTCGCCCCACGTCGACATCGTCGGCCACCCGACGGGGCGCAAGGTCGAGGCCCGCGACCCCGCCGACGTCGACATGGAGGCCCTGATCAAGGCCGCCGCCGAGGGCCGTACCGCGCTGGAGATCAACGCCAGCCCGTCGCGCCTCGACCTCAACGACATCCACGCCCGCCGCGCCCGCGAGCTGGGGGTCAAGATCTCGATCAACTCCGACGCCCACACGCCGAAGGAGCTCAACCAGATGGAATTTGGCGTCTACGTCGCGCAGCGCGCCTGGCTGCAGCCGGACGACGTCATCAACACCTGGGAGGTCGACCGCATCCTCGCCTGGATCGCCGAGGGCTCGCGCTAACCGTTAACCCCACCCCCTGCCCCGGGCGCGTATCGTGGGGATAGTCAGGACCAGAGGAGGAATTTGATGTCTGAGACGACCGCTTCAGCGACCCCTGCAAGCACTGATTTCAAGCCCGGCAGCCCCAACTGGGTGGACGTGGCCAGCAACGACAAGGAAGCCTCGAAGGCGTTCTACACCGGCCTGTTCGGCTGGACCGCCAACGACCTGGGTGAGGAGGCCGGGGGCTACGTCATGTTCGAGCTCGACGGGGCCGCCGTGGCCGCGATGGGCGGGACCCAGGAGGGCCAGCCCCCGGCGTGGTCGCTGTACTTCGACACGACCAGCGCCGACGAGACCGCCGCGAAGGTGACCGAGGCCGGCGGCAAGGTCATCGCCCCTCCCTTCGATGTCCTCGGTCAAGGCCGGATGGCCGTCTTCCAGGACCCGACCGGGGCCTTCTTCTCCGTTTGGCAGAAGAGCGTGATGCCCGGGATGGGGAAGCTCGGCGAGCCGAACACCTTCGGCTGGTGCGAGCTCAACACCCGCGACGTCGAGGCTGCGGCGGGCTTCTACGCGAAGGTCTTTGGCTGGTCCGCGCACCGCTCCCAGGGCAGCCAGGACGGAGTCCCGTACACCGAGTGGCAGCTCGATGGCAAGAGCTTCGGCGGCGCCATGGACATGTCCAACACGCCAATCCCCGCCGACGTCCCGCCCCACTGGTTGGTCTACTTCAACGTCACCGACATCGACGCGTCGACGGCGAAGGTCCCGGGGCTCGGCGGCAAGGGGATGATGGGCCCGGAGGCCTACCCGGGCGGCAAGTTCTCGGTCGTGGCCGAGCCCAGCGGCGCGGCGTTCGGCCTGATGCAGTCCAGCGAAGGCTGACCAGCGGGAGCTTGACGGGGGTGGCCCTGGGCCACCCCACCCCGCCACGAACTGGTGCCGGGTTCGAACCAGTGTTCCCCACCGGGCGTTCGCGGGGGATAATGTGGGTCCAGACGCCGTGAATATCGACGAGCTGGTGATCAAGGTCCCGGCGCCCTTCGCGGGCACCGACGAGGTCGGCTTCTCGACCCGCTATCCCGAGCAGGCCCTCCACGAGCCGCTGCGCGACGTCACCTTCATGATCGAGGGCATGCCGGAGCTGATCGGCCGGTTGTGGCCGCGGCTCGAGGTCTTCCCCGAGAGCAGCCGCCGCGCCGGCGAGGGCTACCTCTGGACCGACCCCATCCAGCTGTCGGACGAGCTGCTGGTGATCGCCTACCGCGACCGCTCGGCGGAGATGGGCGAGCCCATGCTCGTGGCCCACAAGTACTTCGCCAACCTGATCCAGCCCGTGGTCCTGCCGTTCCTGCGCGACTGCGTGCGGATGGCCAACCTCCGCCTCGCCGACGACATCCCCCTGCGCATGCTGCGCGACGACGACGTGCTGGCGGAGTACACCCTCCACGTCGACCAGCTCCTCCCCCAGAACGGCACCCTGAGCCTCGCGATCAGCGCCTAGCGAGCGCCGCCGCGCTAGGTGGTGGCGGGGCTGGGCTGCTCGGCCGGTGGGCTGGTGGGCGCCGCCGCGGGCGAGGTCTCGGCCGGCGCGGGTGACGCGGCCGCGGAGGCGGCGGGTGACGGCGACGGGCTGGGGCATGGTGAGGGCGACGGCGCCACCGGCGACGGCGCCACGGGCGAGGCCGCCGCGCTGGCTGCCGGAGACGCGTCGGCGGAGGCCGCGGGCG
>JAXDLV010000173.1:0-6734 GCA_034666445.1 Chloroflexota bacterium | reverse complement strand
GTAGCTGGGCCGGCCACCCGCCCGGCCCAGCTACTAAGCCCGGGCACGCCTCCTGGGCACAAGCATCGCCACGCCAACCCCAAGGCCCAGCACAACGAGTGCCAGGGGCACAGCCCCACCGGTGTTCGGCAGCGGGGCCGGGCCGGCGGGGGAGTAGGCATTGGACGCGGGCGTGAAGCAGCCGGCCGCCTGGGTCTGGTCGAAGGCGGCGAACAGCCCCGGCCCGCACGTCTGGCGGACGACACCCGCGTGCCGGGAGCGCGTGGTGTTGGTGGGGTCGGTCTCGCACTCGGCGTGGCACCCGTCGGTGTACGCGACCAGCACCCGCCCCTCGCGGTCGACGGTGGCGTCGTTGAAGTCGAGCATGTTGCGGCAGGGGGCACCCGAGCCCGGCGTGATGCAGCCGCGCTGGACGGGGTCGTCGGGGGTGGCGTTGACGGTGGTCCACGTCGCCCCGCCGTCGTAGGTAAACGCGACGTAGAGGTACCAGACGCCCGGGAACGGCGTGTCGGAGACGTCCTCACCGACGTCGCTGTGACCCGTCGCCGAGGTCCCGAGGAAAGCCAGCGCCGCGCGGTTGTCGTCGCCCGCCACCATGTTCACGAAGTCGACGTTGTTCAACCCCGCGGGGCTGCTGACGTCGGCTGACGGGGTCCATGTCGCGCCATGGTCATGGGACACGGCCACGCGGGCGACGCTGCGCACGTCGGGGTTGTCGGCCATCTCATAGCCGTCCTCGGGGTCGGTATAGCCGTAGTACAGGGCATTGTCCGCCCCCGTCGCCACCGACGGGTCGTGCCCGATCGTCCCCGCCTTGGTGTAGCTGTCCGGCACGGTGGTGAAGGTCCACGGCGTCAGCCCGGCGTCGAACGAGGTGCCCAGCCCCTTCCGGCCCGGGAAGACGAGGCCCGCCATCGTGTCGGCGACCAGGTTGCCCTCGTCACAGGCCTTGATGGGCACGTACGCCGTGCCGTCGGCCGAAACCTTGAGGTGGCCGAACAGCCCTGGCTCGCACTGGGTCGAGTCGAACACCTTCTGGCTGGGGTTGAAGATCGTGCCGCCGGTGAAGCTGGGTGCGCACAGCTCGGCCACGACCCCCTGGGAGCAGTAGTAGACGACATTCGGGTACAACGGCGGCACCGGCAGGGGCGGGGGCACCGGCCCGCCGCCGATCGTCTGGTGGTCAGGCCCGGCGGGCACGCCGCAGCCCTGCGAGGGCAGCCACGTGTTGCCGTCGTTGTCGCTGTACTCCGTGATGCTGCAGGCGCCGTCGAGCTGGGACACGAAGGTCCGGTTGGTGTCGCGGTCGGTGAAGAGGATGGCGTCGAGCGACCCCAGCTGGTCGGCGGGCGGGGAGACGTCCTCCCAGGTGATGGTGGGCGGGAAGGCGCTGTCGTCAAAGCTCAACCGGGCAGTGGTGAGCCACTGCTGCATCATCACCTTGCCGGTGGCCCGGTCGACGCCGATCGATGGCTCGCCGGTCAGGTCGCAGTCGTTGATGTTGGGTATGCACTGCGCCGGGTGAGGCCCGGTGAAGCCGTCCGGCGCGTAGTAGTTGGCGAACGACGGGGGCGACACGGCCGCGGCGGGGCGCGCGGCGACCGGCGAAAGCGCAGCCATGAGTACGGCCGCCACCCCCAGGAGCCCTGGGCCCGTGTATTTGATTCTCCCTACCTCCCGCGCGACGCCCCGCAGGGCGACCAGGTCAGTCCAGGTCCATTGCCCCTTCGGCCTTGGCCTTGGACTTGTCCATCTTGTGGACCTTCTCGTCCTTCCACCGGCTCTCGAGGCTCTTCTGCAGCCCCGCCATTGTCGTGTACTCGAGCTCCTCGAGCGGCAGGCGGTGGGGCTCGAACGGGCCGTGGCGTCGGAGGTACTCGCCAACCTCGTTGGCCTTCTCCCGGGCCGGGTCGAAGCTGACGTCGTCGAACATGTCCCGCGGCTCGCCCAGGCGGCCGTCGGCCATCTGGAAGCCCAGGCAGATCACGCGTGGCGGGCCGTCGAACCGCGCCGGGTGCCCGCCCGCGACCGAGGTCGGCATCAGCGGTCCCATGTGGGAGCCGCGCATCCAGCCCGGCACGATGTGGGGGAAGGCGAACGGCTCGAGGGCCTCGCCCACCGCGGGGAAGCCGGACTGGCAGCGGACCATCATCACCGGGTCGTCCTTGCCGACGTAGCGGCCGGCGATCATCGTGAGCTTGGTCGTGGAGGCCACCGCGCACCACTCGTCGGTCCAGTTCTTGGGCCGGATGTGGTCGATGACATAACGGCCCGGCGCGCCCAGGAACATGAGGAGGTCGTAGGTCTCCTCGGGGGTCGTGAGGTCGATGGTCTTCCCCTCGAGGGCGTCGTGGACGGTGAAGATGAAGCCCTCGTGCATCTTGGTGTCGATCACCAGCCCGGGGGTGGTCATGGGGTCGGCGAACATCCGGAAGAGCGGCATGTTCCACGCGCCGGGGGCGGTCTTGTCGGCCATGAAGCAGAGGACGGGCTCGGACGGGCGCTCGACGAAGGTGAACTCGGCGGCGCCGGGGCCCATGCCCTTGACGTTGCCGCTGAAGGCGTCCACCAGGAGGTCCTGGCCGGCGCCGTAGAGGTGCAGCTCGTGGGCCACCTGGGCGGCCTCCTCGAGCGCGGTCCAGGCGAGCTTGTGGATGCCCTCGTCGTCGTTGCCGTGGTAGTGGGTCATGATCAGCTGGACGTCGTCTCCCGCCTGGGTGACGTAGTAGTCCTCGATCAGGGTGCTGTTGCCGAGGACCTCCCGAGCCTTGCTCAGGAGCGCGGGGTGGGACGAGCTGTGCCCGACCCAGCCGCCGACGTCCGCTTTGATCAAGCTCAGGGTGACCTTCTTGCCTTCTGCCAACTCAGATGCTCCTTTTCTGTCGCCTGCAGACCGCCCGGGAACCGCCCGGGTCGCGCGTGGCGCGCGCCCACCAGGACGGCGGCTGGGGGTTGGTCGGAGGGGACGCCTCCCGCGTCACCGGCCCCGATATGCAGGGTCTTTCGATCGAAACCGCAGCGGCTATCATATCCCGTGCCTCCTGCCCCGGACAACGAATTGAGTTCGCGCGGGGCGCCACTCGGACCCGGGCAGAGCCGCCTCCTGCTGGTCCTGGCGTTCGCGGGGGGGATCGTCAGCCTCGGCCTCGAGATCTCGGCGTCACGGCTGCTGGCCCCGTTTTTCGGCACCTCCACCTACATCTGGGGCGCCCTGATCGGGCTGATCCTCCTCTACCTGACGGTGGGCTACTACGCCGGCGGCTGGATCGCCGACCGCCATCCCCGCCCGGAGGTGCTCTACCGGCTCACCGCCGCGGCCGCGGCGCTCGTGCTGCTGGTGCCGCTGGTTTCGCGGCCGGTGCTGCTGTTCTCGCAGTCGTCGCTGGAGCGGCTCCAGGCGGGCGCCTTCGTGGGGGCGCTGGTGGCGGTGATCCTGATCTTCGCGCCCTCCGTGATCCTCCTGGGGATGGTCTCGCCGTACGTGATCCGCCTGCGGGTCGCCAGCGTGGACAACGCGGGCCGCGCCGCCGGCCTCGTGTACGCGATCTCCACGGCGGGGTCGATCCTGGGGGCGTTCCTGCCGGCGTTCTGGTGGATCCCCAGCTACGGCACGCGGGCGACCATCTACGGGCTGGGGGTCGTGCTGCTGCTGGTCGCCGTGGGCGGGCTGGTCGGCCTGCGGATGGGCCGCGCCGCGGTGGTCGCGGCCCTCGCGATCCTGCCGCTGGGCGGCGCGCTGCTGGCCCCCAGCTCGATCAAGCCCGTGCCGGCCGGCGAGGGCCGCGCCATCTACGAGTCCGACTCGGAGTACGGCTACATCCAGGTGGTGGAGAAGGACGACGGCGAACACGACCTCATCCTCAACGAGGGCCAGGCGGTGCACTCTGTGTACCGCCCGGACGAGCTGGCCACGGGCGGCCCGTGGGACTACTTCTCCCTGGCGCCGCTCTTTGGCAACCGCCAGTACAGCGGCCAGAAGCCGGCGCGGGTGCTGATCATCGGGCTGGCGGGCGGGACCGTTGCCCGCCAGCTGACCGCCGCGTACGGGCCGGTGCCCATCGATGGGGTTGAGATCGACCAGCGGATCGTCGACGTGGGACGGACCTACTTCGACATGAACGAGCCCAACCTCAACGCCGTGGTGGCGGACGGCCGCTACTTCCTGGCAACCACCGACCAGCAGTACGACATCATCGCCATCGACGCCTACCGCCAACCGTACATCCCGTTCCAGCTCACCACCAAGGAGTTCTTCCTCGAATGCCGCCAGCACCTGACGGCCAACGGCGTGGTGGTGGTCAACGCCGGGCGCGCCCCCAACGACTACCGGCTGGTGGACGCGATCACGGGCACCCTGCTCTCGGTCTTCCCGGAGGTCTACGCGCAGGACACCAGCCGCTTCCTCAACACGCTGGTGTACGCGACCAACCAGCCGACCCAGCCTGCCGAGGTGGCGGCCAACCTGGCCCTTCCCGCTTCGAGCTACCCCCCGTTCGTGCTTGATGTCCTGGCGGCCTCGGACCGGCCGCCGCGCCAGGTCGAACCCCACGACCCCGTGTACACCGACGATCTCGCGCCGGTGGAGCGGCTGGTCGACAGCATCATCCTCCGCTACCTGGGCGCCGCGGGCGGCGGCGGGTAGTCCGCGGTTGCGGTTCCGCCGCGCGGAAGCCTAGAGTGGCCCTAAGGCCCTGGCGGGTTGGGGCCGTGGGAGTGAGCATGATGAGAGCCCTGCGCCTGGGGGGAGTTGGCCTGGTGCTGGCAGGCGCCGTCGGCAGCCTTGCCCCCGGCCTCGCGGTGCAGGCTGCCGGCATCACCTGGTCGGAGCCGGTGGTCGTCGACGCCAACCTCGCAGGCGGTGAGCCCCTGGTTGCGGAGACCAGCCATGGCAACCTCGTCTACACCTCGCACGAGGGCACCACGCACCTGGAGCGCGCGGGCTTTGCCGGCCTGATGAGCACGTTCGAGTTCTCGACGACCTACCGCAACCAGGTCAACAACTGGACCTCCGACGACGGCGGCCGCACCTGGCAGCCGGTCTCACTGTTCGGGACGGGCATCACCCAGCCGCCCAACCAGAACACCGGCTTCAGCGACCCTGACCTCACCGAAGACGAGGGCGGACGGATCTACAACACCGGCATCAACCTGGCGAACGACGCGCTGTTCTCCTCGGGCGATGGCGGCAAGACCTGGGACCGGGGCACGTTCCAGTGCGCGTCGGGCGACCGGCCGTGGCTGGCGGCCGGCAAGGCCGACAACGTGTGGATGGCCTCCAACCTCAACACCACCGGGCACAACGTGCTCCACTCCGGGGACGGCGGCAGCAGCTGTGACGGACCCGTGCCGCTGAGCGGTGGGCTACTCGGAGGTGGGATCGTCGCCAGCGGCACGTTCAACAACCATTCCTGGACAGGCAACGGCAAGCTCTACTACGACCACGTCGACGGCTCGCTCGTCGAGCCTGCCCAGTTCAACCTCGGCGACGGCATGACCGGGCTCGGCGTCGACTACCTGCCCGACGCCGCGGGCGCCTACCCGGCCGACGGCAGCATCGAGTTCACCCCTCTGATGGTCACCTCCACCACGATCTTCTCCCACTGGCCGGCGATGACCATCGACAGCGCGGAGAACATCTACCTCGTCTGGGACACCGATGAGCGCTCGCCCGAGGCGCCTGGCGGCTGTGCCGGCGACGGCCCCCTGGCCAACACAGTGCAGATGCTGGTGGGCACCCACACCGGCCCGCAGCAGTGGTCCTGGTCCCAGGTCGCGGTGGCGACGCCGCCGGACGCGCGCGTGCTGTGGCCGTGGGTGGCGGTGGGCAGCCCGGGCAACGTCTCGGTGGTGTGGTACCAGTACGACAAGGTGGTCGACCCCGACTGCGCCACCGAAGGCAAGGTCTACATCTACGAGGCGCATATCTTCGACGCCCTGTCGAGCAACCCCACCATCGTCACCACCAACGCCGCCGGGCGCAACATCGCCCAGAACGGCATCTGCCAGGGCGGCACGGGCTGCGTCGCGTCCGGTAAGGACCGCCGCCTGGGCGACTTCTTCACCAACTACGTGGACGCCAACGGCTGCGTGCTGATCGCCAGCGGTGACACCACCGTGCCGGACGCGATCACCGGGACCGACCAGGTGGTCAGCCACCCGATCTTCATGCGCCAGACCGAGGGCCCCGGGCTTCGCGGCGCCGGCGGCTGCAGCGTCCCCGCCGGCTTCACGCCGACGCCCCCGCCGACCACGGCCGGCGTGGGCACGCCCAACACCAGCCCCGACGCCCGCCTGCCCCTGCTCCTGGTGATCGCCGGCCTCGTCGCGCTGGTCCTGGGCTGGCTGCCCCGCAGGAGCGCGCCCCGGGCCTGAGCCGGCCCCGACCTGGCCGCCGGCGGTGACCGCCGGGGGGGGCGGCCACCCCGTTGGTAGACTCGCGGCGCATGAGCGAGATCACCGAGACCGACGTCCTCCAGGCGCTGCGCGGCGTCCAGGACCCCGAGCTGCACAAGGATTTCGTCGAGCTCGACATGATCCAGAACGTCGCGGTCGCGGGTGGCGTGGTCTCGCTGTCGGTCATCCTCACCACCCCCGCGTGCCCGCTCAAGGATGAGATCGGCGACAGCATCCGCGGTGCCCTGACGGAGCGCATCCCGGGCGTGAACGCGGTGAACATCGACTTCGGCTCGCGCGTCATGCCGTTCCGCGGCATCGGCGACAAGATGGCGATCGAG
>JAXDLV010000172.1:0-10543 GCA_034666445.1 Chloroflexota bacterium | reverse complement strand
CTGCCGCCGCTGGCCCTCGCGACGACCTCGATCGTGGGCCTGGCCGCCACCGCCGGGTACCTTCTGTCTCGGGGCGACGCTGACCGCGGCCGGCCGCTGGCGAGCGCCGCATCCGCGGTGGCGCTCGTCCTCCTGCTGGCAGGGGCGGGGGCCGCCCTGCTTCTCGGCGCCGGCGGGCCGCGGCCTTTCGGGGAGCACAACCTGGTCGTCACCACCCACGGCGCCCGCTTCTCCGCGACCGAGCTGGCCGCCTCCCCCGGCCAGGTCACCATCGAGGTGACCAACGAGGACCTCTTCTGGCACACCCTCACCATCGAACGTCTCGGGGTGGACATCCGGGTCCCGGTAAAGGCTCATCGGAGCGCGACGTTCGACGTCACCCCGGGGACTTACACCTACCGTTGCGCGATCCCCGGCCACGAGTCGATCGGGATGCGGGGGACGCTGACCGTCCGCTGAGCCGCCTACCCCGTCGGAGCGGCCGCGGCCCAGGCCGCCTCGAGGCGGTCGGGCATGAACTCCGACTTGGGGATGTAGGCCGCTGCGCCGCACTCCGCCGCCTTGGGTGCGTACTCGTCCGCCTCGTACGTCGAGAGCAGAAGAACCACCACCGGGTCGATGTCGGCCAGTATCTGGCGGGTGGCATCGAGGCCGTTGATCCCCGGGAGGTTGACGTCCATCAGCACCAGGTCGGGCCTGAGCTCGTGCGCCATGCGCACAGAGTCCTCGCCGGTCTCGGCCTCGCCAACGACCTCGAAGCCGTCGGTCAGGTCCACCACCGTGCGGGCGGCATCCCGAAACGGGGCCTGGTCATCGACGATCAAAACTCTCACAGCCATAGCTCCAGCCTCAGGATAGTTCCGGTCCTGCCCGGCGTCATTCGTGCCTGCACCACTCTTGCGGGAGGCCAGGCACACCGCCTGGCGCGGGCCTCGCCTATCCTTGCGGCGTGCCGATCAGGGTGGTCATCGCCGAGGACAACTACCTGGTGCGGGAGGGGGTGCGGCAGCTCATCGAGTCGCTGCCTGAGCTCGACCTGGTCGCCGTCTGCGAGGACATGCCGACCCTGCTGGAGGCGGTGGACCGGACCAACCCCGAGGTGGTGATGACGGATATCCGGATGCCTCCCACCGGGACCGACGAGGGCCTGCAGGTGGCCGAGCGGCTGCGGGAGACGCACCCACAGACCGGCGTGGTCGTGCTGAGCCAGTACGTCGAGTCGGACTACGCCCTGCAGCTGCTGGACAAGGGCGCGGGCGGCAGGGCATACCTGCTCAAGGAGCGCGTCAGCGACGTCCGCCAGATCTTGGACGCCATAAAAGAGGTCGCCGCCGGGGGCTCCGTGATCGACCCCAAGGTTGTCGAGGCCCTGGTGGCGACGCGGTCGGCGGCGGTCGACTCGCCGCTGGCGGCGTTGACGCCGCGCGAGCGGGAGGTGCTGGAGCAGATGGCCCAGGGCCGCAACAACGCCGCCATCGCCGCGGCCCTGTTCCTCACTGAGCGGGCGGTGGAGAAGCACATCAACTCGATATTCTCCAAGCTCCAGCTGTCGGAGGAGAAGGACATCCACCGCCGCGTCAAGGCGACCCTGCTGTACTTGGGGGAGGGCTAGAGACCGACCCCGACCACGGTGCCGACGCGGTACGCCGCCACCGGTGAGGCTCGTCCCTTGACGGCCTGGGGAGGCAGCGCCTCGGCGTCGACCGGGGCGGCCAGCGCCACGTAGGTGGCCTCGGTCATCACCGTCTGACCCGCCTCGGCCCAGTTCTGGATCCGCTGGGTCAGGTTGACGGCGTCGCCCACCACCGAGTACTCCAGCCGCTCCTCAGAGCCCAGCAGGGCGGCGGCCACCTCGCCCGTGGAGACGCCGATGCCGAGGCCGAAGGGCGGCAACCCCTCGCTCTCCCAGCGCGCGTTCAGCGCTGCCTGGGCTGCGTGCATCGCAAGCGCCCCGGCGACGGCCTGGTCGGGATGGTCCGCCTGGGCGATCGGCGCGCCATAGACCGCCATCACAGCGTCGCCGACGAACTGCATGATCGTCCCGCCGTGGTCGAGGATGGCCCGGTTCATCGCCGCCCGGTGCTGGCTGATCTGGCCGGCGAGGACGCTCGGGTCGGCGTGCTCGGCGATGGTCGAATAGCCGCGGATGTCCGACATCACCACGGTGACCACCAGGCGCTCGGTCTCGCCGATGCGCTTGCCCTCGCGGCGGACCTTCTCGGCGATGCCGCCCGGCAGCAGCCGGCTGAGCTCCTCGCCCTGCTCCTTGCCGTCGATGATCGCGCGGTGCAGCATCTTCAGCCGGTCGAGGGCGCCACGGGTGCCGGCGCTCGCCTCCTGCGCGAGCTTGAGGAACAGCCGCTCGACGGCCTCCTCGACCGCCGCGGCGGTGGTCCGCTGGGTGGCCGCGATGGCCTTGATGGTGCGGCCCTCGGCGACGTGGCGCAGCAGCTCCTCCTCGGCCACCGACAGGTCGCCACCCTGGGTGACCGGCCGCATCATGGCCTCGACGATGCGGGGGTCGAGCACCGAGCCGCCGGTGGTCACCTCACGGATGGCGCGCACCAGCTGGTCGCCCTCCGCAACGCGGTCCTTCAGCAGGTAGGCGCAGCCGGCGGCGCCCTCGGCCAGCAGCGCGACGGCGTACTCCGGCTCATCGAACTGGGAGAGGATCACCACCCCGGTGCCCGGGTGGAGACGGCGGAGCTCACGGGCGGCGTCGATGCCCTCGCTCTGGAAGTTCGGGGGCATGCGGATGTCGGTCACGACCACCTGCGGCGCGGCCTCGCCGGCGCCCCGCAACAGCTCGTCGTAGTCGCCGGCGACGCCCACGACCTCGATATCGTCGGCGATCGAGAGCAGCGCGCGGACGCCCTCGCGCACGATCAGGTTGTCGTCGGCGAGGAACACCGTGATACGCCCCTCTGACATCGCTCCATTAGGCGCGATCCAAATTGCGGCGGCAAGGGGGCAGGCACCCCCGTGGGCAGTCAGGCCTCCCACCCCCGGACTCGCGGGACCGCACCATCGACCGGCCGCGACCGCGGCGATACGTTGAGCCTCGCAGACAAACCGTCACAGTTATTGAGGACAGAGATGCGCATTGAGTCGTCGGTCACATCGATTTCCTGGATTCCATCCGAGGCTGTGAAGGGGATGACGAAGATGCCCTTCGAGATGGGGATGGCTCATTACGACGCGGCCCCGCCGGAGGTCATCGAGGACCTGGAGGCACTCCGCCAGCAGGATCGGTTCAGGTTTGCCAACCGCCTGACGGCGTGGATCGAGGTCGAGGACGGCGCCATCACGTCCCATGGCTATGGCGACGACTCCTGCGGCCTCATCGGGTCGACGACCATGAGCTTCGGCGCCGGCAGCATGACGGTGGCGGCCGTGAGCCTGCCCGACCTCAGGCGCGAACCGGAGGTCGGCGCGACGTCGGTTCGGTTCGTCCAGACGGCCGGTGGCCGGACGGGGATGCCGGCGCCACGGCGAGTGAAGTACCCCCCGTTCGTCCAGGTTGCGGCGCCGCTCGCCTGGTCGACCCTGGCGCTGACGCTCCACGCCGACGGCCGCACGGAGCTGGAGGTCATCGGCGCCAGTCCCTTCCCTCGCCACTGGGTCTACGACCACGACCGCCGCCTGGCCCAGAAGACCGGCTACATCGACTTCAAGGCGTGGTACACGAGGGCGTTCGGCGGCCACAGCCCGTGGGGCGATGTCGACTCGCCGGCGCTGGTGACCGCGGTGGAGTCGGCGCTGGAGCGCGAGCTCTCGGAGCACATCATGCGCGGCGGCGCCGTCCCCCGGATCATCAATGTGAAGAAGGGAGATGCCCTCGTCGAAGCCGGCGATGCCGGCGACGAGATCTTCCTGCTGCTCGACGGGATCCTGGACGTGGAGGTGGCGGGCAAGAAGCTCCTGGACCTCGGACCCGGCGTCGTCCTGGGAGAGCGCGCGCTCCTCGAGGACGGCAGGCGGACGTCCACGCTCCGGGCCGCGACACCATGCAAGGTGGCGGCGGTGAACGGCGACCAGGTCGCGCCGGAGCTCCTCGAGCAGCTCGCCGGGGACCACAGGCGCGAGCACACCCGCGCATAGGTGATGGGCTCGGCCTACGACGCGGTGGTTGTCGGCGCCGGGCCCAACGGGCTTGCGGCGGCGATCACCCTGGCCCACGCGGGGCGGTCCGTGGTCGTGCTTGAGGCCGAACCCCGCGCTGGCGGCGGCTGCCGAAGCGAGGACCTGACGCTGCCGGGCTACGTCCACGACACGTGCAGCGCGGTACACCCGCTGGCGGCGGCGTCGCTCTTCCTGCGCACGCTGCCGCTGGCGGAGCACGGGCTGCAGCTGGTGCACCCCGAGGTTCCCCTGGCGCACCCGCTCGACGGCGCGGAACCGGTCCTGCTGCAGCGCGACGTCGATGCCACCGCCGCGGCCCTGGGGGCGGACGGCGCCGCCTACCGGCGGCTGTTTGGGCCCCTGGTCCGGGGCGTCGACCGAGTCCTCGAGGAGGTCCACGGCCCCCTGCGACCGCCGCGCCACCCGCTGACGCTCGCCGGCTTCGGGCTGCGGGCGATGTGGCCCGCGTCATACCTGGCGCGCGCGGTGTTTCGTGGCGAGCCGGCGCGGGCGATGCTCGGTGGGATGGCGGGCCACTCGATGCTGCCCCTGGAGAAGCCCTTCACCGCCGCCGCGGCCCTGCTGCTTGGCACCCTGGGCCACAGCCACGGGTGGCCGTTCGTGCGCGGCGGGTCGCAGGCGCTCTCCGACGCGATGGTCGGCGTCCTCGAGGACGCCGGCGGCGAGGTGATCACCGGGCGCCGGGTTGCCTCCATGGCCGACCTGCCGGCGGCGAAGGCGGTGCTGTTCGACCTGACGCCACGCCAGGTCGTCGGCATCGCGGGTGGGGCGCTGGGGGATCGCTACCGGCGCGCCCTGGAGGGGTTCCGCTACGGCCCGGGCGTGTTCAAGCTCGACTGGGCCCTGAGCGCGCCCATCCCATGGCGTTCATCAGGCTGCGGGCGGGCCGGCACCGTGCACCTGGGCGGGACGCTGGACGAGGTCGCGGCAGGCGAGGCGGCGGTCTGGCGGGGAGAGCACCCCGAGCGCCCCTACGTGCTGCTCGCGCAGCCGTCGCTGTTCGACGACAGCCGGGCGCCGGCCGGGAAGCACACAGCGTGGGCCTACTGCCATGTTCCGAGCGGCTCCACTTTCGACATGACGGAACGCATCGAGGCCCAGGTGGAGCGCTTCGCCCCGGGCTTTCGCGACATCATCGAGGCTCGCAGCGCGATGGACCCGGCCGCCATGGAGCGCCACAACGCCAACTACATCGGCGGCGACATCAACGGCGGCGTGCAGGACATCGGACAGCTCTTCACCCGCCCGGTGGCGCGGGCCAACCCGTACACCACCTCCAACCCGCGGCTCTTCATCTGCTCGTCCTCGACGCCCCCGGGCGGCGGGGTCCACGGGATGTGCGGCCACTTCGCCGCGAGGGCGGCGCTGGCCGGGGTGCTCGCCTAGCTGTAGTAGATCTCCCGCGGACCCGGGAAGAAGATGGCGGCAACCACGCCCCCGAGCAGGATCAGCACACCGGGCGTGACCAGCAGGGCGTTGATGGTCGCCAGGTAGAAGCTGAGCGAGCGCTGTGCGAACTCGTCCTGGGTTCCCGACAGCCAGGCGACCACCGACGAAAGCACCTGCAGGCCCGCGGCCGCCACGATCAGCACGGCGGCCACCGTCTCGACGCCGTCGGGGAGGGAGGAGAGCTGCACCGCCCACACCAGGCCGAGCATCATGAAGCCCTCCCAGAGCGCGTTCTTGTGCGCCAGGTGGACATACGCGGGAGCGACGTTGGGCGGCCGCAGGCGGTACCGCGAGAGCACGAAGCCGATGGCGAAGGACGCCACCAGGCTGAGCAGGCCGCCGAGGACCAGGATCTTTGTGGCAGTGTCAAACGTGAGGGGGAGGAGCATGCCCGCAGTTTGACGCAACGCCGGCGGGCCCGTGGCGCACCGGCGGGGGGCGCGGGCCAGCGTTCATACTTGCCTCTCAAAACGAACGCCAGTTCCCAGGAAGGAGACAGCAGTGCCGGTTCAAAGACTCAGCTCCCTCGACTCCTCGTTTCTGCACCTCGAGACGCGCAACACGCACATGCACATCGGTGGCGTCGCCGCCTTCGAGCCAGGCCCATGGAAGAGCCACGAGGAGCGCTTCAAGGCGCTGATCAAGCACATCGAGCCGCGCCTCGACCTGATGCCGCGCTACCGCCAGAAGGTGGCCTTCCTGCCGATGAACGTCGACATGCCGGTCTGGGTGGACGACGAGAAGTTCGACATCAACTTCCACGTCAAGCGCGCCGCAGTCCCCTCCCCCGGCGGGCGCAAGGAGATCACTGAGTACATCTCCCGGGTGTTCTCGCGGCCGCTTGACCGGCGTCACCCGCTGTGGGAGCTCTACTACCTCGAAGGCCTGCCGAACAACCAGTGGGCGCTGATCACCAAGACCCACCACGCGATGGTCGACGGCCTCTCGGCGCTGGAGCTGGCGACGATCCTGATGGACATCAACGACGACTACGAGCCGCCCGACCACAAGTCGCAGTGGAAGCCGCGGAAGGGCCCCAGCACGCTGGGCCTGCTGATGAAGAGCCTCCAGGACCGCGCCACCGCCCCGGTGGGCATCGTCAAGGGCGCCGTCGAGGCGGCCAGCAACCCCGGCCGGCTCGCGGGCGCGCTCGCTGAGGGCGCCGGCGCGCTCGCGGTTGCGGTGCGTGAGCTGACCCCGCCCGAGGGGCCCCTCAACGGCCCCACCGGGACCACTCGGACCGTGTGGTTTAGCGACTTCAAGCTCGAGGAGTTCAAGGAGATCAAGAACGCCTTCGGCGCCACCATCAACGACGTCGTGCTGGGGATCGTGAGCGGCGGCCTGCGCAAGTACCTCGAGCTCCACGGCGAGGATGTCGACAACCTCAAGGTCAAGGCGCTCTGCCCCGTGTCGCTGCGCGACGAGAAGCAGAAGACGGCGCTGGGCAACGTGCTGTCGACGATGCTGGTCCCGCTGCCCGTCGACGAGCCATTCCCGGCGGCGCGGATGCGCAAGGCCAAGGCCAACGTCGACCGCATCAAGAAGAGCAAGCAGGCGCTGGGCGCCGACATCCTGATGAAGGCCGTCGGCTTCTCGCCGGCGACGCTCCACGCGATGGTGGCCCGCGCGTCGCTGCGGCAGATGAACTACAACACCATCGTCACCAACGTCCCCGGGCCGCAGGTGCCGCTCTTCTGCCTGGGCTGCCAGCTCACCACGGCGATGCCCATCGCCTTCCTCTACGAGGGGCAGCAGCTGGCCACGGCGATCTTCAGCTACCTGGGGCTCATCAACTTCGGCTACATCGCGGACCGGCACGCCTTCCCCGACCTGCCGCGGCTGGGCGAGAGCATGGAGGAGTCGTTCCACGAGCTCCTGGATGTCGCCCGCGCCAGCGCCAGCGCCCAGGAGCCGGCCCCGGCGCGACGGCCGGCCGCGCGCACAGGCAAGGCCGCCGCCAGGACGGCAGGCGGGGCGAGGACCACCGGGCGCAAGGCCACCGCACGCAAGGCCACGGCACGCAAACCCACGGCACGCAAGGCGACCGGGCGCAAGCCGGCTGCCAAGGCTGCGGCGCGGGCCTCCCGGCCGCGCAGCGCCACCCCGGCGAGGAAGCGCGCCACCGGCTAACGCCCCACTCGGGCGCCTGTGCGCACCGGTCCTCGGCGTAACCGGGTGTAGCCACTGACCGGTTACAGTTACCTCCCATGAGCGACCGCCGGCCGGGGATCATCAGCGACATCCGCGCCCTCCCCCGGCCGGTCTGGGTGCTGTTCGGCGGCACGTTCATAAACCGCTTCGGCGGGTTCGTGATCGTGTTCATGGTCCTGTACCTGACGCAGCGCGGCCTGTCTCCTGCCGAGGCCGGGATCGCCGTCGCGGGATTCGGCCTTGGCAGCCTCGGGGGCTCGACCGTGGGCGGCTACCTGGCCGACCGCATCGGCCGTCGCGAGACGATCGCGATCTCGATGTTCACCAGCGCGGTGACCACGATGGCGCTGCTGGTCGTCAGCGGGCTGCCCGCGCTGGTCGCGGTGGCAGTGCTGGTGGGGCTGACCCAGCAACTGGTCCGAGCCCCGACCGGGGCGCTGATCGCCGACCTCGTGCCGCAGCAGCGCCGGGTTGCGGCGATGGGGGTGATGCGCTTCTTCATCAACGCGGGCTTCGCCCTGGGACCGGCGACGGCCGGGTTCCTCGCCGACCGCTCGTTCGTGCTGGTGTTCTCCATCGACGCCCTCACGTCGGTGGCCTTCGGGGTCCTTGCACTGGTGGCGCTGCCGCACGGGGCGCCCCGGGCCGAACGGCCCGAACGCCGCGGCGAGGGCACCCGCGCGATTCTCTCCGACCGCGGCTTCATCCTCTTCCTGTTCGCCACCCTGGCCGCGTCGGCCGTCTACCTGCAGGCAGAAACGACCTTCCCGCTATGGGTGGTCGGGCACGGCTACTCCAACACCGTCTACGGGTTCCTGATCGCCCTCAACGGCGGCCTGATCACGCTGGTCGAGCTGGTCGTGATCGCCTACACGCGGCGCTTCTCGCCGCGGCTGATGATCGCCGCCGGCTTCCTGCTGGTGGGGTTCGGGTTCGCCGCCACCGCGTGGGCCACCACCCTCGCGCTGCTGGCGCTGACCGTGCTGATCTGGACGCTCGGTGAGATGACGGCGTTTCCGATGTCGGCCACGTACGTCGCGGACATCTCGCCGGCGCACCTGCGCGGCCGGTACGCCGGCGCGTGGGGGCTGACCTGGTCGCTGGGCCTGATGATCGGCCCCGGCTTTGGCGGCTGGCTGTTCACCGTCAACCCCACCGCGTTGTGGCTGTCTTGCGGGGTGACCGGGGTGCTGGCCGCGGTCCTTGTCATGCTCTCCCCGGGCTCGAGCCCGCAGGACGAGGTCGCCGAGGTGGCGGTCACCGCGGAAGCGCCACCGCCGGTATAGGTCTACAGGGAGGTGGTCACCTCGGGGTGCTGCTTCCGCCGACCCCGGGTCGCGCGCCACAGCCGGTGCTCCCGCGAGATCGCGGTCTCCGACTGCTCGACGAACACCGCCCAGCGGGCCTCGCCGGACTGGGCCATCACCAGCGACGCGATGGTCGCCAGCTCCTGGGCCGCCACGCCGTAGGAGCTCGCCAGGGTGCGGAACTGCTTGGTCTGCATCCATGACGCGGCCGCCACCGCGAGGGGGGCGAAGACGTGGGCCAGGTGGTCGATCACCTCGTGGCCGCTGAAGCGCCCCGTCGCCTGGAACACCGCGGCCAGGATGCCGGAAAGCTCGGCCAGCAGCGTCACGCCCGCCCAGCGCCCGGCGCGCCTCGCGTTCCAGCGCTGCTTGGTGGCGTACCAGTGACGCTGGTCCTCGATGCGACCGGCCAGGTATGCCGCCTGGCGTGCCGGCAGCGGCATCGCTCGCAGCTCGCGCATCGCCTCGGTGATCTGGCGACCACCGTCGATCGACGGCTGCAGGGGAACCTCGCCGAGGTCCTGGAGGGTGGTGTACAGCGCTCGCAGGAAGGCCTCGTCCACCGGGGTCTGCGCCTTTCCCTTCGCGATCGCGAAGGGCTCCCCGCCCACCGCGTAGCGCCAGGCCAGGCTCTTCGCCGACTCGGCCGCGGCGCGGCCCTCGTACCACACCGTGTCGAGCTCGCCGCGCAGGACGTAGATCTCGACCAGGATCGCGGCCATGAAGGCGACCGCGGCGAGGAGGCCGGCCATGTCGACGTCAGCCGGCAGCCAGTCCACCACCCCGCGGAGCGTGAAGAGGGCCATCAGGGTGGCGAAGAGCAGCAGCAGCAGCCTGGCCACCACGGCCTGCAGGAAGCGCCGCTGCCCCGAGCGCGACGCGCGGTCGGCGGCGCGGAACAGCTCCGGCAGGTCCTCGTCGGTCAGGGTTCGGTCGGCCTGGGCGATGTCCTCGGTCGCGGTCACGGGCGGCTCATGGCGTCACGCTGGGGATCATCACGCCACGGTGATCCGCGTCCTGCTCATCGAAGAACTCGAGCGGGGTGCTGGCGACACTGAAGGTCGGCGTCGTGCCCTTGAGTCCCGGCAGGACGATCATCGAGACCGATCCGCCCACGGTGCTGAAGGTGTGCAGCCCGCTGCCGGTGTTGGTCACGGAGATCTTGTGCGTGCCCACCGACACGCGGTCGATGCAGTGCGGCGAGAAGCCGCTGGCGCTGACCACGAGGTCAGGCACCGCGCCGTTGGTGGAGTGGTGGTCCTCCAGCGTGCCCGTCACGCCGTCCCCATAGAAGGAGGACGGCACGTCGGCGCACGACGTTGCGCGCGAGAGGTTGAACGAGCTTGCCGACGTCGTGGGCCTGGCCGACACCCGGATGCTGATGGTGGGCGTCGGCCTCACCAGGACCCCGGCCAGCCGGAACGCCCCGTAGCCGCCCCCGCCACAGAGCAGCAGGCAGGCGATGACGATGCCGGCGATGAGCGGTGCGCGGC
>JAXDLV010000171.1:0-5856 GCA_034666445.1 Chloroflexota bacterium | reverse complement strand
GACGTGGACATCGACGGCGGCCGCCGGGTGCGCTACCTCGAGGTGGGGGAGGGGCCGCCGATCCTGCTGGTGCACGGCTGGATCGGCAGCGCCGAGAACTTCCACAAGTGGATGCCGGCGCTGGACGGCCGCCGGCGGATGATCATCCCCGACCTCCCCGGCTTTGGCGAGACGCCGGCGCTGGCGGGCCGCCACACGGTCGAGGCCATGGCCCGCTTCCTCTCGGCGTTCGCCACCGCCATCGACCTCGAGATCTACGACCTCGGTGGCCTGTGCCTGGGCGGCACCGTGGCGATCGAGCTGGCCCGCATCGACCCCGGGCGCGTCCGCCAGCTGGTCCTGCACACGCCGATCTACTCGCGGCGAGCGGTGTCGCGCTCCTTCAAGCTGCAGATGGCGGTCGGGCTCAACCCCCTGGTCTTCGGCGTGGGCTCGCGCCTGGCGCGCAGCCGCCGGGTCTCCGATCTCTACAAGCGCCTGATGGTCGAGGGCCCCGACGTCGACCCGGTCGATGCGCGCGTGAACTTCGAGAACCAGCTGCGCTGCTCGCCGCGGGCCGCGCGCGAATGGCTCCGCGACGCCCTCCACCACGACTACGAGCCCTGGCTGAAGTCATGGGAGCAGCCGGTGCTGATGGTGGTGGCGGCGGACGACTATCTCCTCGACCACGGCCAGATGCAACAGCTGACCGAGGCGATGCAGACGGCCGAGGTGGTGGTGATCCCGGACGCCGGCCACGGCTGGACCGACGCCCTGGTGCGCGCCCAGGCGGCCGCGATCTCCGGGTTCCTGGCCGCCGAGCCGATCTGAAACAGGCGCTGAAACGCGCCTGACGCAGGACTGGATCGGCCGCGGGGTGTGAAAACCCATCGGCGGTGGCAAGATAGTGCCGTCCCCCGCAGGAGCTCCCCGCTCCTCCGCGATCGGCCTGCGGTGGCGAGGTCAGCCCATGGCAATCCTTATGTGCCCCCCCGACCACTTTGCGGTCGAGTACGAGATCAACCCGTGGATGAAGGTCCAGAACGCGGTGGACCGGCCGAGGGCCCAGCAGCAGTGGCAGGAGCTCTTCCTGACCTACCGCCGTCTTGGCCAGACGGTGGAGCTGGCCCAGCCCATGCCCGGCAACCCCGACATGGTGTTCACCGCCAACGCCGGGGTCGTCCGCAACGGCAAGGCGGTGCTCTCACACTTCCACCACCCCGAGCGGCAGGGCGAGGAGCCCTTCTGGTGGGCGGCATTCCACAACCGTGGCTACCAGGTCACCCTGATGCCCAAGGACGTGTCCTTTGAGGGTGCTGGTGACGCGCTGTTTGTCGGCGAGCGGCTGTTCTGCGGCTATGGCTTCCGCACCGACCGCGCCTCGCACGAGCTGGTCCGCGACGCGCTCGACGTCGAGGTGGTCTCGCTGGAGCTGGTCGACCCGAGCTTCTATCACCTCGATACGTGCTTCTGCCCCCTCAGCAAGGACGTGGTCATGTTCGCGCCCGAGGCCTTCTCGGCGACGTCCGCCAAGCTGATCCGGCGCATGGTGCGCCACGTCATCGAAGTCCCGACGTCGGTTGCCCTGGACTTCGTCTGCAACGGCGTCACCATCGGCGACCAGGTGGTCTCCTCGACCGGCCTGGAGAACCTCGCCGAGGACCTCCACCACGCCGGCTTCAGGACGACCTCCCTGCCGATGACGGAGTTCATGAAGGCGGGCGGCGGCGTGCGCTGCCTCTCGCTGTTCCTCGACTGACGGCGGTCCCCGGGGAGTGAGGGAGGTGCTGGGGCGATGAGCCCGCGCGACGAGCTGGGGCTGCCCGCGGGCGTCGACACGCTGGTGGTCGGCGCCGGCGCGGTGGGCTGCAGCGTGGCCTTCAACCTCGCCGAGCGGGGCGGCGGCCGCATCCTGGTGGTCGACCGCGGCGGCATCGGCGAGGGCTCCACGGGTCGGTGCGCGGGCGGGGTCCGGCAGCAGTTCTCCACCGACGTGAACGTCCGCATTGGGATGCTGAGCCGACAGATACTCGAGCGCTTCGAGGAGCGCGTTGGCCGCTCCGCCGACTTCAGGCAGATCGGCTACCTGTTTGTCGCCTCCGACGACGCCGGCATGGCCGACCTGCGGGCCAACCTCGAGGTGCAGCATGCCGCCGGCCTGGATGATGCCCGCGAGGTGGACGTCGCGGAGATCCATCGGCTGGTGCCGGGCCTCCGCGTCGACGACCTCCTCGGCGGCACGTTCTGTCCCAGCGACGGCATCGCGGGTCCGAGCGAGATGACCCAGGGCTACGCGTCCGCCGCGCGCGCCCACGGCGTCGAGATCATGGAGGGCGTCGAGGTGACCGGTCTCGAGGTGGCCCCCGGCAGCTGCCGGGTGACCACCAACCGGGGCGTGATCCGGGCCGACCGCGTGGTCTGCTGCGCGGGCGCCTGGTCAGGCGAGCTGGGGCGGATGGCGGGCGCCGACATCCCCGTCGTGCCCTACCGCCGCCACATCTTTGTCACCGGCCCCTTCGCCGGCGCCAGCCGCACGACGCCGATGACCGTCGACTACCGCACCTCCTTCTATTTCCACCCCGAGGGCGAGGGGCTGCTCCTGGGGATGAGCGACCCGGCCGAGCCACCGGGCTTCCGCTCCGACGTGGACTGGGACTTCCTCGACCACCTGGTCGAGCACGCCGTGGACCGCTACCCGGGGCTCGAGCAGGCGCAGGTGATGACGGGCTGGGCGGGGCTGTACGAGGTGACGCCCGACCACCAGGCGATCATTGGCGAGTCCCCCGAGCTCCCCGGCCTGTGGCTGTGCACCGGCTTCTCCGGCCACGGCTTCATGCAGGCGCCCGCGGTGGGCGAGCTGGCCGCCGACCTGGTCCTTGGCCGCGCCCCGGCCTTCGACATCACCGCCCTCCGCCCGGGCCGGTTCGCCGACGGCGAGCTGGTCACCGAGCGCGCGGTCATCTGACTCCCCGGCGGCGATAATCCGCGCAGCATGAGTGCCGTCGCCCAGGTCCAGGACGTCCGCAAGCGGTACGGCTCGCGCCAGCCCTGGGCGGTGGATGGCGTCAGCCTCTCCGTGGCCGCGGGCGAGGCGTTCGGCCTGCTCGGCCCCAACGGGGCAGGCAAGACCAGCATCGTCAAGATGCTGGCCGGCCTCACCACCCCCATTGAGGGCAGCGTTCGCATCTTCGGCGCCGACCCGCTGGAGCCGGGCGCGCGCGCCCGCCTCGGGTACGCGCCCGAGGAGCCGGACTTCCCCAAGTTCCTCCGCGGCGACGAGGTGCTCGATTACTTCGGCCGGCTGTGCGGTCTCGATGCGGGTGAGCGCGCGGGGCGCGCCGTTGAGGCGCTCGGCTGGGCCGGGCTCGGCGGCGAGCGGCGCCAGGTGCGGCAGTACTCGAAGGGCATGAAGCAGCGCCTCGGGCTGGCCCAGGCGCTCATCACCCATCCCCAGCTGCTGATCCTCGACGAGCCGACGTCCGACCTCGACCCCCTGGGCCGGCGCGCCGTCCGCGACCTGATCGTGGAGCTGAAGCAGCACGGCACGGCGGTCCTGCTCAACAGCCACCTCCTCAGCGAGGTGGAGATGGTGTGCGACCGCGTCGCAATCATCAACCGCGGCAAGCTGGTGCGGGAGGGGACGGTGCACGAGCTGGTTCCTGCCGGCAAGACCCTCGAGGACGTCTTCATCGAGCTGTTCGAGGGCGACCGGCCCACCCCGGGTGGCTTCGTGGGGGGCTGGGGAGAGTGATGCCGGCGGCGGGGGCGCACCGATGAAGGTGCTGGCGATCGCCCTCTACACGGTGCGCGAGCTGGCGCGCCGCAAGCTGCTGTACTTCCTCATCGGCGGCGGGGCGCTTCTCGTGATTCTCGCGGGGATAGGCCTGGTCCTGCTCCGCGCCAACGCACCGGAGGGCACGGTGCCGGTGGGGGACTACAGCGGTTTTGTGCTGATCACGATGACCACCGGGATCTCGTTCTTCGGCGTCTCCTTTTTCACCTGGATTGCGGCGGTTGCGATCTCGGTCACCCTGATCAACCACGACCTCGAGAGCGGCTCGGTGGTCTCGATCTTCAGTAAGCCGGTGTCGCGGCTGGAGTACGCCGCGGGCAAGGTGCTGGCAGCCGCCGCCACGCTGCTGGTGACCTCAACCGTGCTGGGAGTCGGCACCTGGATCGTGGTCCTGAGCCAGGGCGGCGGCCACGAGGCCCCGCTGGCTAAGACCTTCGTGCTGATCGCGGCGAACCAGCTGACCCAGATGCTGATCATCCTGCCGCTGTCGGTGCGGCTGAACAACATCGTGGCCGCGATCATCGGCGTGGTGGTGGTCCAGCTGGCGAAGCTGGTCGGCACTGCGCACCTGCTGATGCACGCGATCCAGGACGTCGGCACGCCGATCTCGTCGACGGTGAGCGACGGCTTCCGGCTCGCCACCAGGGTCGTCGACGTCCTCTACTGGCTGGTGCCTCGCTACCTCGAGAGCGACCTCCAGAAGGAGGTCTACAGCCAATCATCCGACGCTGCCTTCAGCGGCTCGTCACCGCTCATCAACGTGTCGGACTGGACCGACGTCGCGTTCTGGGCGGCGTGGATCGCGCTGCTCTTCGCGCTCCTCTTCCTGGCCCTGCGCTCGCGCGAGGTCTGAGGCTAGTAGGCGGGCGCGGTCTCCGCCGCCTGGGCGGCGCTGTCCGGCACGCGCTGCGAGCACGTCAGCCGCATGTTGGCGCTGGGGAACGAGTAGAAGTAGCTGCAGTACAGGTAGTACGGCGTGCCCTGCTCGTCGGTGCGCCGGTTGTCCCGGTTGACGCCCATGGGGACCTGGTCCACGGGCACTATGCGCCGGTGAACGCAGCTCTCACAGATCTTCACAGACGCCAAATACCCCCGTGTTAAACTCGCTCGCCATGTCCCTTCGGCCAGTCTACGCCCTGGCCCTGGTCGGGGGCCTCGCACTCAGCGGGTGCAGTGGCCCGGAACTGCCCTTCCTGCAGAAGCCGGCGGCCCAGATGGATGGCCACGCGATCGCGATGGCGGACTACGACACCCGCCTGAAGCTGCTCAAGGACGACTACAACACCAAGCGCAAGCAGGACCCCGCCACCTATCCCGACCTCAACGCGCCCGAGGGCAAGACCAACCTCGAGAAGCTCGAGAACGAGGCGATCCGGGAGCTGGTAGACCAGGTCCTCCTCGTGGACGACGCCGGCAAGCACAACATCAACGTCAGCGACGACGACGTCAACAAGGACGTCGACAACGCCCGCAAGGACTACGAGTCCCGCGCCGCCCAGCAGCAGACGCAGGGCCAGCCCACGCCGCCGTCGTTCAACGACTACCTCAAGCAGGCCGGCGTCACCATCGACCAGGTCCGCGAGCAGGCGCGCGCCCGGCTGGCCGAGCAGCGGCTGGAGAACTCCCTAGGGGAGAAGCGGGCGACCGAGGCGCTGGCGCTGGTCAAGGCCGGCACGGACATCGTAGAAGTGGCCAAGAAGTACAGCGATGAGAAGGAGGCCGACCGTGGCGCCGAGCTGTCGGTGCCCATCTCGGGGCTCGACGCCGGGTCGCTGGCGCCGGTCAAACCGGTGCTTACCACGCTCAACCCGGGGGAGACCAACCAGGAGCTCACGCGTGGCACCGACGGGTTCTTCATCTTCAAGGTCACCGCGAAGGACGCCGCCAACATCAAGGTCCGCTACGTCTTCGTGCGCGCGCCCGACGCCGCCTTCTATCACCCCGACCAGCGGCCCCAGTGGTTCGTCGACTACCTCGCGGAGCTCGAGCGCGCCGCCCACGTCAAGTACAACGTCGCCCACCTGACCAACCCCTGAAGGCGGGGGGAGGGCGTGCGCTGCTTCATCGCGGTGGGCGGCCGGGGT
>JAXDLV010000170.1:0-2914 GCA_034666445.1 Chloroflexota bacterium | reverse complement strand
GGACATCGACATCGCCCCACCGTAGCAGCCAATGACCCTTCTTCACAGTGGCCGGCGCTGGCCCGTACCAGCCGTGCCAGCCTTGCTGCAACCACGGCCGCTGCGCCAGGGCGCGGCTATGATGGCGGCGATTTCGATGATGGGGGTCAGAGCCACAACCGCCGCGAGAAAGCTGGCAGTGCTGGCCGTCGTGGCCGCCTGCTACTGGGCCGCGGCGCGCCTGAGCCTCAACCTCGCCCTGGTACACGGGCAGGTGACCCCGGTGTGGCCGCCGACGGGAATCGCGCTGGTGGCCATGCTGCTGCTGGGACGGCGGGCGTGGGTCCCGATCGCGGTGGCCGCGCTGGCGGTCAACCTCCCGCTGGGTCCTTCGCCGCAGGGGGCCGTCGCGATCGCACTGGGCAACACGCTGGCCCCGGCGGTCGCGGCCGAGCTGCTGCGCGGGGTCGGCTTCCACCGCGACATCGATCGCCTCCGCGATGCCCTCGCCATCATCCTGGTCGCGGCGCTGCTGACGATGACGATCAGCGCCTCGGTGGGCAGCGGTGTCCTGGTGCTGTCCGGCGCCGTCCCGGCGTCCGAGTTCTGGCCCACCTGGACGGTCTGGTGGGCGGGCGACGCGATGGGTGTCCTGCTGGTGGCGCCCTTCCTGTTGAGCCTGCGCCGCCGGCCTTCACTGCAGGACCTGTCCCTGAGGCGGGGCGTGGAGCTGTTCCTCCTCATCGCCGCGACCGGCCTGCTGTCGTATGTGCTGTTCCAGAACACATTCCGGCTGGAGTACCTCGTCCTTCCGCTGGTGATGGTGGTGGCATGGCGGTTCCGGCTACAGGGCGCCGCCCCCGCGGCCCTGGTGGCGTCGGGGGTGGCGATCTGGTCGGCGGTGGAGGGTGTCGGGCCATTCGCCACCGAGTCACTGCTCGGCAAGATGCTGACCCTGCAGGTGTTCAACGTCAGCGTCGCGCTGGCCTCGTTCGTGCTGGCGTCGTTCGTAGACACCCGCGAGCGCCAGGAGGAGCTCGCCCGGCTGTACGCGTCCGCCCGGATGGCCAACGAGGCCAACAGCAGCTTCCTCAACATGGCGGCGCACGAGTTGCGAACCCCCATCTCCGTCCTGGTCGGCTACCTATCGATGATGTCCGACGGCACGCTGGGGCCCTCGCCTGCCTCGTGGGGCCGTCCACTGGCGGTGCTGACCACCAAGGCCGGCGAGCTGAGCAATATCGTCGACGCCCTGCTGGAGGCCTCCCGGATCAATGCCAGGGCCCTGACCCCCGAGCTCTCCGTGGTGGACCTCCGCGACGTGATCGAGGGGGCGGTGACGCGCGCCCACCCTCGCGCGGCGCTCCTGGGTGGGGAGATAGACGCCCACCTTTCACCGTACCCCGTGAACGTGGAGGCCGATGCCGCGCAGCTGGGCAGGATCATGGACAACCTCCTCAACAACGGCCTCAGCTACACGCGACGGCCCCCCCGCCTGTCGATCACGCTGTCCAACGGCCACGACCGGGCGGTCGTACGCGTCGAGGACAACGGCATCGGGATCCCCGAGGCGGACCGGGAGCGGGTGTTCGAGCGCTTCCACCGCGGCAGCGACCCCGCCCTGCAGAGCATGCCGGGCACCGGGCTGGGACTCTACATATCCAGGCAGCTTGCCGAGGCCCATGAGGGACACCTGGTGATCGAGGGTGCCACCCCCGACGGCGGGACGGTGTTTGCGCTCAGCCTGCCGGCGCGCCCGGCCACGCCAGGGGCGGGTTAGCCGCCGGCGACCTCGGCCAGGGTCGGCGCCGGCACACGCGCCAGCGGCGCGTGGCGGGGCCAGGGCCGGAGCCGCTCCAGCTGCAGGGCGAGCGACAGCACCAGCGCCTCACCGCCGCGCGGCGCGATCACCTGCAGCCCGATCGGCATCCCCGCCCGCGAGAGGCCCGCGGGTACCGACGCGGCCGGGAACGAGGCCACGTTCCAGGCCTGGGTGAAGGGCACGTTCTGGCTCCCGTCCTGGACCTTGAGGAGCCAGCTCTTGGCGACCCAGCCGTCGGCGCGCACCGCGGTACGGGCGGTGGTGGGGGTCAGCAGCAGGTCGTAGTCAGCAAACCACGCCGTGAAGCGATTCCGCCACTCGTCCGCGCCATCGGGGGGCACGGGCCGCGTGCGGTTGATGTACCGCCCGGCGCGCACCATGCCGCGGTGGCCAGGCTCCAGGCGCTGGACGTCGAGACCCAGCTGGTCCACCTCGTGGGCCACCCCGCCCAGGAAGCGATGGAGAAAGGCGGCGGTCAGCCGCTGGCTGTACGGCGGGTCGGTGAGGGTGACGGTGTGGCCCGCCTCGCGCAGGACGTCGGCGCAGGCCTCCGCGGCGGCGCGAACCTCGGCGTCGGTGCGCACGCCGAGCGCCGGCGGCCGCGTGGACAGCGCCAGGCGCAGCGGCCGGGAGGCGGGCGCAACGTCGCGGTACCTGTTGGTTCCCGCCAGCACGTCGAGGAGCAGGGCGCCATCGGCCACCGTCGTGCTCAGCGGGCCCCACTGCGACATGCCGAACCAGTGCTCGCCGTGGCCGCCGGCGACGGGGACGATGCCGGGGCCGGGCTTGATCCCGAAGAGGCCGCAGAACGCCGCCGGGATGCGGATCGACCCGCCACCGTCAGAGGCCTGCGCCAGTGGGATCATGGCCGACGCCCCGGCCGCCCCGGCGCCGCCACTGGAGCCGCCCGGGGCGCGCTGCAGGTTCCAGGGGTTGCGCGTGGTGCCGAACCGGGAGTCGGTGTTGTGGAAGATGGCCAGCTCGGGCTGGCGGGTCTTGCCGATGACGATCGCCCCGACGTTGCGCCCGCCTCCCGGCCGCTGCGCCTGGCGCGGTCCACGCGGCCGCCGGCGCTCGGCGTGCGCACCGACGCCGAGGTTCGCGCCCCCGCCG
>JAXDLV010000169.1:0-24801 GCA_034666445.1 Chloroflexota bacterium | reverse complement strand
CCATGGCCGGGCGCGGTTGCTGCTGATCAGCGCGACAGGCGCCGGCGCCCCTCCCGTGGTGGCCGCGGGCGCATACGACGCCGTCGCGGTTGGCACCGGGGCGGTGGCGCCCGCCCTCGATGGCGTCACCGCCCGCTGGACGGTTGTGCAGGCAACCGACGGCGCCGCACCGCCCGCCCGCGGCCTGGTCCTCGCCGCCGGCGCCGGCGCCTGGCGGACGGCGCGCGACGGCGGCCTGACGCTCGACTGCGACGATACCGGGTGCCGCCAGGCCGGCGGATAGACTCGGCCGGTGGGCGTCTACCTCTTCCACGGCGGGGAGCCTTACCTCGCCGAGCGGGCCTTCCTGGAGACTTGGGCGCGGCTGACCGCGGACCTCACCAGCGACCTCGACCAGGAGATGCTGGACGGCGCCGCGACCCCCGAGGAGGTGGTGACCGCGGCCTCCAGCGTCGGCTTCTTCAGCAGCGGACGCGTCGTGGGAGTTCGCAACTGGAAGCCCCTGATGCCCGGCGGCGGCCGCAAGCCGAAGACGCGGTCGGCGGAGAACGACCCGGCCACCGCCGCGGCCGAGGCGCTGGCATCGCTGCCCGCGGAGGCCCAGGTGGTCCTCTACGCCGCCGCCACCGTCGCCGCCACCAACCCCGTGCTCAAGCTGGCGATGCAGCAGGGCGAGGTCCGCAGCTTCGCCGGGATGCGCCCGTGGGACGTGGTCAAGTGGGTCAAGGGGCGCAGCCGCGAGGTCGGCCTGGCCCTCGACGCGGACGCCGCCGAGTTGCTGGTGGCATCGGCGGGGGACGATCTGCGGCTGGTCGACGCCGAGATGGAGAAGCTGGCGGTGTATGCCGCCGGCGCGCGGGTGGGCGTTGCCGAGGTGCGGGCGCTGGTCCCCGACACCGCCGAGCACCAGGTGTGGGACATCACGGACGCCCTCCTCGTGGACCCCGGCCGCGCCGCGGTCGAGCTGGACCGCGCCCTGTCATCTGGCGCGCCCGCCGGTCGTCTCAGCTTCATGCTGGTGCGCCACCTGCGGCTGCTGCTGGCGGCCGGCGACGCGCCGCCGGGGGCGGCCGGCGCCACCCGGCTGGTGCAGGCCTTCTCGGGCGACGGGCGGCCGCTCAGCGACTACGCCGTCAGCAAGGCCCAGCAGCAGGCCCAGGGCGTCGACCGCCATCGCCTCGAGGGGCTGTACCGTCGTGCCGCCGGCGTCGAGGCGGCGTCGCGCCGTGGGGAGCTGGACGACGACCAGGCGCTGCGGCTGGTGGTGCTGGAGGCGGCCCTGCCCTAAAGGCGGCCGCGGGCCGGCTCTACTTGCCGGTCTTGCGCGGGGTCTTGGGCGCGCTCTTGGCGGCGCCCCTGCCGGCAGCCTTGCCGCCTGCCCGGGTCTTGCCCGAGCCCTTGGCGTGGGACCTGGCATCGGCCGCCGCCTGGGCCGCGGCCTCGGGGTCGGCGGCCAGCTTGGCCACCTTGGCCGCGGCGCGCATCAGGCGCGACTTGCGACGCGAGGCGTTGCGCCTGTGAAGGATGCCGCGCTCCGCCGCCTTATCCAGCGCCGACACGGCCGCGAAGATGTCCTCCATCGTGCCCTCGGTGCTTCCGGAGTCGAGCGCCTTGCGGACGCGGACGACCCGGGTCTTGACCGCGGCGCGCACGACGCGGTTGCGCTCGTGCTTGGTCGCGGAGACGAGGACGCGCTTCTTGGCTGACTTGATGTTTGCCATGAGAACCCGGGATTATACCGGCCCGCCGTCGCCCTCCGGCCTGGTCTCCGTTTTGGCCGTCGCGTCGGCGCCCTGGGTGCTGGACGCCGCCGGCAGCGCAGGGGCGGCCGAGGCCCGCAGCCACGCCGGCCACACCGCGCGCGGGGGCCGGATGAAGAACAGCACCGAGATCGCCAGTCCCACCAGCGCGACGTAGGTGAGCAGGCGCCGAAACGTCTCGTCGAGGACCATTCCGGACAGCGAGAGGCTGAAGAAGAAGACCCCGGCGGGGATGAACGTGCAGGCGGTGCCGCGGCCGTGCCACGTCCGGTTCAGGCCGCCCAGGCCGCGGGGGGCACCGCCGGCCTCGAGCGGCCCATAGTAGGACCAGAAGCCGATGCCTATGTAGGTCAGCCCGATGGCCGCGAACAGCAGGGGGAAGAGGGAGAACTCCATGGCCACGAATATCATGGTCAGCCGTGGGGCCACAGGCAACCTCTGACCGACGACGGATTGCGGTCGCGGGGGCCCTGCTGCTGGCCGCGACGCTCGCGACCAAGGCGGCCGGCTACGTCGCCAAGGTCCTGATCGCCCACCGGTTCGGCACCGGCGGCGACTACGACGCCTATGTCCTCGCCTTCACGGTGCCCGACATCCTTGTCTTCCTGGTCATCGGCGGCGCGGTGAGCTCGGCGTTCGTCCCGGTGACCACGGAGCGGCTGGCCCGTGATGAGACGGCCGCCGCGGCGAGGGTGGTCAACGGCGTCATGACCGGGGCGTTGCTGCTGCTGGGCGGCGCGGTGCTGGTGCTCGAGCTTCTCGCGCCGGTGATCGTGGGGCAGCTCGCGGACCGGCTGCCCACGGCGGCGCAGCAGCAGCTGGCCGTCGACATCACCCGGATCCTGCTCATCCAGGCCCTCTTCCTGGGCCTGGGGGGCTTCGCAACGGGCGTCATGATCGCCTACCGGCGTTTCACGCCCTATGCCCTGGCACCCTTCTTCTATGACCTTGCCATCATCTTTGCCGCCGTCGTCCTGACCCGCGTCTCGGTGGGCGGCGCCGAGCTCGGCGTCGTTGGCCTGGCGATCGGCGTCGCGCTGGGCGGCGTGTTCCACCTGGCGGTACAGGTCCCCAGCCTGTGGCGCATCGGCTGGCGCCCCCTGGTGCCGAGCGCGCTGCGCGACCCCGCGGTGTGGCGGGTGGCCAGGCTGACGGTGCCGATCTCGATCGGGCTGATCGCGATCCAGGCCAACGTCGCCTTTGACCGCTACCTCGCCTCTGGTCTGCCGCCGGGGCGTGTCAGCGCGCTGGACTTCGCCAACGAGATCGCCCAGATCCCCAACCTGACCTTCACCACCGCGCTGGTGGTGGTGATGTTCCCCTACCTAGCGCGCGACGCCGCATTGCGGAACATGGACGCCCTGCGGCGCCGCGCCGCGCTCGCGGTGCGCCTCAACCTCTTCGTCCTCATCCCCGCCGCGGTCGGCCTCGTGGTGCTGGGGCCCCAGGTCGTCGCCCTGCTGCTGCAGCGGGGTGCCTTCGACGAGCAGTCGAGCGCGCTGGTTGCCGCGCCCCTGTCGCTCTTCGCGGTGGGGATCGCCGCCCAGGCCTCCATCTTCCTGGTGGTGCGGGTCTACTACTCGCTGCAGCAGGTGGTCACGCCGATGCTGATCGCCTTCGTCGCCGTGGCCGTCAACCTGGTGTGCACCCTGCTGCTCATCGGGCCGCTGGGTGCCGCGGGCCTGGCGCTGGCGACGTCGATCGCCAGCATCTGCAACCTGGTGCTGCTGGTGGCCTTCGTGCGCGGCCGGATCGGTGGCTTCGAGGGCCGCAGCATGGCCACCCTGCTGGTCAAGGTGGCGGCCGGGTGCGTCGCGCTGGCGGTGGTGTCGTGGGGCAGCTGGACGCTGCTCGCGGGCGAGGGCCCGCTGCGCCTCGACGTGCGGCACTACGCCGCCCTCCTGGTCTCCATCGGCCTCGGCGGCCTGGCCTACCTCGGCGTGGAGTTCGCCCTCCGTTCCGCCGAGGCCACAATGGCGGTGGGGGTCCTGCTTCGCCGCCGTGGCGCGATCGAGGAGGTGCCGGCATGAACCTGGAGGCCTTCGCCAAGTTGAACATCGGGCTCGAGGTGCTGGGCCGGCGCCCCGACGGTCTCCACGACCTGCGCTCCCTGATGGTGTCGGTGGACCTCGAGGACGTGCTTACGCTGGGCCACGGCGACCGGACCTGGGTCGACTCCGGCGCGGTCGAGGGCGCCCCCGAGTGGGACGCCACCCAGGACCTCGCCACCCGCGCGCTGAAGGTGCTCGAGGAGATTGGCGGCCGGGAGCTGGGGATGGGGGTGCACATCCACAAGCGGATCCCGGCGCGGGCGGGGCTTGCCGGCGGCAGCGCCGACGCCGCGGCGATCCTGCGGGCCGGTCCCGCGCTAGGTGTGGATGCCCCCGCCGGGCGCCTCCTCGAGGTGGCGATGGGGCTCGGTGCCGACGTCCCCTTCCAGATGGTGGGAGGCACGGCCCTGGTCGAGGGCGCCGGCGAGCGGGTCGAGGCCCTGCCCTTCATCGACGCGTTCGCGGCGATCGCGTTCCGGGGCGAGGGCTGCTCCACCGCCGAGGTGTTCGCCGAGCTGCGCGAGGACGAGTGGAGCGACGGCGGGTCGGTGATGGCGGCCGCCACGGCACTGCGCGGCCGTCCCGCGGGCGACCTCGACGACGCCACGCTGGCGCTGCTGGCGGCGCTGCCCAACGGGCTCAACGCGGCCGCCCGGCGGCGCTACCCGGCGGTGGCCGAGGACGCCAAAGCACTGAAGGCCGCCGGCTGGCTGCCGCGGCTGACCGGGACCGGCGGCGCCCACTTCCAGCTCGTGCGGGTGGAGGACGACGCTCGACACCTGGCCTCGGCGGCACGCGCCGCCGGCTTCCAGGCGTGGGCCTGCCGTACGCTGCCTGGTCTCGCGTCATACGCGGCGCCGGGGCCCGGCGGGAGCGCGGCCGAATAGCATAGCCGCGTGGATCCGCGGCTATCCCTGTCCCTCGCCGCCGGCCGCCTGACGGCCGCCACCATCCGCCGCCTGGGTCGCGGCGGCGGCACCACCCTGCCGGGCCGCGTCAGCGCCGGGATCGACGCCGGCACGCTGCGCAAGCTGGGGGCGCGCTTCAGTGAGGGCAGCATCCTCATCGCCGGGACCAACGGCAAGACCACCACCGCCAGCCTGGTGCGCACCCTCCTGGAGGCGTCCGGGCGACGGGTGGTGGCCAACCGCGCCGGCGCCAACCTGGTCTCCGGGCTGACCGCCGCGGTGGTCCAGGGTGGGGCGGCGGAGGTCGGCGTCTTCGAGGTCGACGAGGCCAGCCTGCCGGCGGCGGTCGAGGCGCTGACGCCGCGCGTGGTGGTGGTGACCAACCTCTTCCGCGACCAGCTGGACCGCTACGGCGAGCTGGAGTCCTCGGCCGCCGCCAGGGCGGCGCCGATGGCGGCGGCCGCCGACGTGCTGCTCTGCGGTGACGACCCGGCCGTCGCCTGGCTGGGCCGCGGGCTCCGGGCGCGGGTTCACCACTACGGCATCGACGACCCCGCCCTGGGCGAGGCGACCATCCCCTATGCGTCGGACTCGCGCTTCTGCCCGGGCTGCGGGCAGCCGTTCGATTTCACCCGGGCCTACGTCGGCCACCAGGGCGTGTACCGCTGCCCAACGGGGGACTTTGCCCGCCCCGTCCCCGACCTCCGCGCCCGCCGCGTCACCTTCGCCGGCCTCGACGGGCAGACCATCGAGGCGGACGGCCTGGGCCTGGACGGCGCCACCCTGGAGGTGCCGCTCTCCGGCCTCTACAACACGTACAACATCCTGGCGGCCTGCGGCGCCGCCCTGCTCGCGGGCGTCGAAGTCGCCTCCCTCGGCCCCGCGCTGCGCGGCTTCCGCCCGGCATTCGGCCGTCTCGAGCGCGTCGACGTCGAGGGCCGGGTGCTGCACCTGATGCTGGCCAAGAACCCCGCCAGCTTCAACGAGGTCCTCCGCGCGGCGACCCGGCTGGGCGGCGGCCGTCGTTTCATCGTCGGCCTCAACGACCGCATCGCGGACGGCCGTGACGTGTCCTGGATCTGGGACGTGGACTTCGAGCTGCTGGCGGGCGCGGAGCATGTCGTGCTGGCCGGGGACCGGGCGCTGGACATGCGCATCCGCCTCAAGTACGCGGGCCTCGACCCCTCCCGGATCACCGTGGCCGAGGCGCCGGCGGCGGCCGTCGACGCGGCTCTCGCGACCAGCGCCCCGGGCGACGAGGTGTTCGTCCTGCCAACGTACACGGCGATGCTCGATCTCCGGGCGGAGCTGGTCCGGCGCGGCCACCTCGCCCCGTTCTGGGCCGCGGCGTGACCCGGCGCGTCGCGCGCTCGCGGGTGACGCGGTGACCCGGCGGGTCCGCATCGGTCACCTCTATCCCCGCGAGATGAGCATCTACGGCGACCGTGGCAACATCCTGTCGCTCCTGGATCGTGGCCGGGGGCGGGGGATCGACATGGAGGTGGTGGAGATCGGCCGCGGCGCGGTCGACGTCGCCGGCATCGACCTGTTCTTCATGGGTGGCGGCCAGGACCAGGACCAGGACCTCGTCGCCGCCGACCTGGCGGGGGACAAGCGCGCCGCGATCGTCGACGCCGTCGAGCGCGGGGCCGCCCTGCTGGCCGTCTGCGGCGGCTACCAGTTCCTGGGCAGCCACTACACCACTGTCGACGGCACTCGCCTCCCCGGGCTGGGGCTGGTGGACATTCGCACCGAGGCGGGCAGCACCCGGCACATCGGCAATGTCCTGGTGGACACCGACGGGCTGGGCCTTGACCCGCCGACGCTGGTCGGCTTCGAGAACCACGCCGGCCGGACGTTCCTGGGGGCGGGCCTCGCCCCGCTGGGCCGCTGCATCGTGGGCGCGGGCAACAACGGCGACGACGGCGCCGAGGGCGTGCTTGCCGGCCACCTGGTGGGCACCTACCTGCACGGCTCGCTGCTGCCCAAGAACCCGCACCTCACCGACCTGCTGCTGCGCTGGGCGCTGGAGCGCCACGAGGGCGAAACCGAGCTTCCCCCGCTGCCCGCCGTCGAGGAGATGGCGGCGCACCGGGCGATGGCCGCGCGGATTCGCCGCGAGGGGCCCCTGGGACCCCGCTGACCTAGACTCAAGGCTGCTTTCGGGGGTCGTCTAACGGTAGGACGGCAGCCTTTGGAGCTGCTCATCTAGGTTCGAGTCCTAGCCCCCGAGCATGGCCGGGGGCGTTAGAATCGGCAGCCTCAGATGGCGGATCGCAAGTCCCCGCGCGCCACCGGCCGTGACCTGCTGGTCGTCATCCTCGCCGCCGGCCAGGGTCGCCGGATGCGCTCCGCGACCCCCAAGGTGCTGCTCCCCCTCGCCGGCCAGCCGATGCTGCGCTACCCGCTGGAGGTGGCGAGGCAGCTGGCGCCCTCAGCGACGGTGGTGGTCCACGCGCCGGGACAGCAGCAGGCGCTGGAGCCGGTGGCGGATGGCGCCAGCCTGGTGGTGCAGGCGCGCCAACTGGGCACCGGCCACGCCCTGAACCAGGTCCCCCAGGCGATGCGTGGCGCCGCCGAGGTGGTGGTGCTGTACGGCGATGTGCCCCTGGTCCGCGCGGCCACCGTCCGCCGCCTGGTGCAGGCGCGCCGGCGCGGCGACCTGGACTGCGCCCTGCTGGCCGCCGAGCTGGCCGACCCCACCGGGTACGGCCGCGTCGTCGGCAACGACGGCACCAGCCGCATCGTTGAGGAGGCCGACGCCGGCGAGGCCGAACTGGCGGTGACGCTCGTGAACACCGGCATCTGCTGCTTCCGAGGCGACGCCCTATGGCCGGCGCTGCGGCGGCTCAAGAAGAGCTCGCGGACTGGCGAGTACTACCTCACCCAGGCGTTCGCCAACCTCCCCCGCCGGGGCGTGGTGGCCTGTGAGCCCGACGAGGCGGTGGGGGTCAACGACCGCTGGCAGCTGGCCGCCGCCGAGGCGGTGCTGCGGCTGCGCAAGAACCAGGAGCTGGCCGTGGCGGGGGTGATGATCGTCGATCCCGCCAACACCTACATCGACACCCAGGTCAGCATCGAGGCGGAGGCGGTGATCGAGCCCTTCACGTTCATCCGCGGCGCCAGCAGCATCGGCGCCCGCAGCCACGTGGGCCCCTTCGCCGAGGTGATCGACTCCCGCATCGGCGAGGACGTCACCATCGGGCGCTCCCACATCAGCCAGTCGACGGTCGAGGACGGGGTGGACATCGGGCCGTTCAACCGCCTCCGCGCCGGCACGCTGGTGGCCAAGCGGGCGCGGATCGGCTCCTACGCCGAGATCAAGAACACCCTGGTCGGCCCCGACTCCGACGTGCACCACTTCTCCTACCTGGGCGACGCCGTGCTGGGCAAGGGCGTGAACATCGGCGCCGGCACGGTCACCGCCAACTACGACGGAGTGGACAAGCACCAGACCCACATCGGCGACGGGGTCTTCATCGGCAGCGACAGCGTGCTGGTGGCGCCGGTCTCGATTGGCGACCGCGCCTACACGGCCGCGGGCTCGGTGGTCACCCGCGACCTGGAGGCGGACGCCCTCGCGATCGAGCGCGCCGAGACCAGGGTGGTGCCGGGGTGGAGCCGCCGTCGCAAGACCCGGGGCGCACGGGAGCCGCGCGAGGCCGTGGAGGACGTAGAGTGATCGCATCAAATCCGCGTGGATGAAGGGGATTTCGCGTGTTCGGTGACCTGACCCTGCTCTCGGGGAGCGCCAACCAGGACCTTGCCCACGCCATCGCAGGGGTCCTGGAGATCCCGATCGGCAAGATGACGATCACCCGCTTCAAGGACGGCGAGTACGACGTCAAGATCGCGGAGTCCGTCCGCGGCAACGACGTTTTCCTGATCCAGCCGACCTGCCAGCCGGTGTCGGAGAACCTGATCGAGCTGTTCATCATCCTTGACGCCCTGCACCGGGCCTCGGCGGCGCGGATCACCGCCGTGATGCCCTACTACGGCTACGCTCGCAAGGAGAAGAAGACCGCCCCCCGTGACCCCATCTCGGCGAAGCTGATGGCCAACATCATCACCCTCGCCGGGGCCAACCGGGTTATCGCACTGGACCTCCACGCCGACGCCATCCAGGGTTTCTTCGACATCCCCGTGGACCACCTCTTTGCCGCCAAGATCCTGGCCGAGCACATCCGCTCTCGCCACCGCAAGGACAACTTCACCGTGGTCGCGCCCGACCCGGGCGGGACCAAGCGGGCGCGCTACGTGGCCAACCTGCTGGATGCGCCGATCGCGTTCGTCGACAAGCGCCGGCCCAAGGACGACGTCGCCGAGACGCTCAACGTCGTCGGTGACGTCGACGGAATGAACGCCGTCGTGATCGACGACATGATCTCGACCGGGAGTACGCTGGTCGGCGTGGCCAACGCGCTGAAGCAGAGTGGCGCGACGGGGGTGGACGTCCTGGCAACCCACGGCGTCCTCTCCGACGGCGCCGTCCAGCGGCTGGCTGACGCCCCCATCGACCAGATCGTGGTGACGGACTCGATCCCCATCCTGGAGCAGCACGAGAAGCTGGTGGTGCTCTCCGTGGCGCCGCTGCTGGCGGAGGGCATCCGCCGGGTGCACGAGGACCGCAGCGTCAGCGAGCTGTTCCGCGACCCCCCGCTCGAAGGAGCCAGGTAGGTGGCCCGGCCGGACTGACCCGGCGACTTTGAACCCCGTCTTATACGACCTGTCCCTCGTCGTTCTCCTCATGGCGATGCTGCTCGTCGCTGCGCTGTCGGCGTCGGCCGAGACGGCGCTGACGTCGATCAGCCGGATCAAGCTCCGCCGCCTGGTGGAGGAGGGCAGCCGCCGCGCGGCCATCATCGAGCGTCTCCACCGCGAACCCAACGACTACCTCACGGCGGTGCTGACGACCAACACCATCGCCATCGTCCTCTCGTCGACGGCCGCGTCCCTGATCGCCGAGAACCACGGCATCCACGGCTTCCTGCCGGAGCTGGCCATCAGCATCATCGACGCCGTCGTGGTCCTGGTGGTCGCGGAGGTGACGGCCAAGACGCTGGCGCTGTCGAACATCCGCTACGCGCTGTGGGTGGCACCCGCTGTCAGTTTCGTGACCGCCATCCTCCGCTGGCCCGTGCGGGTGATGTCGGGGGTCGCCCGGGTCATCTCCCGCGGCCGCGACGTCCGCGGCCCGTTCGTCACCGAGGAGGAGCTCAAGCTGCTGGTCACCGTCGGTGAGCAGGAGGGGATCATCGAGGAGGAGGAGCGGGAGATGATCCACGGCATCATCGAGCTTGGCGACATGACGGTGCGCGAGGTGATGATCCCGCGCATCGACATCGTTGCCGTCGAGGTGCAATCGCCGGTGTCGGAGATCGTCGCCCAGATCCTCAAGCACGGCCACACCCGCATCCCGGTGTACGAGGACACCATCGACCACATCGTCGGGGTGGCCTACGCCAAGGACCTGCTGCGCTACAACCTGCAGGCCAAGGGTGACGCCGCCAGCGACCTGCGCAAGCTGCTGCGCAAGCCCTACTTCGTGCCCGAGGGCAAGAACCTCTCCGAGTTCCTCCACGAGATGCGCCAGAACCGGGTCCACATGGCGTGCGTGATCGACGAGCACGGCCAGACGGCCGGCCTGGTGACTATCGAGGACGTGATCGAGGAGATCGTGGGCCCCATCCGCGACGAGTACGACGCGATGGAGGAGGAGGAGATCCAGTTCCTCGCCCCTAACGAGGCGGTGATCGACGCCCGTGTATCGCTCAACGACGCCCGAGAGGAGCTTGGGTTGGAGCTCCCGGCCGACGACGTGGACTCCCTCGGCGGCTTCATCTACGCCCGCGTCGGCACGATCCCCAAGACCGGCGAGGTGATCGAGCTGGGTGACTCCGCGGTGATGACCGTTGTCAGCGTCCGAGGCCAGCGGATCGGCAAGGTCCGGGTCCGCTCCGAGCAGCCGTTCCCCGGCGCCCTCACCCGCGAGGAGACGCGCGCCGCCGCCGAGGCTCGCCGGGCCGCCGTCGAAGGCGAGGGCGGGGAGCCCGACGCCGCCGCGGCGCACCGCTGAGGTACGCTGAGCGGGTTGATCCCCGTCCTGCTGACCACCCCTAGAGCACTCGTCGCGCGCGCGGCCGTACTGGCCGCGCTGGCGCTGGCAGTGGCCACCATGGCCTCTTCGCGGGCGGTTGCCCTGCCGATCGCGGCACCTCCCCCGGCCGCCGCGCTCTGCGCCGGGAGGTCGCTGGGCGAGGCTCTCGCCACCCCCGCCTGCCGCCGCGGCGGCCCGGAGCCGCTGGCTGACATCGCGGCGCGCGACGGCCAGTTCGGGTCGATCGCCGCCGCGCCGGCGGGCGTGGTCCCCGCCGGTGCGCTGAGCCGCGCCAGCCAGCAGGTCCAGGCCATCGCCGCCCAGGGCAGCCACGCGGTCCAGAACGCCGACGGCACCTGGACGCCGGTGGGCAACACGCCGCTGCTGCAGAACGATCCCACCTACACCCGCGTGTTCGGCCTTGGTGACACCAAGGTCACCGGCCGCGTCACCAGCTTCGCCTACGACCCCCGCTTCACGGGGGTGTGGTTCGCCTCGTCCTCCGACGGCGGCGTCTGGATGACGGAGACCTCCGGTGACAGCTGGTTCTCGATCGGGGACAACCTGCCCACCCAGACCGTCGGCGCCATCGCCTGGACCCCCGCCAACGGAGGCACCCTCCTGGTGGGCACCGGCGACAACGCTTTCTGCTTCAACTGCGTTGCCGGCCTGGGCATCTTCACCAGCAACAATTACGGTCAGTCCTGGACCCAGGCGACGGGCCTCCCGGGCGGCCCCAAGAGCGCGGCCCTCGACGGGCCCCTGACCTTCAAGATCGCGGTCGACCCCAGCGACGCCGACGGCAACATCGTGTACGCCGCCACCAGCAAGGGGCTGTTCAAGTCGGCTGACGGGGGAGCGTCATGGGTCGACGTCCAGCTGCCCACCTCGCCGGCCTCGGACTCGCTCAACTGCCAGGGCCAGGGCTCGGTCGCCAACCCCGACCCGCACTGCTTCTTCGCCAACGTGGTCACCGACGTCGTGGTCCGTGGCAACGATCCCAGCGGGGCGCCCGCCGGCAGCGTCATGGCGGCGGTGGGGTGGCGTGCCGGCCAGAAGCTCTACCGCGACGCCAACGGGGTCAACACCACCTTCAAGCAGGCGCCCCAGAACGGCATCTACGTCTCCACCGGCGTTGGCGGGGCACCCGGCGACCCCGGCACATTCCACTACGTGCCGCCGCTGCCGGTGGGCGGCTTCACCCAGACCGACAACACCGGGCGCACGGCACTGGGGATCGCCCACGGCGAGGGCCAGGACCACGACGTGGTCTACGCGCTGGTGCAGAGCTCCGGCGCCCTCAACGGCTGCACCGGGTCCGAGGGCCTTGACGCGGTAGGGCAGCAGTGCGGCTTCCCGGTGGCCCCCTCCTTCCCCGAGGGCACCATCCTCGACGGCCTCTACGTGACCAACAACTTCGCGGGCGGCGCCAGCCCCGCGACCGCCATCTGGACCAAGGTCGTGACCGCCCAGGCGCTGACGCTGCAGCTTCCCGGCAATAACAGCTCGATGGGGCCGGGGTCCGGCCTGCAGAGCCCGTACCACCCCGGGATCCAGTCCTGGTACAACATGTGGGTCGACGTCGACCCCACCAAGACCGACCTCGAGCTGTCGATTCCAAACAGGATCGTCTTCGGCCTGGAGGAGGTCTGGGAGTACCGCGCCGGGCTGGGCATCATCCAGGTTCCCCTGGCCGCCCCGAACATCCCCGTCGCCGTGCCCAATCCCCGGGTGATCGGCCGCTACTGGAACAGCTGCATCGGCCTGACCGCGACACAGGGGTTCACGTGCAACAGCACCACGGCGGTGACGGGCGCCACGACGACGACCCACCCCGACCAGCACGCGGGCCTGTTCATCCCCGACGGTGAGGGAGGCGTCACGCTGCTGGCGGGCAACGACGGCGGTGCCTACAAGCAGCACGTCGACGCCCAGCACGACTTTGACAACGACACCAACGCCGTTGGCGATCCCGCCTGGGGGGATGGCATCCAGGAGGGCATGCACACGCTGCAGACCTACGACCTGGACATGGCCAAGGACGGCACCATCGTGGCGGGCCTGCAGGACAACGGGGAGCTGCTGATCAAGCCGGACGGGAGCCAGTACAACACCCACGACGGCGACGGCTTCTACACCGGCATCGACCCCGACAACAGCAACAATTTCCTCGAGGAGTACGCCCGTGGCACGCCGTCGGTCACCAACGACGGGGGCGCCACCTGGCGCACGTTTGCCGCCGCGCTGACCGGGCCGCTCTTCTCGACGCCGATCCAGCGCGACCCCCAGGACGCCAACCACTACATCATCGGCGCCCAGCAGATCAAGGAATCGAGCGGGTCGGTGTACTCGGGCGGTGGGGCCTGGAGCGAGGTGTTCAACCTCGGGACCAACGCCGACTCCGGGGCGATCAACGTCGCCTCGGCGCTCGACGTCAACGGCTCGAACGCCTATGCCGGCTTCTGCTCCAACTGCGACATCATCGTCGGCGTCCCGCCGTTCTTCAACGGCATCGCCACCAACGTCGGCGGCAGCTGGCATTTCGCCTCCGCCGGCTGCTCGGACGCGAGCTGCCCCAGCGGCAAGATCCCCAACCGCTTCATCACCTCGATCCGCATGGACCCCGCCAACCCCAGCACCGTGTATGTCACCCTGGGCGGCTACCAGCGGCCGTGGGTGGTGCCCGCCGCGGTCGGTGACGATCCCAGCCGCATCGGCGCCGGCCACGTGTTCAAGTCCACCGACGCCGGCGAGACCTTCCGCGACATCTCCGGCAACCTGCCCGACGCCATCACCAACTGGACGGCCATCTACAACGGCCAGCTGATCGTCGCCAACAACTTCAGCGTCTACATCTCCTCGGACACCGAGGGCTCCGACTATGTCGAGCTCGGCCACGGCCTGCCCCGCGCCCACGTCCAGTCGATGCGGTTCTCGCCAGCAGACCCCAACCTCATGGTCGTCTCCAACTATGGCCGTGGTGTGTACTCCTACCGCCTCACCCCGACGGCGGCCCCGCCGCCGACGGTGACCGAGCTGCCCGACACGGTGGCGTCGGTCGTGCCCGCCGGGGCCGTCGGCCTGGGCCTCGGGCTGGTCGCCGCCGTGGCGACCTCCCTTCTGCTGCGCCGCCGCCAGCGCCGCCTGGGCTGACCCGCAGGCCGCCGTGCCCGTCTACAGGGCCGAGGCCGTCATCCTGCGCAAGGTCGATTTCGGCGAGGCCGACCGGATCTTCACCCTCTTCACACTGGAGCGCGGCAAGGTGCCCGCCATCGCCAAGTCCGTGCGCAAGGCGAAGTCGCGGATGAGCGGCCAGCTGGACGTCTTCGCCCACGGCGAGATGATGCTGGCGGAGGGTCGCTCGATGGACGTTGTCACGCAGTTCAAGCGGATCACCCGCGGCGACGGCGTCAGCGGTGACCTGGCCCGCTCCTCGGCCGCGGCCGTGGTGGTGGAGCTCGCTGACAAGGTGCTGGAGGAGCGCCACCCCCAGCCCGAGCTCTTCGCGCTGGTCGCGGGCGCGCTGGGGCGGCTGGCCGAGGGCGCGACGGAGCCGCGGATGGAGCTGGCCGATTTCCTGATGCGCGTGCTGATCGAGCTGGGGTATGCTCCGCGGCTGGAGGAGTGCGCCCGCTGCGGGCGGGCCCTGCGGGATGGCGCGGAGAGCGGGCTGGGCTTTTCGCCGATCGCCGGCGGGGTAGTCTGCGGCGCGTGCAACGGCACCTACTCGGTGGCCCCGGCGATCACCGCCCGCGCGGTCAAGATCCTGCGGGTGCTGGCCTCCGGCGACCGCGACCTATTCTTTAGGCTGCGTCTCGACGGCGCCGACATGCGGGCCGTGGAGAGGGCGCTCGAGTCCCAGCTGGAGCACCACCTCGACCGGCAGCTGAAGTCGATCGACTTCGCCCGCCAGACCCGCAGATAGCAGAACCCACGCCCAGCCAGGGCGCGGCCACCAGGGGAGAGCCTTGAGCGAACGCAACATCGCGGAGCCCGAGAAGATCGTCGACACGCTCGTGTCGCTGGCCAAGCGGCGCGGCTTCATCTACCAGTCGTCGGAGATCTATGGCGGCGTCGCCGCGATCTACGACTTCGGCCCCCTCGGGGTGGCGCTGCGGCGCAACATCCGCGACCTCTGGTGGCGACACACCGTCGAGCTGCGCCACGACGTCGTGGGCCACGAGCGCGCCGTGATCATGCACCCGCGCACCTGGGAGGCCTCCGGCCACGTCGAGAGCTTCAGCGACCCGCTGGTGGAGTGCAAGACCTGCCACTCGCGCTACCGCGCCGACAAGCTGGAGGGGCCCTGCCCCAGCTGCGGCGGCACGGACTTCTCCGAGCCGCGGCAGTTCAACCTGATGTTCCAGACGTTCCTCGGCCCCGTGGAGGACTCCGCCGCGCGCGCCTTCCTCCGGCCCGAGACCGCGCAGGGCATGTTCGTCCAGTTCGCCAGCGTGCTCAACTCGACGCGCAAGCGGATCCCGTTCGGCATCGCCCAGGTGGGCAAGTCCTTCCGCAACGAGATCACCACCGAGCACTTCATCTTCCGGCTGCGCGAGTTCGAGCAGCTGGAGCTGGAGTTCTTTGTAAAGCCCGGCACCGACATCGAGTGGCTCGACACCTGGCGCGACGCGCGGATGTCGTGGTGGACTCAGGTGCTGGGCGTGCGCCAGGACAAGATCCACGCCCGCCTGCTCGACGCCGACGAGCTGTCTCATTACTCCGCCAAGGGCTACGAGGTGGAGTACGCCTTTCCCTGGGGCTGGGGTGAGCTGGAGGGCATCCAGGACCGCACCGACTACGACCTCAGCCGCCACGCGGAGTTCTCGGGACGCGACCTGAGCTTCTTCGACGACGCCACCAAGGAGCGCTACATCCCCTACGTGATCGAGCCGTCGATGGGGCTGGAGCGCTGCATGTTCACCCTGATGCTGGAGGCGTACGACGAGGAGGAGGTCCGCGGCGAGAAGCGCGTCGTCCTCCGCTTCCACCCCAACGTCGCGCCGATCCAGGTGGCGGTGCTGCCGCTGTCGAAGAACGAGGCCCTGCTGCCGATGTCGCGCGAGGTGGAGGAGCTGCTGCGCCCCCATTTCCGCATCGAGTACGACGAGACCCAGTCCATCGGCCGCCGCTACCGCCGCCACGACGAGATCGGCACCCCATACGCCGTGACCATCGACTTCGAGTCGCTGGAGGACCACGCCGTCACGGTGCGCGAGAGGGACAGCATGGAGCAGGAGCGGGTCCCGGTGGCCGAGCTGGTGGATCGCCTGAAGTCGCGCTTCGCAGCCACGGCTGAGCCAGGATAGGAGGAGGTACCCAATGTTCTTCCACATGTCGATCCACCGCCCGAAGCCGGGCCGCGAGCAGGAGCTGATCGACTCCATGCACCGTTTCGCGGCGGCGGCCGCCGGCGCCGAGGGGCTGGTCGGCGCCAACACCCTGCGCGACGACCGCGACGGCGTGGTCCTCGTCGGCCTGGCGATATGGGAGTCGCGGGCGGCCTGGGAGAAGGGCGTCGCGGCGATGCGTGAGGCGGTCAAGGACGATCCCTTTGACGACTGGGAGTCCGTGGAGACGGAGGGCTACCAGCTCCACGACGTCGACCAGTAGCTGCCCGATCCCTCGCCCGTATCAGCCGTAGACAATGGAGCGGGCGAACTGTTGTGGCCATCATCCATAGAGCACTGACCTCCCCTGCTCGCGCGCACACGCGCCCCGTAGTGGTGGTTGTGGCGCTACTGGTTGCTATGACGTACCAGGTGCGTCCCCCGGCGCATGCGTCAGGAGGGGAGGGCGCCTGGTACCAGGTTCACCCGAGGACGGTCCCACAGGGCCGCTATGACACCAGCGCCGCGTTCGACGGCACGGGCGTCGTCATGTTTGGGGGCCTCGCGGGCGATACCGAGACGACGCTCGGTGAGACGTGGACCTGGGACGGGGGTGACTGGACGCTGCGGCACCCGGTGCGGTCGCCGTCGCCGCGCTGGGGCGCCCAGCTCGCCTGGGACGGGACCGAGGTGGTGCTGTTTGGCGGCAACACGAGCCGGCGGTTCGACTCGGCAACCAACGAGCTGTGGACCTGGGACGGCAACACCTGGACAGGGCGCTCGGCGCTGCACCCGCCGCCGGCGACTACGGACGCCCGCCTTGCGTACGACGGAAGTGGGTTCGTTATGTATACGGGCCAGACCGCGCAGGGCGATTTCACGGGATCCACCTGGACCCTTACGCGGACCGGGCAGACATATAGCTGGACCGAGCGGGTCACGCCCACCTCGCCGGGCACGCGCGGAGGGGAGGAGATGTCCTACGACAGAAGTCGGAACGTCGCCCTCCTCACCGGCGGCACGAACGGCGGTCCGATGTATGACGATGTCTGGTATTGGGACGGGACCAGTTGGTCCAATCGAGGGCAATTCGGCGTCCCGTCATCAGGCAAGACGATGGCCTTTGACGGTGTCACGGAAGTACTCCTTGCGACAGGCCAAACGCACACGTGGACGGGCAACGGTTGGCGTGAACAGGCCGGCGTCACTCCCGCGGGAAACGGCGGCCACGTCATCGCGGAGGACGAACGCCACTCCAACGTCGTGCTGTTTGGCGGCTACAACGGCGCCAACTCGACGATCCTCGACGAGACCTGGATCTGGAGCGAGAACGGCGTGCCGCCGCCGCCCACGTCGCCTCCGCCTATAGGCGGAACTGGTGGTCCAACGCCGAGCAACGCCCCCGGCCATGGCACTACGCCGGGGATCGAGGCGACGCGCACGCCAGAGGTAAGCCCGACTGCGACCGACACGTCCTCCGCGACGCCGGCCGCAACGCCCACCCTCGCCCCGGGTGGAATTGTCGGAGGCTCGGGCGGCGGAGGCGGAGGTCCTGGGGGAATTCCAGTCATCGTGATCGTTGTGCTGGGGGCGCTGGTATTGCTGGGTGGGGGAGGTCTCGCCTTCGCACTTGCGACGGGACGGTTGGAAGTTCTTCGATCGCGGCTGCGCCGGGGTAGCATGAAGGCCTGAGCACGCGGAGGAACTGACGTGGCAGTCACCCAGAAGAACCGTCGTCCCGAGGCTTCCGAGCCCACCGAGACCTACCAGTCGCTGAACCCGTCCACCGGCGAGGTGGTGGGCACCTACCCGATCATGGGCACCGACGACGTGCGCGCCGCGGTCGACCGCGCCCGCGACGCGTTCGGCTGGTGGCAGGAGATCGGCTGGGACGGCCGCAAGCGCCGCCTCAACGCGTTCAAGGCGGAGATCGCGCGCAACATGGAGGAGCTCTGCGGGCTGATCCACGAGGAGAACGGCAAGCCCTACGCCGACGCCTTCATCGAGGCGGTGATGTCGATCGAGCACCTCTCCTGGGCGGCTAGCCATGCGCCCAAGGTCCTGGGCCGCCGGCGCAAGTCCTCGGGGCTGCTGCTGCTCAACCACGCCGCCTACCTCGAGTACCAGGCGTTCGGCGTAATCGGCGTCATCGGGCCGTGGAACTACCCGCTGTTCACCCCGATGGGCTCGATCGCCTACGCCCTCGCCGCCGGCAACGCCGTGGTCTTCAAGCCGAGCGAGTACACGCCGGCGGTGGGCAAGTGGTTGGAGGCTGCCTTTGCCCGCGTCGTGCCCGAGGCACCGGTGTTCCAGGTGATCACCGGGCTGGGCGCGACCGGCTCCGCCCTCTGCGCCGCGGGCGTCGACAAGATCGCCTTCACGGGCTCCGCGGCCACGGGCAGGAAGGTGATGGGCGCCTGCGCCGAGACCCTGACCCCGGTGCTGATGGAGCTGGGCGGCAAGGACGCGCTGATCGTCACCGACGACGCCAACGTCGACGAGGCCGCGGTGGCCGCCGTCTGGGGTGGCCTCCAGAACGCCGGCCAGGCCTGCATCTCGGTGGAGCGCGTGTACGCCACCGAGGGCGTGTACGACGCGCTGGTGGCCAAGATCACAGAGGTCGCGGGCAAGGTCCGCGCCGGCGATGACGAGGGCGCCGACATCGGCCCCATCACGATGCCGCGCCAGCGCGACATCATAGCCGCCCACCTCGACGACGCGTTCAAGCGCGGCGCCCGGGCGGTCGTCGGCGGCCCCGACGCGGTGCATGGCGCCTTTGTCGACCCCGTCGTGTTGGTGGACGTCGACCCCGACTCCGCCGCCGTCCGCGAGGAGACCTTCGGCCCCACGCTTCCCGTGATGAAGGTGAAGGACGTCGACGAGGCGATCGCCAAAGCGAACGCCACGCCATACGGCCTGGCGTCGGCGGTCTTCGCCGGCAAGCGCGCTCTCGACATCGCCTCGAAGCTGAAGGCCGGGATGACCAGCATCAACTCCGTGGCCGCCTATGCCGGCGTCGCCTCCCTTCCGTTCGGGGGCGTGGGCGACTCGGGCTTCGGCCGCATCCACGGCGAGGATGGCCTCCGCGAGTTCACCAGGGCGCACGCGATCACCAAGAAGCGCTTCAACACCCCGCTCGACATCATGACCTTCGACCGCGACCCCAAGCTGATCCCGCGGGTGACGAAGCTGATCAAGCTGGTGCACGGCCGGGGCTGAAGCGTGGCTCCTGGGCGGTGGTGGATGGTCGCCGGCGGCCTTGCCGTCGTCGCCCTGGCCACCGCCGGCTGCCAGTCGTCCGGCCCGTCTCCCGCCGCCAGCGGCAGTACCGCCCCCGCGACGGCGGCGCCAACGCCTTCGATCGCCTCCACGGCCTCGCCGGGCGGCCCCGTGGGGGCCCGCTGCACCAGGGCCCACCTGGAGGTGGTCATCCTGAGCGGTGCGGCTGCCAGTGGCATCCACCTGTGGCTCGCGGCGCGCAACACCGCTGACGAGGCGTGCAGCCTGACTGGGTACTTCGGGGCTGCGCGCGTCGATGCGGCCGGCCACGCGGTCAAGGACGCTCAGCGCACCACGGACACGTACTTTGGGGCGGCCCCCGCTCCACATGCGGTCACGTTGCCGCCCGGCCGGCCGGCGCTCAGGCCGGATGGGGGTGTTCCCAGCGGCGGCGCGGCTGTGGGCTACGGGTATTTCCACCTGGTGTACGGGACCAGCTGCGCGGACGGAAGCCAGCAGCGGGAACGTGCCTGGTCGCTCATCCCACCGGACGACACCGAGGCCCTGGTCCTTCCCGACGGCTCGGGCAGCCCGATCGTCTGCGCGCCGCAGGTGACGCCCGTGGATGACCAGCCGCAATTGCGGACCGAGTAGGGCTCAGCCCAGGCTGAGGTTCCCCTCGCCGTCCAGCCGGACGGTGACATCGCCGACCTCCACCGCAACCACGCCGCGCGCGGGCTTGCGCACCTGCACGCGGCCCGGCATCACCACCTCGGCGATCCGCCAGTCGCCGCCTCGGCGCTCCACGCGGACCCGGACCCCGCCCGCGCTGCGGTAGACGCCGTCGCCGTCGGGGCGGAGGTCATCCATGCCCAGCGCGGCCAGCTCCCGGGCGGTGGGCGCGTCGGCATCCCTGGATTTCGCCGCGGTCTTCGCGCGCGGGCCACTGGTGGCGGTGTCGGCAGCCCGGGCCGGCGGGTCGGGCAGCACCTTGAGGTCGGGCTTCGCCGCTGCGGGGCGCTTCGCGGGCTTCCCGGCGGCCTTCGCTGGTGGCGCGCCGCGCTCCGCTCGGCCCGCCTTCGCCTGCGCCAGCGACATCTCCAGCAAACGGGTGCCGGCGTCCTGGGCGAAGTAGGCGCTGGAGATGAAGGCAGTGTCCTTCCGGCGTCGCTCGCAGGGCTGGCAGTCGGCGTCGTCGACGAGGTCGTAATCACCGGCCTTCATCTCGACCCCGCAGAGCGTGCGAACGTCGGCCGTGGCCTTCGCCGGCACCGTCAGGTGGGCCTTCTTGGCCTTGTGCTTGCGTACCGCCTGGAGCTCGAGCTCTGCCACGAAACCAACCCTAGCGAGCCGGGACGCGGTCGTGGCAGAGTATGCCGATGCCAGGGGGTTGGGACGTCATCGTCGTGGGAGCCAGGTGTGCGGGGTCGCCGCTGGCGATGCTCCTCGCCCGCACCGGTTACCGGGTGCTGCTGCTGGACGGCGCCACGTTCCCCAGCGACACCATCTCCAGCCACCTCGTTCACCAGACCGGGCTGGCCCGGATCAAGCGGTGGGGCCTGCTCGATGAGCTCATGGCGACCGGTTGCCCGCCGATGACCCGCGCGCAGTTCGACATGCCGATCGGGCACATCGCCGGCGACCTCATACCCGTCGACGGGGTCGAGTTCAACTGCATCCCCCGGCGCCACATCCTCGACACCCTCCTCGTCCGCGCCGCCATCGCGGCCGGCGCCGAGCTGCGCGAGGGCTTCAAGGTCGCCGGGCTGCTCACCGAAGGAGACCGGGTGGTGGGCGTCCGAGGCTCGGCGAGGGGTGGCCCGGACGTGCAGGAGCGAGCCGCGGTGGTCGTCGGCGCCGACGGGCGCAACTCAACCGTGGCGCGGCTGGTGGGTGCTGAGAAGTACCGGGACGACGGCACCCGCACCGTGCAGTACTACAGCTATTGGGCCGACACCGACCACCCCGAGCCCACGCTCTACACGCGGTCCGACTGGGGCGTGGCGGTGGGCCCCACGCACGACGGCCTCACGATCGTGTCGATGGGGGCGAGGCCGGCCTTCACCGCGGAGTTCAGGGACGATACCGAGGCGGCCTTCCGGGCGCGGATCGAGTCCATCCCGGACCTCGCCGAGCGGCTTGCTCCGGGCCACCGGACGGAGCCCTTCCGGGGCCTGGTGGACATCCCCAACTTCCGCCGCCGGTCGCATGGTCCCGGCTGGGTCCTGGCCGGCGACGCCGGCTACTACAAGGACCCCGTCACCGCGCAGGGCATCAGCGACGCCTTCCGCGACGCCGACGAGCTGGCCGTCGCAATCGACAACGGCCTCTCCGGCCGCGAGGACCTGGGCGCCGCCCTGGCCGGCTACCAGCAGGCCCGCGACCAGGCGACCGCCGCGGCCTACGACTGGACCCTGGTCAGCACCGAGTTCGTCCCCGACGACCCCAACACCCACGCCTTCCTGGGCCAGGTCGCCGGCGACCCGGAGCTGTCGGCGATGTTCGTCAACCTCAACGCCGCGACCGCCGACTTCGGGACGATGCTCGCGCTGGCCGGCAAGAGGGCGGCGAGGGTCACCTGAGCATCCCGACGGGGGGGAATAAACTGAGCTTCCCGATGGCCACCGACACCTCCCGGCAGCAGCGGGCCGGCGCTCAGTCCGCCGGCGCCGGCGGCGCCACCAAGTGGGTCTACCTCTTCGAAGAGGGCAGCATGGACATGCGCGACCTCCTCGGCGGCAAGGGTGCGGGCGTGGCCGAGATGTCACGGGCGGGGCTGCCGGTGCCCCCGGGCTTCACCATCACCACGGCCTGCTGCAACGCCTACTACGCCGCCAACGACTTCCCCGACGGGATGTGGGAGCAGGCCACCGCCGCCCTGGCCCACGTCGAGGAGCAGACCGGGAAGCGCTTCGGGGACCCGGCGCGGCCGCTGCTGGTGTCGGTGCGGTCGGGGGCCAAGTTCTCGATGCCGGGGATGATGGACACCATCCTCAACCTCGGGCTCAACGACGAGGTCACCGCCGGCCTGGCCCGCCTCAGCGACGAGCGCTTCGCGCTGGACAGCCAGCGACGCTTCATCCAGATGTTCGGCAAGACCGCGAAGGACATCGGCAAGGGCGACGACGACAAGCCCTTCGAGGCCGCGCTGGACGCGCTCAAGAAGGAGGTGGGGGCGGCCACCGACGCCGACCTCAGCGCCGAGCACCTCCGCACCCTGGTCGCCGCCTACCGGCGCATCTACCGCGACGCCCTCGGCGAGGACTTCCCTGACGACCCACTGGTGCAGCTCCAGGACGCCATCCGTGCCGTCTTCCGCTCGTGGATGAACCCGCGAGCGATCGCGTACCGCAAGAACGAGCGCATCCCCGACGACCTCGGCACCGCGGTGAACGTCCAGGCCATGGTCTTCGGCAACATGGGCGACCGCTCCGGCACCGGGGTTGCCTTCACGCGCGACCCCAACACCGGCGACAGGAAGCTCTATGGAGACTTCCTCCTCAACGCGCAGGGTGAGGACGTCGTCGCGGGCATCCGCAGGTCGGAGCGCATCGACGCCCTCCAGCGGCTGATGCCCGAGGTCTACGCCGAGTTCGAGGGCATCGCCGCCCGGCTGGAGCACCACTACCGCGACGTCCAGGACATGGAGTTCACGATCGAGGAGGGGCGCCTCTACATGCTCCAGACCCGCGCCGCCAAACGCACCGCGGAGGCGGCCATCAACACCGCGGTCGACATGGTCGAGGAGGGCCTCATCTCCACCGACGAGGCGGTACTGCGGGTCGAGCCGCGCCAGGTCGAGGCCCTGCTGCACCGCCGCATCGACCCCGCCGCTGAGGTCGAGGAGATCGGCACCGGCGTCCCCGCCAGTCCCGGCGCGGCCATCGGGGCGGCGGTGTTCGACGCCGACACCGCCGAGGCGCGCGGCAGGGCGGGGGAGCAGGTAATCCTGGTCCGGATCGCCACCGACCCCGACGACGTCCACGGCATGATCGCCGCCCAGGGGGTCCTCACCAGCTCCGGTGGCACCGCCAGCCACGCCGCGCTGGTCGCGCGGATGATGGGCAAGCCCTGCGTGGTGGGCGCGGACGAGGTCGACGTAGACCTCGATAAGCGCCAGTTCACCACCCGCGGCGTGACCATCCGCGAGGGGGAGACGTTCACCATCGACGGCACCACCGGCCGCGTCCTCAAGGGGTCGGTGGCCACGATCGAGCCGGAGCCGAGCGAGCACTTCCTGCGCCTGCTGGGCTGGGCCGACGAGGCCCGCCGGCTGCAGGTCTGGGCCAACGCCGACTATCCCCGCGACGCCGCCAAGGCGCGCGAGAACGGCGCCCAGGGCATCGGCCTCTGCCGTACGGAGCACATGTTCATGGAGCAGGAGCGGCTGCCGATCGTGCAGGAGATGATCCTGGCGTCGGAGCCGGACGACCGGCGCCGGCTGACGTACTCGCTGCTGGACTTTCAGCGCGGCGACTTCGAGGGCATCCTCGAGGCGATGGACGGCCTGCCCGTCGTCATCCGCCTGATCGACCCGCCGCTGCACGAGTTCCTCCCCAGCTACGAGGAGACGCTGGTCGAGGTGACGCGCATGGAGGCGCTCGGCGAGACCGGGGCGGCGCTGGACGAGAAGCGGGCGCTGCTGCACGCCATCGCCGGGATGCGCGAGGCCAACCCGATGCTCGGCCTGCGCGGCATTCGCCTCGGCCTGACCCGCCCGGAGATCACGGAGATGCAGGTCAAGGCAATCATCGAGGCCGCCATCGCCCTGAAGCAGCGGGGCCTGGATCCCCACCCCGAGATCATGGTCCCGCTGGTGGGAACGGTGAACGAGATCCGGGTGGTGCGGGAGCAGCTGGAGCGCGTGGCCCGGGAGGTGATGGCGCGCGCGGGAGTCGAGGTCGACTACAAGTTCGGCACGATGATCGAGGTGCCCCGCGGCGCGCTGGTGGCGGGGGCGATCGCGGAGTACACGGAGTTCTTCAGCTTCGGCACCAACGACCTCACCCAGACGACCTACGGCTACTCCCGGGACGACGCCGAGGGCAAGTTCCTTCTCACCTACCTGGAGCAGGGCATCCTCGAGGAGAACCCGTTCCAGACGCTCGACCGCGAGGGCGTGGGACGGCTGATGGCGATGGCCGTCGAGGAGGGCCGGGCGCGGCGACCTGAGCTGAAGATCGGGATCTGCGGTGAGCACGGCGGCGATCCGCGCTCGGTGGAGTTCTGCCACCAGCTGGGCCTCGACTACGTCAGCTGCTCGCCCTTCCGGGTGCCGGTCGCCCGCCTTGCGGCGGCCCAGGCGGCGATCCAGGAGCGCGGCGCCGCCGAGCGCGACCGCTAGGCGTTGGAGCCCCCGCCGGACCGGTCCGGGCTCACCGACGCCGACCTCGAGCCGCGGCCGCCCACGCGCCTCGGGCGCCGGCTGCGCGGCAT
>JAXDLV010000168.1:0-2523 GCA_034666445.1 Chloroflexota bacterium | reverse complement strand
GCCGGCCACGGCGGCGTCCGCCACCGGGGGCGGCGACGGGTCGTGGCCGAGCCAGGGATGCAGCGCCACCTCCTCCGCGAGCGCCGCGCCGACCCTGCCCCAGCTCACCCCAGGGTCCTCCGCGGCGCCACCCGCAGGTCCGACGCGGGACATGTCGCCGACCAGCCACTCCGCCTTGACGCCGGGCACGGCGGCGTCGCAGAACGCGCAGCGCCCGTCCTCGTTCACCTCCAACGGGGAGCCGCACTCCGGGCACTTCCGCGCCTGGGCGCGGCCGTCGCGGCGGCGGCGGAGCACCCAGGTTTCGCGCCAGGTGCCGGGCGTGGTCGAGCCGCGAACCACCTCGCGGGTGCCCTCGTGAATGATGTAGTCGGCGCCGGACACGTCAAGGACGGCCATCACCTGGTCCTCGCTGCCCACCGTCTGGGAATCGACCACCTCGACATCGATGACGGCGATCGCCTCCACCACCGTCCGGCAACCGTCGAGGCGGATGGCCTCGATCGCGGCCGCCTGGCGCGCCCACAGGTCCTCGGTCATGCGGTGGCGGCAGACCGCGGGGTCCATGGCCGCCCATGCCCGCTTGATCGTGTAGAACGCCGCCGTCACCCCGCCCCGGAAGGCCTCGACGTCGAAGTCGGGGTCCAGGAATGGCAGCGCCGGTTGCCCCGGGAGGGCCTGCATGGCGCTGGCATCATACTTGGCGTAATGCGCAGTGGCCGCGTCGTCGCGCCTGTTGTCACCCTGCTGTTGGCAGCCTGTGCGCCGTTCCCGATCGGCGGCGGCGGCGCGTCGTCCGACCTCCCCATCGGCGTGCTCCTCCCCCTCTCCGGCCCGCAGGCGTCGCTGGCGCAGGAGGAGCTGAACGGGATCCAGGCCGCCGTCGACGATGTCAACGCCCATGGGGGGGTCCACGGTCGCCGGGTCACGCTGGTCACCCGCGACGTCACCACTCGTGAGGCCGCGGCCGGCGCGGTGGTCGGGCTGAAGGACGCCGGGGCGCGGGTGCTGATGGGCACCTACTCAACCGCCCTCTCGATCCCGGCGGCACACGCGACGGCGGCCGCCGGCCTCGTGTACTGGGAGACCGGCGCGGTGGCCGACCAGGTCACCGGCGACGCGCTGCCTCGCGTGTTCAGGGTCGGCGCCGCGGGCGCCAACCTGGGGCGCGGATCGGCCACCTTCGCGGCCGAGCAGGTTGCGCCACGGCTCGGCAAGGCGCCGCCGGACCTGCGTGTCAGCGTCGTGCAGGAGCACGACGCGTACGGCGACTCGGTGGCGGGCGCCGCAATCGCCGAGGCCCGCGCCCGCGGGATCCAGCTGGCCCCTACCATCGACTACGACGCTCGCAGCCCGGACTGGGACAGGGTGCTTGGCGCCGTCCGCACCCAGGCGCCCGACGTGCTGGTGTTGGCCTCGTACATCCCCGACGGGGTGGCCTTTCGCAGGGCGATGCTCGCGGCCGACCTGAAGGTGGGCGCCCTGATCGGCAGCACGATGGCGGAGTGCGGCCCGGAGTTCGGGCAGAGCCTGGGCGCGGACGCGAAGACCCCGATCGCGTCCGACCGACCCACCCGTGGCTTCAACCCGGCGGTGCTGAGCCCGGACGCCGCCGCCGCGTACTCGGTGCTCCTCCGCCACTACCACGAGCAGCTGCACCGCGAGCCCGGTGAGGAGGCCATATCGGGGTTCTCGTCGGCCTGGGCCCTGCTGGTCCACACGCTCCCCGCGGCTCGCGACCTCGAGCCGGATGGGATCGCCGCGGCGGCCCAGGCGCAGGACCTCCCCGAGGGAAGCCTGCCGAACGGCGGTGGCCTGCGCTTCAGCGACAGCAGCTCCGACCGCGGCCAGAACCTGCGCGCGGCCAGCGTCATCTGGCAGTGGCAGGGCGTGGAGAAGAGCGTGACCGTCTGGCCGCGGGTGTTCGCCACGGGCGACGTCCAGATGGTCCCCCTCCCCCGCTGAGGCCCGCGGCCTGAGCCAGCTGGTCGCCCCTGTCGCCAAAGCCCGCCGCCGCCCCGGCGCGGCGCTGGCTGCCGCCGGGCTCGGCGCCGGCATCCTCGTCCTCAGCGGGCTGCGGGCGGCGCTGCTGAGCGCGGGCGCGCCCAGCATCCCCACCGGCGTCCTCTTCGCAACCGTGCTGGCGGCGCCGGTGGTGCTGGCCCCGGCCGCGCGGCGAGGCCTGGCCCGGCGGTGGGGTGGGCCGGCGGCGCTGGTGGCGGGGAGCGCGATCGGCGTCGCCCTCCTTGTCCCCGGGCTGCTGCTCCGCGTGTCGGGCATGCACGCGGCGGGCGACGCCGTGCCCGCCGGCGCCCTTCTCATGTGGGGGCCGGCCGTGTGCCTGGTGGCCGGGGCGGAGGAGGTCGCGCTCCGCGCCGGGCTGCAGCCATTGCTGCGCCGCGCCGCCGGACCCGCGGTGGCGATCGTGGCCACGGCTGCGGTCTTTGGCGTGATGCACCTGCCCCTGTTCGGGCCGGCGGCGCTCCCCCTGGACCTCGGGGTGGGCATCGTCCTGGGCTGCCT
>JAXDLV010000167.1:0-6467 GCA_034666445.1 Chloroflexota bacterium | reverse complement strand
GTCGTTGGGTGGCCACCTCGAACTCGGAGGCGAGATGAGCGAACAACCCCCGTCCCAGCCCCCACCCCAGGCCCCGCCACCGGCTTCCGGAGGCGGGACCGGACTGCAGCCCAACGTCGCAGCTCTGCTCTGCGATCTGTTGTGCCTGGTCGGCGGCATCGTCTTCCTGGTGATCGAGAAGGAGAACCGCGAGGTCAAGTTCCACGCCTGGCAGTCGATCATCCTTTTCGGCGCCTACATCGTGCTGTACATCGTGCTCACGATCCTGGCGTTCATCATTCCGCCGATCGCGATACTGGGGCTCTTCCTGGGCCTTGGCTACCTGGTCGTCACGATCATCCTGATGATCCGCAGCTACCAGGGCCAGCTGATGAAGCTGCCGATCATCGGCGACTTCGCGGCCCAGCAGGCCGGGCTCTAGGCCACCGGAACAGAGGGGCCCCTTCGGGGGCCCCTTTTTCTTTGCCCGGCGCAAACTTGAACGCGATGTACGCGGCAGCAGTGGTGCGGGCAGCAGGGCGCCTGCGCAAGGCCACCTGGGCGATGATCGCCTGGCAGCTGCTGGCGGCAGCGCTGGTGGTCTACATCGTGCTGGCGGCTCGCGGGGCCGCCGACTGCGACGACTACACCGGCATCGGGGCGTTCTGCCACTACACGGCCTTTGCCCAGGGATTCGGCGGCCTCCTCCGCCTGGCGATCGTCTACTTCGCCGTCACCGCGGCACTGGGAATCGTCTGGGCCTGGAGCCTGCCTGACGAGGCGCCGTGCCCGGACTGCGGGCGCCGCGGCCGGACCGAGGCGGGAAGGTGCCGTCACTGCGGCCACGACTTCTTTCCCAGCGCCACGGACACCCGCGTCGCCGGCGGCGTGGAGTCCCCGTAGCCCAGGCGGTACATTGAGCGCCATGGTGAGGACCGCCGCCGACCGCGCGCTTGCCTGGACCGACGACGCGAAGGCGGCCCGCCTACTGGCCAGGGACCCCCTGGCGCTGCTGGTGGGCTTCCTGCTCGACCAGCAGGTGCCGATGGAGTGGGCCTTCGGGGCGCCCGAGCTGCTGCGCCAGCGGCTGGGCGGACTCGACGCCCGGGCGATCGCGGAGATGGACACCGAGGCGCTCGTCCAGGCGTTCCTGGCCCGCCCGCCCCTCCACCGCTACCCCGCAGCGATGGCCCGGCGCACCCAGAAGCTGGCGCGGATGCTGGTCGACGACTACGGCGGCGACGCCGGGCGCGTGTGGGGCAGCGGCGAGGACGCGCGCGAGGTCTCGCGGCGGATCGCCAGGCTCCCCGGCTTCAGCGCCAACAAGGCGAGCGTCATCATCGGCGTCCTGGCCAAGCGCCTGGGCCGCCCGCTGCCCGGCTGGGAGGCGCTGGCGCCGACCTGGTTCAGCCTCGCCGACGTCGACAGCCCCGCGGCGCTGCTGCAGTACCGGGAGATCAAGAGGGCGGCGAAGCGGGCGGGCGATTGGCCGCCGGGCGCCGCCGGCAAGGTCACTGCGCGGCGGCGGAAGCCGGCAGGCCGCAAGGCCGCCCCGAAGTCCGCCGCCCGCAAACCCGCCGGCGCCTCCGCGGCCCCGGCCGTGAAGCTCAGCCCCGCTGGAAGAAGAGGTGGAGCTCCAGGGTGACCTGGGGCTCCACCTTCGTGAAGCCCACGTCCGGCACGGGCACGCCGTAGTCCGTCATCACCAGGGAGAAGCTCCCGATCACCTCGATGCGCTCGCCTGAGAGCTGCGCCACCACCGGGATGTCGACCTCCTTTGTGGTGCCGTGGATGGTCATCCGCCCGTGGGTCGCCAGCTGCTGGCCGCCACCGGCGATCACCGCCGGGATGGTGACGGGGTCGGCGGCGTAGACGGCGTCCCGGAACCGCCCGGTCTCGAGGATGTTGCCGCCGACGAAGTTGTCGCGGTTGAAGCCGCCCCGCACGGCGTTGGCGTCGGTGCTCTTCAGCTTCGAGAGGTCGGCCGTGACGGTCAGGCCGCCGGCGACGACCTGGCTGGACTGCGACGCCAGCGTCATCTCGCCGGTCACGCTCGAGGTCCGCGCTACGGCGTCGTTGGGGCTCGACTGCTCGACGAACTTCTCGCGTGCGCGGTAGCCCACCTCCGACCCGGCGGCCACCGTCCAGCGGCCGTCGAGCGCACCGGCGCTCGCCGGGGTCGCCGGCGTCGGCGTGGAGAGCGCGAACGTCGATGTCCCGCTGGTCGCCTTCTGGGGGACGAAGAACTGGTAGGCGAAAACGCCACCGCCGGCCAGCACCAGCAGCGCCACCGCAACCCCGACGCCGACCGCAACCCGGCGGCTCACGGCCGGGCCATCACTCAGACGATCGCCAGCGCCCGGTACTCGCCGAACACATCACGCAGCACCCCGCAGATCTCGCCGAGGGTGGCGTAGGCGCGCACGGCCTCGATGATCGGCGGCATCAGGTCGGCCTCGCTGTCCGTGGCGGCGGAGCGCAGCCCTTCCAGGGCAGCCTCCACCGCGGGGCCCTCGCGCCGTCCCCGCAGCCCGTTGAGCGCCTCGACCTGGGCCCGGCCGAGGGCGGCGTTGTCGGCCCGGAAGAACGGGGTCGGCTCCTCCTCCTCGTTGCGGTACTTGTTGACCCCCACGACGACCCGCGCGCCTGACTCGACGTCGCGCTCGAACCGGTAGGACTGCTCCTGGATGCAGCGTTGGAAGTAGCCGCCCTCGATCGCCTTGACGGCGCCGCCGATCTCCTTCTCGATCTTCTCCAGCTCCGCCCACGCCAGGCGCTCCAGCTCCGACGTGAGGTGCTCCACGTAGTACGAGCCGGCGATGGGGTCGACCGTGTCGGTGACGCCGATCTCCTCGGCGATGATCTGCTGGGTTCGCACCGCGATCTGCTGGGCCTTCTCGGTGGGGATTGCCAGCGCCTCGTCGTAGCAGCTGAGCGCCATCGACTGGACCCCGCCCAGCACCGCCGAGAGGGCCTGGTAGGCGGCGCGCACGATGTTGTTCTCAGGCTGCTGGGCGGTCAGCAGGGAGCCGCCGGTCTGGGTGTGCGTCCGCAGCATCCAGCTCTGCGGCTTCTCCGCGCCGTAGCGATCGCGCATGATCCGCGCCCACATCCGGCGCAGGGCGCGGTACTTGGCGATCTCCTCGAAGAAGTCGATGTGGGTGTTGAAGATCCAGCTCAGCCGGCCGGCAAACTCGTCCACGGTGATGCCCCGCGCCAGGGTGGCGTCGATATAGGCGATCGCGTTGGCGAAGCTGAACGCGATCTCCTGCACCGCGGTGGAGCCGGCCTCGCGCATGTGGTAGCCGCTTAGCGAGATGGCGTTGAACTTGGGGTGGTGGCGGGCGCAGTAGGCAATGAGGTCGGCCGCGAGGCGCAGCGAGGGTTCCGGCGGGTAGATGAAGGTGCCCCGGGCCACGTACTCCTTGAGCACGTCGTTCTGCGTGGTGGCGTTCACCTCGTCGGGGGCCGCCCCCTGCTTCTCCGCCACGACCATGTACATGGCGGCCAGCACCGGCGCCGGGGCGTTGATGGTCATCGACGTCGAGATGTCCTTCAGGGGGATGCCGTCGAAGAGCGTCTCCATGTCGGCGAGCGAGTCGATGGCCACGCCCACCTGGCCGACCTCGCCATCGGCGCGGGGGTCGTCCGAGTCCATGCCCATCTGGGTGGGCAGGTCGAAAGCCACCGAGAGCCCCGGCTGGCCGTGCTCGAGCAGGAACTTGAAGCGCTTGTTGGACTCCTCGGCGGTGCCGAAGCCGGCGTACTGCCGGATCGACCACGCCCGGCCGCGGTACATGTTCGGCTGGATGCCGCGGGTGAACGGGTACTGGCCCGGCATCCCGAGGTCCCGCTCGTAGTCGACGTCGGCCACGTCGGCGGGCGTGTACACGATGTCGACCGGCAGGCCGGACGGGGTTTCGAACGCCGACTTGCGCTCGCCGCGGGCCAGGGAGCGCTGCAGCGGGCCCGCCTCCCACTCGGCGCGGATCTGCTCGAGACGCTCGCGGTTCAGCCCCGGGCGGCGGCCGCCGCCGCCGGCCGGAGGCGCCTTCTCAGCCTGGGCCATCTCCTGAGTCTAAGTCGCAGCCGGGCGGCGACCCGGTGCTAAGCTGTCGCACGTTTGGCGCCCCGGGGGTCGGTGGCGTCGAGGGGAGGGGTCGGACTGCGCCCTCCGACAGAGAAGAAGGAGGCTCGACTTGACAGCAATCTCATCACGCCAATCCGCGGCCCGGCCGCGGGCGCATCTGCTCGTGATGGCCGTTGCCGTGGCGGTGTCCCTGGCCGGGGCGATGGGCGTTCCCTCCGGCCGGGTGTCGGCGGCGTCCGCCAGCTTCACGCTGGTCGACGCGGGGGTCAACGGCTCGGAGCTGAACATCGGCGTCGGCCCTGACGGCGCCGTCTACGTCGGCGGCTGGGACGCGGTCGCCCGCTCCCTCGACGGTGGCGCCAGCTGGGACCGGGTGCAGCCCGGCAAGCTGGCCAGCGCGGTGGGCTTTGGCGCCGACCGCGTCCTGGTGGTCGACCACCAGACCGGGGTGGTCTTCGAGGAGGACACCACCCTTGGCTGCACGGTGCTTTCGTACAGCAAGACCCACGGCTCCAACTGGAAGACCAACCCGGCCGCCTGTGGGGCGGGGGCGACCGACCACGCCAAGGTGGCGGTCGGACCGCGCGTGGCGCCGTACAAGAAGAACCCCAGCGGCGCGCTCTACCCGAACCTGGTCTATGTCTGCGCCAACGGGCTGACCCATGACGACTGCGGCGTCAGCGCTGACGGAGGCCTGACCTTCCAGCCAACCACGCCGCACGGCATCGGCTGTGCCTTCCAGGGAACGCCGGTCGTGAGCTCCGCGGGGGTGCTCTACGAGCCCACGAGCGCCTGCGGTCTCCAGGTCCGTTCGACCGCCAATGCCGGCACGACGTGGACGGAGACAGGGGTCGGCTTCCCGACGTCCAGCGAGACACCGGACATCGCCGTCACGCCTGACGGGACCCTCTACCTGGCGTACATCGACAGCGGCTGGAGGCCGGCGTTGGCGCGGTCAACGGACGGTGGGGCCAGCTGGACCGGCCCTTACTCGCTGGCCGCCCCCGGCATCACCAGCAGCCTGTTCCCGGTGGTCGTGGCCGGCGCCGACGGCCGCATCGCGGTCGCCTACTACGGCACGACCGACGGCGGTGCCGGCTGGGACCTGAACCCCGGTAACGCGCCCGACAACGTGCGCTGGAACGGGTACATCACGGTCATCGACGACGCCGCCGGCGCCAGCCCGACCGTGGCCCCACAGCAGGTGACCACCGACCCCCTACAGTACGGCTGCCTCTCGAAGCTTGGCGGCTGCCTCAACAACATTGCCGACTACGCGGACATCGACGCCGGCCCGGACGGCCGGGTGTACGCGGTGTTCGTCGACGGGTGCCTGCCCGGCTGCACCGGCAAGGCAGGCTCGACGTCGGACCGTGCCATCGTCGCGGTCCAGACGGGGGGGACATTCCTGAGGTAGCCATCCCCGACCACGGTGAGTCCCCGGCGCCGGCGCACCCTCGCGGGCCCGGCGCCGGGGCGCGTGCGGCACAATGTCGCGGATGAAGCTCGGCCTGCTGTACTCGAACACGATGGGCGCCGTCCAGCCGGATGTCGCCACCGCGCTGGCCGAGCACGCCGAGGCCGCCGGCGTCGACACCCTGTGGACGGTGGAGCACGTAGTCGTCCCGGGCAACTACGAGTCGACCTACCCCTACAACCGGTCCGGGAAGATGCCCGGCGGCGAGGACGGTGCGTTCCCCGACCCCGTGGTCTGGCTGGCGTTTGTCGCCGCGCGCACCAGCCGCATCCGGCTGGGGACGGCGATGATGATCCTGCCCCAGCGGAACCCCGTGATCACGGCCAAGGCGCTGGCCACCCTCGACGTCCTCAGCGGCGGGCGGATGGTGCTCGGCGCGGGCATCGGCTGGCTCAAGGAGGAATTCGATGCCATCGGCATCCCCTTCGCGGAGCGCGGCAGCCGTACCGACGAGTCGATCGAGGCGATGCGCGCCCTCTGGCGCGACGACCACCCATCATTCCACGGACGCCACTACAACTTCGATGACGCGCGGATGTGGCCCAAGCCGGTGAACCGCGCGATCCCCGTCATCGTGGGTGGTCACAGCGAGCCGGCGGCCCGGCGGGCAGGGAGGCTGGGCGACGGGTTCTTCCCCGCCGCCCGCGAACCGGAGGTCAACGCCGCCATGATCGAGCTGATGCGGCAGACCGCCACGGACGCAGGCCGCGACCCTTCCGCCATCCGGGTCATCCTGGGCGGCTGGCCGGACGCGGAGAAGATCGAGTGGGCGGCGTCTTGCGGCGCCGACCAGCTGGCCGTCCCGGTGCTGGCGCCCGACATCGACACAGCCCGCGACAGCATCGACAGCGCGATGGCCGCGCTCAGGGCCAACGGAGGTGAGGCATGACAGGACAGCCACCGCAGGGTCCGCCCCCGGGG
>JAXDLV010000166.1:0-7275 GCA_034666445.1 Chloroflexota bacterium | reverse complement strand
ACCCGCAGGTCCGACGCGGGACATGTCGCCGACCAGCCACTCCGCCTTGACGCCGGGCACGGCGGCTCTTCCTGGCACTGGACGCGGCCCGCAACGAGCTCGACCCGTCTCGGGTGCGCCTGTTTGTCGGGGACGAGCTCTACGCGGCGGAGCTGGCCGGGGCGGTGGCCGCCCAGGCCGCCCGACGCAAGCGCGTCGAAGCCTTTCTCGATGTGACCGACGTCAGCCTGGACGCCGCCGCGGTCGACGGGGACCGCGAGCGCGTCACCGTGGGGGTCCAGGCGCAGTCGGCCGAGCACGTCATCGACCTCGACCGGGAGGTCGTCATCGCAGGCAACAACACCCTCCGGCGCTGGCGCTGCGACCTCGTGTTCGAGCGCGCCGCCGGCGCTGTGAGCAATGCGCTGCGGGGCACCGCCACCGGGTCCTGCCCCCACTGCCAGGCCTTCGATGGCGCCGCTGATGACGGCCGCTGCCGGGCGTGTGGCGAGCACGTCACGGGCGGCGAGTACGACTGGGTGCTGACCCGGGAGACGCGCCTTTAGCGGGTGAGGATGTCGTCCAACGAGAAGTCCTTGGGGGGCTCCAGCTGGGCGAAGTCACAGTCCCTTGGGTCCTTGTCCGGACGCCAGCGGAGGAACCGCGCGGCGTGCCTGAAGCGGACCCCCTGGAGCTTCTCGAAGTTGACCTCGCACACCAGCGACGGTTCGATCGAGGTCCAGCTGAGGTCCTTGGCGCCGGTCCAGCGGCTGGGCCCGCCGGGCACCCGGCCGCCGCCGTAGCTGCCGCCCTTGCCCTCGAGTGGCTTGAGCTTGGCCAGCACCTCCTTGCGCTCGGTGGCGTTGAAGGACGACGTGTGGCCCACGAAGTGCAGCACGCCCTCGGCGTCGTACAGACCCAGTAGCAGTGAGCCCACCCCGGGGCCGGCGGCGTAGTCGCGGTAGCCGCCCACCACGCAGTCCGCGGTGCGCAGGTGCTTCACCTTGACCATCACCCGCTTGCCGGGTTCATAGGCCTGCTCGGCGCGCTTGGCGACGACCCCGTCGCAGCCGGCGCCCTCGTAGATCTCGAACCACGACTCGGCCTCGTCGGCGTCGGTGGTCTGCGGTGTCAGGCGCACGGACGGGTTCTTTCGGAGCAGCTTCTGCAGCGCCTTCCGCCGCACAGGGAGGGGCTCCTTACGGATGTCCTTGCCGCCGACAACGAGCGCGTCGAAGGCCACCAGCGCCGACGGCGTCTCCTCCGCCAGGCGCTTGACCCGGGACTCGGCGGGGTGGATCCGCTGGGAGAGTGCGTCGAAGTCGAGGCCCCCGCGGGTGGCAACGATGATCTCGCCGTCGATGACCGTCCCGGTGGGTACGGCCTTCGTGATGGCCTCCACCAGCTCGGGGAAGTAGCGGTGCAGAGGCTGGCCGTTGCGGGAGCAGAGGAAGACGTCGGGCACACCCTTCTTCTCGTCGACGAACACGATGGCACGGAAGCCGTCCCACTTCGGCTCGTAGATCCAGCCGTCGCCGCGGGGGATGCCGCTGGCCGACTTCGAGAGCATCGGCGCGACGGGGGGCTTGAGCGGCAGCACGCAGGTATCGTAAAGCCCGATGCCTAAGGAGTCAGAGACGATCGTCGTCGACGGCGAGGAGATCGCCATCGGCAACCCCGGCAAGCTCTACTTCCCAGAAATCAAGTTCACCAAGATGCAGCTGGTGGAGTACTACATCGCGGTCGGGCCGGGGGCCCTGCGGGGCTGCCACATGCGTCCCACGGTCATGAAGCGCTTCCCCGATGGGGCGGCCGGCGAGTTCTTCTTCCAGAAGCGGGTGCCGGCCAACCGCCCACCGTGGCTACAGACGGTGACCGTCCACTTCCCCAGCGGCCGCTCCGCGGAGCTGCTCGCCCCCGCCGACCTGGCCCACGTCATCTGGGCGGTCAACCTGGGCTGCATCGATCTCAACCCCTGGCCGGTGCGCAGGGCCGACGTCGACCGGCCCGACGAGCTCCGCGTCGACCTCGACCCTACCCCCGAGGCCGGCTTCGCGGAGGTTCGCAAGGTGGCGCTGGTGGTCAACGAGGTGCTCTCCGATCACGGCTTGGTCGGCTACCCCAAGACCTCCGGCTCGCGCGGCATCCACGTCTATGTCCGGGTGGTCCCCGAGTGGGACTTCACCGAGGTGCGGCGCGCCGCGCTGGCGCTGGCGCGCGAGGTGGAGCGCCGGGCGCCCAAGCTGGCCACGACCGCCTGGTGGAAGGAGCAGCGCCACGGGGTCTTCCTGGACTACAACCAGAACGCCCGCGACCGGACGATCGCCTCTGCCTACTCGGCGCGCCCGACGGCCGACGGCCGGGTGTCCTGCGCGCTGGACTGGAAGGAGGTCGTCGACGTGGAGCCCGGCGACCTCACCGTCAAGACGGTGCCCCGCCGCTTTAAGAAGAAGGACCCCTCGGCCGCGATCGACGAAGTCCCGGGCCGGCTCGACTCGCTGCTGGAGCTGGCCCTGCGGGACGAGCGCGAGGGCCTCGGTGACGCGCCGTGGCCGCCGCACTTCCCCAAGCAGAAGGGTGAGCCCCGCCGGGTCCAGCCCTCCCGGGCGCGGAAGGAAGCCGACTCCTAGGGATCCCCCGCCTGGGGATGGCTCAGGCCGGGGCCGGCTCCGGTTTCTTGGTGGACTCGTCGGGCGCTCCGGCCTCGAGACCGGACTCGGCATCCTGCTTGCGCCGGATCCCGACGGCGCAGACCGCGGCGCCGGTGAACAGCAGCCCGGCAGACGCGATCATGCCGAGGTGGAATGACGACGCCGAGGCCTCGCGCACCCCGCGGGCCTGCGCGTCGGTCAGGTCGATCCCGGGGGTGTTGAGCGGGGTCACCTTGAGGCGCACCTCCGATGACTCGACGTTGAGCCCGGGGGCGTTGGTGCTAACCACGCCGTAGAAGGTGGCGGTCATCGCGACAAAGATGACCGCCCCCGCGAGCTGGGGCCCGATTCGCGAGATCGCATTGTTGATCGCCGAGGCGATGCCGGAGTTGTGCGACGGGACCGAGGTCATCAGGACGGTGGTCAGCGGGGCCACCATCATCATCAGCCCGGCGCCGAAGAGCAGCAGCATCGGGAGCACGTCGACCAGGTAGGAGACCGGCGGCAGGTAGGTCGAGGGGTTCCCGGGTGACAGCTGCCAGGGCGCGCTGTCCGCCGGGATCCGCGCCAGCCACAGCAGGCCGAGGCCCATCAGCGTGGGACCGATGACCAGGAACCACCGTGCCCCGTACCGCCCTGCGAGCGCGCCGAAGCGGGTGGAGAACAGGACCAGCAGCAGCGTCCCGGGGACCCCGGAGAGCCCCGCCGCCGCGGCGGTGTACCCCAGCGTGCCCTGCTGGAAGAGGCCGACGTTGTTGAAGGTGATGTACAGCGCCCCGTAGATCAGCAGGGTGGCGATGTTGATCACGGTGAAGTTGCGCGAGCGGAAGAGATGGATCGGGATCAGCGGGTGCTTGCTCACCCGCATCCAGACCGGCAGGAGCACCATGCCGACGGCGCCCACGCCCAGGGAGACGAACGGCAGCGGCCCGTTCCAGCGGTGCTGCTCACCGTAGATCGCGCCGAAGGCGAGGCCGCCCACGCCGAGCGCCACGATGATCGCCCCGACCCAGTCGAACTGGCTGGGGGCGTCCTCGTCGCGGCTCTCCTGGACCCGCGCCAGGACGGCGACGACCGCGAAGATGACCAGCGGCACGTTGACCAGGAACACCGCCCGCCAGGACAGCGTGTCCACCAGGATCCCTCCCAGGAACGGGCCCAGGATCGTGGTCCCCGCCGACGCGCTGGCCCAGACCCCGAAGGCCCGGCCCTGCTCCTCGCCCTCAAACGTCGAGGTGATCAGCGCCAGCGACCCCGGCACCAGCAGCGCCCCGAAGGCGCCCTGCAGGATGCGGGCCGCGATCAGGAACTCCATGTTGGGGGAGACTCCGCACAGCACCGACGCGGCGCCGAAGCCCGCCAGCCCGATGGCGAACATCTTGCGGCGGCCGTAGCGGTCGGCCAGCGCCCCGGCCAGGATCAGCAGCGCGCTCAGCGAGAGCAGGTAGCCGCTGTAGACGTAGGTCTGGCCCTCGAGGATGCCGAAGTAGAGGCTGGGCAGCTCCCGGCCGATCTTGGGCATGGCCACGCCGACGACGGTGGAGTCCAGGAACACGATCCCGGAGCCGAGGACCGCGACGACCAGGGTCCACCGCTTGTGGTTCATCTCCTGCCCAGAATAGGCCCCCCGGCGCCGCTATTCCGCGAACGCCGGCTGGCTATCCTCTGACGATGCCGGACACGCTGCGCACGGAAACCAGCGATGGCGTTCGCTTGATCGTCCTCAGCCGGGCCGAGCAGTACAACACCATCACCCCGGCGCTGCGGGACGAGCTGGCCGCGGCGATCGACGCCGCGGACGCCGACGACGAGGTCCATGTCATCCTGCTGCGCGCCGAGGGCCCCGCCTTCTGCGCCGGCTACGGGCTGGACTGGTCGACCGAGGCGATGGCCCAGGAGGCGGGCTCGGGGCGCGCCTGGGACATCCCCGCCGACATGGCCTTCATGCAGACCTTCGTCGACACGTACATGAAGCTCTGGTACGCGCGCAAGCCGACGATCGCCGCCGTGCAGGGCTGGTGCGTCGGCGGCGGCACCGACATGGTGCTGTGCGCCGACATCATCGTGGCCGCGGAGGGCGCCAGCTTCGGCTACCCCCCGTCGCGGGTGTGGGGCACCCCGACGACCGCGATGTGGGTCTACCGCCTGGGCTTCGAGAAGGCCAAGCGCTACCTGCTCACCGGCGATGAGATCACCGGGCCCGAGGCCGCGCGCATCGGCCTGGTGCTGGAGACCGTGCCCGACGCGGAGCTGGAGGCCCGCGCATTCGCGCTGGCCTCGCGGATGGCGCGGCTGCCCATCAACCAGCTGGTGATGCTGAAGCTGCTCTGCAACAGCCCCGCGGAGGCGATGGGGCTGCAGGCCAGCCGAACCCTGGGCACGATCTTCGACGGCATGGCTCGCCACTCCCAGGAGGGCGTCGACTTCGTGCACCGGGCGATGGAGACGGGCTTCCGCGAGGCGGTGCGGGAGCGCGATGACCCCTTCGGCGACTACGGCTCGCGCAAACGCTAGACGATCAGGGTGCTGTCGCCGAACTCGTGCCAGAGGTAGCGCTGCTCGACCGCCTCGCGGTAGGCGCGGCCCAGGAGCTCGTCGTCGAGGAACGCCTGGAGGATGTCGAAGTGGCTGGCCTGGGGCTCGTGCATGCCGGTGATCAGCCCGTCGACCGCCCGCAGCTTCGTATCGGGGTGGACCTGGAGAGTCGTCCAGCCTGACTGGGCGCGGACCCCGCCGGGACTGGCAGCGGTCTCCAGCGCGCGCACGACGGTTGTGCCGACGGCGATCACGCGGGCAGCCCGGTTGACGGCAGCGGCGGTTGCCTCGGGGACCTCGTACCACTCCTCGTAGAGGTGGTGCTCGAGGTCGAAGTCGTCGTCCTGGTAGGAGCTGAGGCCGGTGTGGAGGAGGATCTCCGCGGTCTCGATGCCGCGACCGCGGAGCTGGAGCAGCAGCTCGCGGCTGAACGGCCGCCCGGCTGACGCCATCTCTGCTGAGCCAGGCCGGCCGGCGTAGACCGTCTGGTAGAAGTCGAGGGGGATGGGGCGCGGAACGTAGGAGTAGCGGATGGGGTCGCCGGTCGCGACCATCTCCGCCAGCCCGCTGCGGTCCACCCCCAGCTCCCACAGCAGCGGGATGTCGGGGCGGCGGCGGCGGACCACGGCGACCATGTCGTCGCCCAGCCGCAGCTCCTCGCCCTCGTTGAGCACGACGTTGGTGAATGGTGGGTGGGGCAGGACGGCCAGGACGTCCCAGCTGTCCGGGCGGCGAACCGCGGGGCGCAGCTGCACGATGCTGCCATCCGCACGGCGGGCCGGGACGGCCGCCGGCAGGGTGCGGCTGGTGTTGACCACCAGGAGGTCGCCGGGGCGCAGGTAGGCGCCGACGTGGTCGAAGCGGCTGTGCGTCACCGACCTGCTCTCGCGCTCGATGACCAGCAACCGGACGTGGTCGCGCCGCAGGCCGCGCATCTCCGGCGGCACCGAGGCACGCAGCTCCGGGGGAAGCGGCGCGGCTACCACCTCGGCAATCGCCTCGGGCAGCGTGGCGAGGTCAAGCACCGGCTTCCGCGCCCCGGCCGATGGCGCTGGCCTCCAGGCGGTCGGCGGCGGGCGGGACGTCCCCCGCGGCCACCGCCAGGAACGCCTCGGCGACATCGGCGGGGTCGAGGAGGTCCGCGGGGTCGTCCTCCGGCAGCGCCGCCCGGTGCATCGCGGTGTTCATGTCGCCGGGGTCGATGGAGTAGATCCGAACCCCGGTGCCCTCCAGCTCGGCCGCCCAGGTGCGGGTGAGGCCGTCGATCGCCGCCTTCGACACCGAGTACGCGCCCCAGCCGGGGTAGCCGTGGATCGCGACGTCGGACGAGACGTTGATAATCACGCCCTCACCGTGGCGGAGCATCCCGCCCAGCAGCGACCACGCAAGGTGGAATGGCGCCTGGAGGTTGACCTTGAGCACGTCGGCGAACACGTGCGGTGGGTAGTCGACGAGCTGGGGGAGGGGAGTGGGGCCCAGCTCGGAGGCGTTGTTGACCAGGATGTCGACGCGCTCGAAGCGGTCCAGCGCCAGCACCACGACGCGCTCCACGTCGCGGGTGTTCCCCATGTCCGCGACGATCGGGAGGACGTCGCCGCCGGCGGCGCGAACCTCCGCCGCGACCGCGTCGAGGTCCTCCTTGCCGCGGGCGCAGAGGACGAGGCGGGCGCCCTCGCGAGCAAACGCGAGGGCCATGGCGCGCCCCAGTCCCCTGGACGCGCCGGTGATCAGTGCGGTCTTTCCATCGAGCCTTTTCATGTCCTCATCGTCGCGCGCGACGCTGGCCGCCGCATCGGGCGCGGGACAGAACCCGGCCTAGGTCTTAAGACCGAGGCTCAGTCGAGCAGGTTCTGGCGCACGGCCGCCAGCGCGGCCTGGGTGCGGTCCTTCACCTCGAGCTTGGCCAGGATGCTGGACACGTGGGTCTTCACGGTCTTCTCGGAGACGAACAGGCGGAGGCCGATCTCCTTGTTGGCGAACCCCTCGGCCAGGAGACGCAGGACGTCGCGCTCCCGCGGGGTCAGGTTGGCGCCGGGCCGGGGGTCGGCGGTGTGGCTCATCAAGCGGGAGGCGGCCTGGGGGTGAAGCGCGGGGCGGCCGGCGTGGACGT
>JAXDLV010000165.1:0-14497 GCA_034666445.1 Chloroflexota bacterium | reverse complement strand
GTTGGTCACGCCGTCGGTGAGCAGCACGATCATCGACGGTGGCCGCGGCTGGCCCGCCTGGGGCTGGGTCGCGGTCTCCAGCTGCTTGACCGCCAGGGAGAGGGCCTCGCCGGTGGCGGTGCCGCCGTCGGCCTGGAGGTTGTCCAGGGCCGAGAGCACGCTCTCGCGGTCATCCGTGAGCGGGGTCACCAGCGTCGGGAAGGTGCTGTAGCTGACCAGCCCGACCCGGGCGCTGCCGGGCAGCTGCTTGATCAGGCTCTGGGCCGCACGGCGAGCGGCGTCGAGGCGGGTGGGGGCGACGTCGGTGGCGTCCATCGAGCCGGACGTGTCGATCACCAGCAGGACGCTGGCGTCGTCGCGGGCAACCTCGAGGTTGAGGATCGGGCCCGCCATCGCCACCACCATGGCGGCGGCGCCGAAGAGGAAGAGGAAGGGCGCAACGTGCTTGCGGATGCCGGGCCGGCGGCCGACCACGCTGGACAGCAGCGCCACGTCGGTGAAGCGCAGGGTGAACTTCTTGCGCCGCCGCTGGGCCAGCAGGTAGAAGCCTGCGAGGACCATCACGCCCAGCAGGGCCCATAGCAGGACCGGCTGCTGGAAGCTCAAATCGCCCGCCGCGTGCCCAGGCCGCCGCGGATGCGCTGGCGGGCCCGGAGGTAGCTGATCAGCTGGGTCACCACCGGCCGGGCGGTGTCGATCTCGAGCAGCTGGGCGCGCGCCCTGCGGAGGTCCGCCAGCAGCCTCGCGCGCTGCTCCTCGGCGGCCTTCCGGTAGCGCTCGCGAAGGCGTTTGCTCGTGGTGTCGACGTCGACCTGGCGCCCCGTCTCGGGGTCTTCGAAGGTGACGATGCCGATCACCGGGAGGTCGCGCTCGCGGGGGTCGGTGATCCGCGCCGCGACGACGTCGTGGCGCATGGCCAGCGATTTCATCGGCCGCTGCCAGTCGCCGGTGACCAGGAAGTCGCTGATGACGATTACGAGGGACGGGCGCGGTATCAACCGGCCCGCCCGCTCGAGGGTGCCGGCGAGGTCCGTGGCGCCGGCGCCTGGCTTGGCGGCCTCGGCCTCGACCCGGGACATCAGGCGCAGCCGCCCGTTGCGGCCGCCCGTGAGCGCGAATACGCGGCGCAGACTCGCGTCGAACACCATCGCGCCGACGCGGCTGCCGTGCCGCGCCAGCACCATGGTCAGCAGGTCGACCAGCTCCTGGGCGGCCTGGCGCTTGAGCACCCGCGACGTGCCCCAGTCGAGCGACTGGCTGGCGTCAACGATCAGCCAGACGTCCAGCCCGCGGTCCTGCTGCGCCAGGCGCACGTACGGCCGGTCGGATCGGGCTGTGAGGTTCCAGTCGATCAGGCGGGCGTCCTCGGGCGGGGCGTACTCGCGGACGTCCGCGTACTCGATGCCCGGCCCGCGGTAGCGCGAACGCTCGTCGCCCGCGGTATGGACGCCCAGCTCGTGGGCCAGGGGCCAGCGCAGCCGGCGGAGCGCCTCGCGCCCCGGCTCCTGGCCGCGCGGTGGCCGGGAATCAGCTGGCGACACGGTCCGCGAGGTCCAGCCGGGGCGCCGGGTGGCGCTCCAGCAGGCGGCTGATGATCGCCTCGGTTGACACCTCGTCCGCGATGCCGTCGTAGCTGAGGACGATGCGGTGCCGCAGCACCTCGGGGGCGACGTCGGTGAGGTCGTGGCCGAGTACGTATGTCCGGCCGCGGATGAAGGCCAGCGCCCGGGCGGCTTCGACGAGGTGGATTGATGCCCGGGGGCTGGCGCCGTACGCGATCGCCCCGGCGAACTCCGGCAGGCCGCTGTCCGCGGGCTTGCGCGTCGCCGCCGACAGCGACGTGGCGTGGGAGATGAGGGCAGGGTCCACGTAGATCGCGCGCACCCGCGCCTGCATCTCCCGCAGCTTCTGCAGCGTCATCTTGCGGTTGACCTCGATCGGCTCGCCGATCATCCGCTCGACGACCACGATCTCCTCCGCCTGGGAGGGGTAGTCGACCAGCACCTTGAGCATGAAGCGGTCGATCTGCGCCTCGGGCAGGGGATAGGTGCCATCGGCCTCGATGGGGTTCTGCGTGGCGAGGACGAGGAACGGCTCCTCGACCTTGTGGGTCTCCTTGCCGATGGTCACCTGGTGCTCCTGCATCACCTCCAGCAGGGCCGACTGGACCTTGGCGGGGGCGCGGTTGACCTCGTCGGCCAGCAGCAGGTTGCAGAAGACGGGGCCCAGCTCAGTCGTGAACGACGCCGTGGAGGGGTTGTAGACGCGGGTGCCGATGAGGTCCGCGGGGACGAGGTCCGGCGTGAACTGGACGCGGCCGAAGGTGCCACCGATGACCTCGGCGAGGGTGCGCACCGTGGCGGTCTTCGCCAGTCCTGGGACGCCCTCGAGGAGGACGTGGCCCCCGGCCAGCAGCGCGACCAGCAGGCGCTCCAGGAGGCGGTCCTGGCCCACGATGCGGCGGCGAACCTCGAACAGCATCTCCTCGACCTCGGCCGGCACGCGCGCCGCCTGGTCCTGGGTGAGTGGCGGCTCGGCTCCGGGGCTGGGCTCGGGGGAGGGCACGGCCTGGGCTTCGTTCATCGGTTCTCCTCTGGTCATGGGTTGGCGGGACGCTCGCCGAGCGTGATGGTCACGGTCCGGGTCGACCCGTCCGGGAGCTTGAATGCGACGTCGACGGTGTCGTTGGGCTTGTAGCCGGCAAGCACCTGGCTGACGGTGGCGGCGTCGGCGATGGCGTGGCCCCCGATGGAGGTGATGACCCAGCCGGCCTCCACGCCGGCCTTGTCTGCCGGGGCGCCGCCGACGACGCTGTCGATCAGGGCGCCGCCACCGGGGTTGTCACCCAGGCTGACGCCCATGTAGGGCAGGGCGCTGTGGGTCACGGTGCCGCCGGAGCCCAGCTGCTGCGCGACGTTGAGCACCTGGGCGCTGGGGATGGCGAAGCCGATGTTGGTGGCCGCGCCGCCGCGGCCCGAGCCACCGGCCAGGGTGGGGATGCCGATCACGTGGCCGCTGATGTCGACCAGCGCGCCACCGGAGTTCCCGGGGTTGAGCGCCGCCGTGGTCTGGATCAGGTTGGTGAGGGTGATCGACCGGCTCTCGGACTGGGTCCTGCCGAGGGCACTGATGATGCCCTCGCTGACGCTCTCGTTCAGGCCGAGGGGGCTGCCCAGGGCGAGGACGATGTCGCCCACGCGGGCCTGGCTCGAGTCCCCGAAGGTGGCCGGTTTGAGGTTGTTGTCGCTGCTGACCCGCACCAACGCGAGGTCGCGTGAGGGATCACTGCCAACCAGGCTGGCCTGGTAGGTGTGGCCGTCCCAGGCGACGACCTGGAACGACGTCTCGCCCTCGACCACGTGGGCGTTGGTGACGATGTCGCCATTGCCGTTCAGCACCACACCCGACCCGAGGCCGGCGCTGGTGTCGATCTCCACCACCGACGGGCGCACCGCCTCGATGAGCGCCCGGATCTCGGTCTGCAGGCCGGCCAGCGCGCCGGAGCCGTTGGGCGCCGCCGCCGACGGGACCGCCACGGGGGAGCCGGAGACCTGCGGGGCGGCGCTGGTGGCGGCGCCGGGTGAGGGCGACTGGGTGGCGGAGCTGGGCGAGCCGAGCCGCACCGGCACCGTGCACGCCGATACGAGGAGGATGAGGCCGATGCCCGCCGGCATGCCCCGGCGGAGGCTGATGCGTGATCTCATGCCCGGAGATTCTCACCCCGCGGCTTTCGAAACCATGACAGTCGGGTCAGCTCAGCCGGCTGAGCTCCTCGAGGACCTCCTCGGCGTGGCCCGCCGGCTTGACCTTCTCCCACACCCTCGCGAGGCGACCCCTGCGGTCGACCAGGAAGGTGTTGCGGATGATGCCCATGTACTCCCGGCCCATGAACTTCTTCAGGCCCCAGCTGTCATAGAGGGTGGCGACGGCGTGGTCGGGGTCGCTGAGCAGGGGGAAGCTGAGCCCGTACTTGTCGGCGAAGCGCCGGTGCGAGCGGGCGTCGTCACCACTGATGCCGAAGACCAGCGCCCCGGCGCGGTCGTAGTCGGCCTGGGTATCTCGGAAGCCGCACGCCTGGGTGGTGCAGCCGGGGGTGTCGTCGCGGGGGTAGAAGTAGAGGACCACCGGCTTGCCGCGGAGGTCCTTGAGGCGCACGGTCGAGCCATCGCCTGCGGGGAGGGTGAAGTCGGGCGCGACGGCGCCGGGCTTCAGCACCCCGCTCGCCTCCCCCGGCGCCGCCACAGCGCAACGGTGCCGGCAAGGATGACGCCGGCCGCCAGGCTTCCCGTTGCCAGGGGCGGGGCCGGTCGCGCCGTGTCGGGCAGGCCGCCGTCCCCGGTGGCGCTGGCGCCGGGGCCCGGTGACGGCGTGCTTTCGGAAGGCGCCGCCGCCAGCGCGGTGATGGCGGAGGACGTCGACCAGCTCGTGTGCAGCAGCTCGCAGGCGCACGCGTACCCCGGGGGGTAGAGGTCCGTGTCCGGCGCGACGTCGCCCTTGCCGCGGTAGCCGGCGGCGTACCAGGCGGTGCCGTCGGCGCCGCCCAGCTGGAGGTCCATGTAGAAGCCGTGGACCCAGTGGTAGGGGACCTCGCCGCCGTCACCCGCGAGGTAGTACGGCCCGTTGTAGTAGCGGCCCTCGACGGTGACGTGGTGGTAGATCGCCGAGTCGCCCTCCATGCCCAGCCCGTACGTGTCGAAGCCGTTGATGAGGAGGTTGGCGCAGTCCGCGCCCGGCGATGTGTTGAAGAACTTGTCCGAGCACAGGTTCTTGGCGTTGGGACTGTGGCCGTTGATGACCGCCGTCACCGCGAAGCCGGCGCTGGGGGTGACGCGCAGAGCGAAGTGTCCCTCCGCCCCGGGGCTCACCGGGTCGGTGACGATGTCCGTGCCGGGGATCCCGTCGAAGTTGATTAAGAGCCGGGCGCACCCCTCGCAGAGCGGGGTAAAGTCCCCCGGGATGTAGCGCAGCACGCAGTACTGCGAGGCCAGGTTCCAGCCAGTGGGCGGCGCCGGCAGGCCTGCGATGGGCGGCGCCTCGGTGGTGGCCGCCGGTATCGCCTCCCCGTTGTCCGTCGGGCTGCCCGTCTCGTTGCCGCAGGTGGTCATCCCCGGGAGGCCCGCGAGGATGGCGGGGTCGGACGCATAGTCGGCGACCGGTATCGGCTGGACCAGGGCGGCCTGGTAGGAGCGCCAGTCGGCGGTGACGTCGACGATCGGTCCCAGCGCGCTGGTGCAGACCGGCAGCGGGGCGTTGTCGCAGGGGTTGAACGGGTCGGCCGCGGCCGCCGTGGGGAACATGAGCGACCCCAATGCCGTGGTGAGGGCAAGGGCGCAGCCGAGCGCCGCTCGCCTCACGCGAGCTCTCCCACGATCGTGGCGAGGCGCCGCGCCCGCGTCTCCTCGCGTTTGGCCGAAAGCAGCGCCTCGACCCGCTCCCGGCGGGCCGTGTACGACAGCGCCTCGAAGCGCTCCCGGGCGCCGGGGCTGTCCGCCAGGGTGGCCGCCAGGTCGGCGGGGATCTCCACCGTCCGGGGCGCATCGTCGCGGTCGAGCGTGACCTCGATCGCGTCGCCCAGCTCGACGCCGGAACGAGCCTTGTTCTCCCGGTTGACGGGCAGGTAGAAGCGGCCGTCGTAGACGGCCACGGTGCTTCGATACGTGTGACCGTTGAGGGTGACGCGCACCCTGGGCTTCTGGGCGCCGCCCAGCGCTTCGACCACCGTGGCCGGCACCTCGAGCAGCGGCAGCGCGCCGGGCTCCAGGGGCGCGTCGCCGCCGACTGTGGCAACGAAGCGTTCGGCCATCAGCCGATGCTAGTCGACTTGGGTGCCGTGTACCTTTGGGCATGGCCCGCACGCCGCGCGAGATCCTCCAGGAGAGCACCACCGTTGCCGTGGTGGGCGCCTCGCGCGACCGCATGAAGGCCGCCGGCTCGGTGCCGCTCGCGCTGCAGCGGCGAGGGTTCCGGATATTGCCCGTAAACCCCCACGCGACCGAGCTCTTCGGCGAGCGGGCGTACCGTTCCCTGTCCGAGATCGAGGAGCACGTGGACCTGGTCGACGTGTTCCGCCCCAGCTCCGAGGCCGCCGCCGTCGCGCGTGAGGCGGTGGCGATCGGCGCCGGCGCGATCTGGCTGCAGCAGGGGATCGTGTCGGTGGAGGCTCGGCGCCTGGCCGAGGACGCCGGCATCGACTACGTCGAAGACCTCTGCATCGCCGTCGAGGCGGCCCTGGAGCAGGTCCGCAAATAAGGCCGGGTTAAAGGAGGAAGGGAGCGCCCCGAAGGACGCTCCCCTCCCGGAAGGGGACCCTGTCAGTCGCGACCGCTGTCGCCGCCCTGGTTGTCGTCATCACCCCCACGGCCACCTCGGTCACCACCGTCACCGCCGCGCTCCTGGTGGTCGCCGTCATCGCCGGCCTGGTCGGTACGGTCCTGGTGCTCGCCGGCCTCGTTCTCGTTCTCGTTCTCCACCTCGTTCTCGTCCTCACCGGGCTCGGCTGTCGGCGAGGCGCTCGGGGATGTCGTTGGTGTGGGGTCGGGGCTGGGGGTGGCCTCGGGGCTCGAGGACGCCTCGGGGCTGGCTCCGCCAGTCGCCTCCGGGCTCACCTCGTCGCTCGGGGAGGGGCTCCCGGCCGCGGTGACCAGGCTGTTCGAGCGGCTGGCACGGCCTCCGCCGCTGCTGGCCGAGGCAACCACGATGCCGGCGACCAGCGCCGACGCCGCGGCGAGGGGCAGGACAAGCCGTGCCCTGCTTGACCCGAGTATTCCGATCCGTGTCTTCATCTGCTCTGCTCCTTTGACGGTGGTGCCGGGCCCCTTCATGCCGGCTGCTTGAACAGAGAACGCGCGGGCCGCACCGAGTAACGAACCCCGATGCAGATTGGTCAGCAAACGTCCTCGCCGTGGTCACGGCCTGATCGTGAGCCGCCGCTGTCACCGCCCTCGGAGGAGATGCCCTGGCTCGGGGAGCATGTCGGTGATGGCTGGGGGGTGGGGCTCGCCTGGCCGCCGCCTGGTCCGCTGTGGTCGTCCTCGCCGCCGCCGCCCCCACCAGGGCCGCTGCTGTCATCCCCCGGCCCCGGTGTGGCAGCGGGGTGGTCGTCGCCGCCACCGGGACCGCTGTTGCCGTCGGCGTCATCCCGGGACCCACCCGGGCCCGGGCCGCTGCTGCCCTCGGACCCGTCTCCGCCCCGGTCATCGCCGGGGTTGGAGCCGCGGTCAGGACTGGACGATGGCGATGCGATCGGCGAGCTGGTCGCGGAGGGAAGGGTGGTCTGCACCTGGCCTGGACCAGCGAGCGGCAGCCCGCCGTTCTCCGTGGCGATGACCGCGCCGGTGCCGAGGACGACCGCCCCGGCCGTGGCGGCGGCCAGCACCTTGGCGGTGGCCACGGGCGCCAGTGCGGACAGGATGCGGGCCATCAGCGGCAGGCCGCGGTAGGCGGGCCGGCGGAGGCGCTGGTAGCGGGCGTTGGCGGGGTTGACGTCAACCGCGTCGGCCACCGAGAGCTCCCGGTCGAGGGCGCGCGTCAGCTCGGTCTCGAAGTCCTGTGGGGTCATTGCTCGCCGCGCTCCTTCCATGGCTCTGGGGATACAACGCGCGACGGCTTTGAAGTAACGACGTCGATGTCGGTCGACCCCAGCTCCTGGCGAAGGCGCCGGAGGGCCGTCTGCAGGCGCGAGCCCAGCGTCGTCTCGGGGACGCCGAGCGCCACCGCGATCTCCCGGTTGCTGTATCCGTGGTGGTGGCGGAGCACGATCAGCGCCGCCTGCTCGACGGGCATCCGCCGCAGCGCGTCGGCCACCACCCCGCGGTCCCCCGGCCCGGCCTGGGGCTCGGGCCGGCCCAGGCGGCGGACCAGCTCGTCGACATGGCGAAGCTTCTCGCGACGGCGGTGCGATGTGGCCTGGTTGAGGGCGATCCTGTGCACCCAGGCCTCGGCAGGGGCTACAGGCCTCCACCGGGGCCATGCCCGGTAGGCCTTGACGAACGCCTCCTGGGCGCAGTCCTCAGCCGCCGCCAGGTCGCCGCCGAGGACACCGGTGAGGGTGCCGACCACCTTGCGGTAGCTCTCGCGGTACAGCCGGTTGAAGTCGTCGTCGTTGCCGGGCCGGTAGGACCCCGAGTCACTGGTCACTGACCGGGAGCTACCCGGGCGGGTTACTACCGCGGCCGGGCGGCGCCGCCAGGCGGCTGCCTAGTCTGCTTCGACCTTCGCCTTCAGCCCTTCGAGGATCGGGGTGAACGATTCCACGATCTGCTTTGTCGCGACCGCGCGGAAGAAGAAGGCCGACGGCCCCTTCATCGCGATCGACTGCGTCAGGCGCGCGCCATCCTCGCGAGGGGATATCTCGCACCGGAAATAGAACGTCGCCAGCGGCACCGGGCGGGTCACAAGCGTGAACGCCCGGCCGTCCTCGACCGCCTCGAAGTGGATTTCGTGGGTGCCCCCGGCCCTGGTTGTCATGCGCCCGGTGACCCCCTCCGCCATTGGCCCGGCGGCCGAGGCGCTCTCCACATCCGGGTTCCATGCGCCCCATGTCGACGGGTCGGACCATGTCCGCCACACCGTCCCTGGCGAGGCACTGGTTTCGACTGAGCGTGAGGTCTCGGCCATTGGCTCCCTCCCTGATGGGTGCGTCCATTGTGGCGTGCCCCCGACTACGCTATGCGCCATGCCCACGACGACACGTCGCGCCGCCGCCCGCCGCGCCCCGCTGGTAGCGGGGGTGGACCTGGGCGGGACCAAGATCCAGACCGTCCTGATGCGCGGCGAGGAGGTCGTGGGCAAGGGCCGCGAGCTCACTCCCCAGGGCGGTGCTGAGGACGTGACCGCGGCGATCGTCAAGACGATGGACACGGCCGCCGCCGAGGCGGGGGCGACGATCACGTCGATCACCGGGGTGGGAATCGGCTTTCCAGGCACCGTCGAGGGGCAGGACGGCACAGTCGTCCGCGCCGTGAACCTGCCGATGTTCGAGGGCTTTGCCCTGGGACGGGCCGTGGCTGCCGCGGTGGGGGGCGCGGAGGTGCGCATCAACAACGACGTCAGCGTCGCCGTGGTCGGCGAGCAGCGCCTCGGCGCCGGCCGCCCCTACCGGGACTTCATCGGGGTGTTCGTCGGCACCGGCGTCGGCGGCGGCCTCGTCCTGGAGGGCAGCCTGCGCGACGGCCGTGGCGCGGCGGGCGAGATCGGCCACATGGTCGTGAAGCCGAATGGCCGCCGCTGCGGCTGCGGCCGGCGCGGCTGCCTCGAGGCCTACGCCGGCCGGTTGAGCATGGAGCGCACCGCCCGCCGCTGGGTCAAGCGCGGCCGCAAGACGGTCCTCTTCGACCTCATGGAGGCCCGCGGCCGCGACCACCTGGCCAGCGGCGTGATCGCCAAGGCGCTGGCCAACGACGACCGCATGGCGCGCCGCCTGGTGGACGACGGCGTGGCCGCGCTCGGCGTCGCGCTGGCGTCGGCACAGAACCTGCTCGACGTGGAGGCGTTCGTCATCGGTGGAGGACTGGGTGACCGCCTGGGCAAGCCGTTTGTCGCGCGCATCGAGCGGGCGATGAAGCCACACCTGCTGGCGGATAAGCGGCCCCCGAAGATGCTGCTCGCGGAGCTGGGCGACCTCTCGGGGGCGATCGGCGCCGCCCTGATCGCCACGCCCGTCGCACGCGCAACCTCTCGATAACCGCGCGTTCGGCGCGCGCATTACACGGCGCCAACACACTATGCTGCGAAGAGCCCGCAGCCATCAGCTGTAACGGAAGGAGGCACGATGTCCAAGAGGAAGAAGCCGGCGGCCAGGGCTTCCAAGCCCGCGGCCCGTCGCAAGACAACCGCCCCCGCGCGCAAGGCCGGCACCGGCGCACGGAAGACGACCACCAAGGCGCGCTCCAGCGCGAAGAAGGCGACCACCGGCGCGAAGTCCACCGCCCGCAAGGCGACCAGGACGGCGAAGTCGACGGCGCGCAAGGCGACCAGCTCGGCAAAGTCGACGGCGCGCAAGGCGACGACCACCGCGAAGTCCACCGCCAAGAAGGCCACCAGCACGGCGCGGTCGACCGCGAAGTCCACCGCCCGCAAGGCCAGCACCACCGCCAAGAAGGCGACCCGGGCCGTCAAGTCGACGGCGCGCAAGGCCACCACCGCGGCAACGCGTACGGCCAAGGCCGCCTCGACCGGCGCGCGCAAGGGCGCAACCAGCGCCCGCCGCTCGGCTGCCGGGAGCAAGGGCGGCAAGAAGAAGAAGTCTGGCTCAGGCGGCGGCGGCCGAAGCGCTCGACCTAGCGCGGCGCCTCCGGTGTCCATCGAGGGCCTGCAGGAGCGGGTCGCGGAGCTGGAGAGCGCCTTCCGGCAGGTCCAGAAGAGCGTTGTCGCCAACGTCAAGAAGACCCGGGGGAAGGCCCGCCGGCAGGCCAAGAAGCTGACCAGGCAGGTCAAGGCGGCAACCCCGCTGTAGCACGGGGCGCGGCCTCGGCCGCGCCCTCAGCCTATGGGCCCGGCGCGCAGCAGCAGGTCGCGGTCGTGCTTGTAGCTGAGCTTCTTGAGGGCCGCCTCGAAGGGTAGCCAGCGCATCCGGTCCACCTCCTCGGTGGGCTTGAACTCGCCACCCACCGCCCGCATCAGCCAGTACCACACGACCTTCTCGCGGCCCCGCCGGTCGATGTAGTCGAGCGTTCCCAACGAGCGTGCCACCAGGCAGATCAGCCCGGTCTCCTCCTCGACCTCGCGCAGCGCGGTCGCCTCCAGGCGCTCACCGCTCTTGGTCTTGCCCTTGGGCAGCGACCAGTCGTCGTACTCCGGCCGGTGGATGACCACCACCTCCACGACCCCCTCATCGGTGGTGCGATAGACGACGCCACCGGCGGCGCGGACAACGTCACGGTCGTCGAGGGCGGCGCGGACGGCGTCCTCCACCAGGTTGGCGATTCGCGACGCGACCTCGCTCACGGCTCCAGCCAGCCCCGCAGCTTCTTCTTGGACAGCTTCTTCCAGGCCGCCGGCCAGGCGCCGCGGCGGGCGTCGGCGGTGCCCCGCTCGCGCTCGGTCAGCGCACCGGCGATGAAGGCCGTCGCGGCGTCGACGCCCTCCGCGGCCTGCCGCAGCCAGGCGACGGTGACGACGGCGTCGTTGTACTCGCCAAGCGTGGTCTGCAGCTCGCCGATGGCGTCGGCCATGCGCCGGGCGCGGCGGCCGGCCACCGGCACCAGCACCTCGACGGCGTAGCGCGCGCGCTTGGCTGCGATTCGGACGGCGTGCAGCTCGGTGTCGCTCGGCGCTTTGCCAAGTCGCTTGACCGCCTTCTCCAACCGGCTCCAGGTTCGCGCCGCCATCGGCACCATCACCTCCGCTGCGGGCGCCTCGGCCAGGGGTTGCAACCGTGGCTCCCGTGCCGCGGCAACGAGGTCCTGCAGCAGCGCGAGGTACTCCTCGCCGCGCATCGCCGCGAGCAGGCGGGCGCGGGCGGAGCGGCGCTGACCCGACAGGCGCGTCGAAAGGCCGCGAGCGCGGCCGCCCGCCAGGCCCACCTCGCGCGCCCGGACGGTAAGTCGCGCGCTCATGATGTCGGCGTCGCGCACCTCGCCCAGCAGGTCGGCCAGCCGGCTCAGGCGCTCGCGCAGGTCTGCCGTCCAGCCGGGGTCGACCAGCGCGCCGAAGGTGCGCAGGTCGGAGCGCAGGCGCCGGGTGGCGACCCGCGCCTGGTGCACCGCCTCGGGGTCGGGGGCGAGGCGGACCCGGGGGTCGTGTAGGAGCAGGCGGGCGACCGAGCCCGCGACGGCCGCCTGGAGGACGGCGCCGGCGCTGGCGTCGCCGTCGACCGCCGCGACCACGACGTCCGCGGGCGCGTCGGACCTCGGGCCCAGGCCGAACGCCGCTCCGCGGGTCCGCACCCGCGCGACGGCCTCGAGCTCGGCGCCGCGGGAAAAGGCCACCAGCAGGTCGAGCGCGGCGGCCGGGGGGGCCTGGCCGTCGCCGGGGAAGTGCAGCTCGCCGCTGGCGTCACCCGGCGGGGGCGTGGCGCCGGGGAGGGGAGGCAGCGCAAGGGTCCAGCCCTCGTCGGACCTGTGCCTGAGGCTGCCTCCCCACCGCGCCAGGCGGAGGTCGCCGGTGTCCCAGAAGACCGTCGTAAGCCGTCGCTCGGCGCTCTCGGCCGGCGCGCCGTGGCCGTTGCCGGAGCCGGGCGCAGGGGTGACGGGTACCGGGTCCTCCAGCCGCAGGCCGGGCTCAGGCACCGGTTCCCGCGGGCTGGCTCTCCTGCATCACGTCTGCCTGGAGGCGGAGGTGGGTGTTGACCCCCTCGACCGTCGGGACCTTGGTCCACGTCGCGTCGGGGTTGAGGGTCCATGCCAGGGTGTCGTCCTGCAGGTTGGTCTCGAGGATCGAGCCGAGCCGCTCCTTCAGCGCATGATCGACGACCGGTACGAGGACCTCGACGCGGCGGTCAAGGTTGCGCGGCATCATGTCCGCCGAGCCGACGTAGTAGTCCACCCCGCGGGCCTCGCTGCCAAACCGGTAGATACGGGAGTGCTCCAGGTAGCGTCCCACGATCGACCTCACCCGGATGTTCTCCGACCGGCCGGGTACGCCCGGCCGCAGGCAGCAGATGCCGCGCGTGACCAGGTCGACCTCGCAGCCCGCCTGGGAGGCCGCGTAGAGCGCGTTGATGACCTCCTCGTCGACGAGGCTGTTCATCTTCATGATCACCCGGCCGTCGGGGGCGGACGCCTCGCGCTCGATCAGCTCCAAGATCGCCACCCGCAGGCCGACCGGCGCCACCACCAGGCGGCGCCAGCTGCGCTGCCGGCTGTAGCCCGTGAGGTAGTTGAACAGCTCGGCGAGGTCCGATCCGAGGACCGGGTCCGTCGACATCAGCCCGATGTCCTCGTAGACCGTCGCGGTCACGGGGTTGTAGTTGCCGGTGCCGATGTGGACGTAGTGCTTGATCGCGCCCTGCTCGCGGCGCAGCACGAGCGTGGTCTTGGCGTGGGTCTTTAGCCCCACCAGCCCATAGACGACATGGACACCGGCCTCCTCCAGCGCGCGGGCCCAAGCGATGTTGGCGCGCTCATCGAAGCGCGCCTTCAGCTCGACCAGGGCCACCACCTGCTTGCCCCGCTCGGCGGCGCGGATCAGGGCCCGCATGATGCCGCCCTCGGGCCCGGAGGTGCGATAGAGCGTCTGCTTGATCGCCAGCACGTCGGCGTCGCGCGAGGCCTGCTCGATGAAGCCCTCGACCGACGTCGCGAACGACTCGTAGGGGTGGTGCACCAGCACGTCGCCCTCGCGCAGCACCCGGAAGTAGTTGGGCGGCCCGCCGGCGGGCCCTGGGGCGAGGCGGGCCTGCGCGGCGCCGGGCCAGGCGGGGTCCTTCAGGTCCGGCCGCTCCAGGCGGTGCAGGTCCCAGAGGCCGCCGTGGTCGAGGAGGCCGTCGCAGACGTAGACGTCGTCGTCCTCCAGCTCCAGCTCACGGGTGAGGAGGCTGCGCACCTCGTCCGACATCCCGGGGTCCACCTCCAACCGGACGACGTCGGCAAATCGACGGCTGCGGCGCAGCTCGGTCTCGATCGCCGCCAGGAGGTCGTCGGCCTCGTCCTCCTCCAGGTCGAGGTCGGCGTTGCGCGTTACGCGGAAGGGATGGTGGGCCACAACCCTCATCCCCGGGAAGAGGGTGTCGAGGTGGGTCGCGATCACCTGCTCCAGCGGGATGAAGCGGGCGCCGTCCGGCATCACGAAGAAGCGGGGCAGGATGGGGGGGACCTTGACCCGCGCGAAACGGGTGCGGCGGCGGACCGGGTCGCGGACCTGCACCGCGAGGTTGAGAGAGAGGTTGGAGATGTACGGGAACGGGTGCGCGGGGTCCACCGCGAGCGGGGTGAGGACCGGGAAGATGCGCTCCTTGAAGAGCTTCAGCAGCCAGGCCGCCTCCTCCTCGTCGAGGGCGTCGGGGCCGATGATGCTGATTCCCGCCTCGCGCAGCCGGGGGGCGACGTCGTCCTCGAAGAGCCGGACCTGGCGCTCGACCAGGCCGCGCACCCGGTCGCGGATGCCGCGGAGCTGCTCGGGGGCGCTGAGCCCGTCCGGCGCGGTGGTGGCCACCCCGGCGCCCACCTGCTCCTTGAGGCCGGCCACCCGGACCTGGAAGAACTCGTCGAGGTTCTGGCTCACGATGGCGAGGAACTTGGCCCGCTCCAGCAGTGGTGCGGCGGTGTCCTCGGCCAGTGCCAGCACCCGCGAGTTGAACTCCAGCCACGAGAGCTCGCGGTTGATGTACCCGGGGGCGCCGTCCTTGGTGCTGGCCGCAATGCCGTTGGCGCGGGCACCGGCGGCCCGCCGTCCGTTGGCTGCCGGAGAACGGCTGGCGCCAGTCGCGGCACGGCTGGCGCGCGTGCTGGCGCGGGTCACCGATCGTCCCTTCAAGGCACCAAGTCTAAGCCCGCGCTTCGGCGCCGGCGGGCATCGTCGCGGCGTCGTGGCGGTCGCCCCGGTAGCCCACCCCGCGCAC
>JAXDLV010000164.1:0-3064 GCA_034666445.1 Chloroflexota bacterium | reverse complement strand
CTTCCACGGGTTGGCCCCGGTGTCGCCGTCGGCGTGGACCACCGCCCGCACGCTGACGTCGTAGCTCTCGATCGTCAGGCGGCTCGACGGGTCGACGCTGTAGGCGCCGGACCAGGCGGAGGCCGGGATCGCGGAGAGGTCGATGTCACCACCAACCGACTGCGCCGTCGTGCCGGCGCCGGAGGCAAACGTCTGCCAGGCGCTGTCCAGCGGCTCCGGCCCAAGCCCGTACTGCAGCTCCCACGTGTAGCCGGTAGCGCGGCGCGCGGCGACGTCGGCGGTTACGTGGAGGGTGGACTGCCGGGTGGGGTCAACCAGCTGGTACCAGTCCGGGCTGAGAATGTCGGCCGTCGGCGGGATCTCGCCGTTGTCGACCGCCACCGCCGCCCTGTAGACATTCGGACGGCCATAGCCGTACTGGATGTTGAAGCTGGCCCCCGATATGCCCTGGAAGCAGAGCGGGCAGGCCGGCAGCGGGCCGATGTAGCTGGCTGTGCTGCGCACCACCTGGCGCACCTCCTCGGCGTCCAACGGGAAGGCGATCTGGTTCGCGTCGACGGCGTCGAGCCCCTCGGCCACCACCAGCGCGGCGACGCCGGCCTGGGTCGGCGTGCCGGTGGAGGTCGAGCCGTCGGTGTTGGGCACCGAGAACAGCGAATGCGGCCCGTAGGACGTCAGCGACGAGCGCGCGCGGTACGTGTGGTTGGTCTTGACGAAGGCGCACAGCAGGCTGTTGGAGCTGAGCTGCGGCGGGCAGGTGGCGCCGCCGCGTGTGGACTGGTCGCCGGTGACGGAGTTGCCCGGCCACACGTGGGGCCAGTACATCCCGTCGGTGTGGTCAGCCGACTCGAAGTCGTTGCTGGCCCACGCGATCACCATCCCCTTGTGGTAGGCGTAGTCGATGACGGCCTTCATCTCCGGGGTCAGGCCCACTGAGGCATCGGTGACGTCCATGACGTTGACGCCGTTGTCGGCGGCGTAGGCGATCGCCTCGGCCACGCGGTCGGGCCGGTCGATGGCCTCGTCGCCGGCCTTGATGGGGATGTAGCGGCACAGCGGGCACATCCCGGCGCCGGCGTAGCCGTTGTCGGCCTCGCCCACCAGCTGCCCCGACTCGCCGTTGAAGTGCCCGTAAACGCTCTGCTCGGTCTGGGGATCGTTGTTGTCGCGGTTGAAGTTCCAGCCGTTGATGTCATTGGGGTAGCCGTTGCCGTCGTTGTCGAATCTGCCGCCCGCCGGGCAGTCGCCAAGGTTCCCGTTGGTCACCTGGCAGTGGCCGAAGGTCACGATCAGGTCCTCCGGGGTGATGTTGGTTCCCGCGTTGTCTGGGATCGTGGTGGCGCAGACCTGGTGGAGGAAGGGTTGGTTGACGTCGCCGGGGCTGCGGTGCATGCCCACCTCGGCGGCCGGGATGCGGGGGTCGTCGAGGTAGTCCTCGACGTTGACCACGCCGTCGGCGTTGAGGTCGTAGGGGTCGCCGTTCTGGCCGAGCTCGGTCGCCGTCTTACCCTGCGCGTCCTGGGGGTGGGGTAGCTCCGCCGTGTTGAGCCAGGCGCGGTCCTTCAGCTCGCAGCTGCTGCCGATTCGCCAGTTGATCCCGCCCTCCATGTAGGCGACCTTGACGTCGTCGCGGCCGCGGTTGCCGAGGTCGTTCCACACCCGGTCGACGCTCATGCCGCTGGCCCCCTCGGGGTCGGAGGCAAGGGGCACGCCCTGGGGCAGGCAGCCGTAGAGGTACCACTGCTCCCCGTCCCACGTGTACCCCGACGACTGGTCGTTCTCGGCGCGGGCGTATTCGGGGTCGTTGGGGAATGCGTTCGGCGCCTGGGCGGTGCACGCCGCCGCGGACGCCAGGCGAGGACCGGCCATCGCGGGCAGCACCGACAGCACCATCGCCACCAGCAGCGTGCAGACGACGCGCGCAGCCGGCAGCCGCAGGCCCTGCTCCCCCACCCCGCCAAGCATCCCGCCATGTTAGGCGATATCCGGCGCCCGCCGTCCCGGGGGCGAATAGCATTGCCCCCGTGGAGACGCGCACCCTGCAGGTTGTCCCCTCGATGCTGGACGCCGACCAGGGTCGTCTCGCCGAGGAGCTGGCCGACCTCGAGGCGGCCGGCGCGGACCGGGTGCAGTGGGACATCATGGACGGCTCGTTCGTGCCCCGCATCACCCACGGCGCCGACCAGGTGGCCGCCGTGCGCGGGGGTAGCGGGCTGCCATTTGAGGCCCACCTGATGGTCGACCGCCCGGAGGCCCAGTGGCAGGCCTTCGCCGAGGCCGGCTGCGACGTCGTGATCGTCCACGCTGAGGCCACCAGGCATCTGCACCTGCTGCTCCAGGACATCCGCGCCGCGGGAAAGGCCGCTGGCGTGGCCCTCAACCCGGCGACCCCATTCGAGACCATCGCCGCGGCGCTGGACCTGGCGGACCTTGTCCTGGTGATGACCGTCAACCCCGGCCGTGGGGGGCAGGCGTTCATCCCGACGATGACCGACAAGGTCGCCGAGGCCCGGGCGGAGATCCGCCGCCGCGGCCTCGCGGTGGACGTCGAGGTCGACGGCGGCATCTCGGTGAAAACCGCTGCCGCGGTGGCGGGTGCTGGCGCCAACCTGCTGGTGGCGGGGTCAGCGGTGCACCGCCATCCCGACGGCCGGCGCGCGGCCATCGCCGAGATCCGCGCGGCGGCGGCAGCCGCGTTCGAGGAGACCGCCACCGGGTGATCGACGAACCCGACCGGTTCCGCGACGAGCCGGGCCTGGCCAGGGGGGTGGAGCTGTTCAACGCCGGCGAGTTCTGGGAGGCCCACGAAGCCTGGGAGGAGGCGTGGATGCCCCACCGCCACGAGGCGGGCAGCGATTTCTTCAAGGGCATGGTCCAGGTGGCGGCGGGCTGGTTCCACCATCGCCGGGGCAACCGCAACGGCGCGCTGATCAAATGGCGCAGCGGCGCGGACTACCTCCGGCCCTATCTCCCGGCGCGCCACGGCATCGACCTCGTGTCGCTGGTGGGCCACACCGAGTGGGTCCGGGCCCAGCTCGAGGCGGACCCGGCCGCCGTCCTCGAC